>SXJR01000147.1 GCA_005779305.1 Myxococcales bacterium
CGATCCTCGAGATCGGCAACGGGGTCTTCGAGGTCATGTCGACCGCCGGCGACACGTTCCTGGGCGGCGAGGACTTCGATCGCCGCGTCATCGACTGGCTGGTCGCCGGCTTCCAGCGCGAGCACAAGATCGACCTGCGCAAGGACAAGATGGCCTTGCAGAGACTCAAGGACGTGGCCGAGAAGGCCAAGTGCGAGCTCTCGAGCGTGCGCGAGACCGAGATCAACCTGCCATTCATCATCTCGACCGGCCGCAACGAGGCGCTGCACCTGCAGACCACGCTCAGCCGCGAGAAGCTCGAGGAGCTCACCGCCGATCTGGTCGAGCGCACCGTCGACATCTGTGCTCGCACGCTCGAGGAGGCCGAGATCGGCAAGGGCGACCTCGAGGAGGTCATCCTGGTCGGCGGCATGACCCGCATGCCGCTGGTCCAGCAGCGGGTCGCCGAGTACTTCGGCCTCGAGCCGTGCAAGGGCGTACACCCCGACGAGGTGGTCGCGCTGGGCGCCGCCATTCAGGCCGCGGCGCTCACCGACGAGAAGCACGACATCCTGCTCCTCGACGTCACCCCCCACTCGCTGGGCATCATGATCGTCGGTGGGTACTTCCACAAACTCATCGAACAGAACACCACCGTGCCGACCTCCAAGTCGCACGTCTTCACCACGGTCAAGGACAACCAGACCTCGGTGAAGATCCTGGTGCTGCAGGGCGAGAGCGATCGCGCCGAGGAGAACGAACTGCTCGGCGAGTTCGTGCTGACCGGCCTGCGCCGGGCGCCCCGCGGCGAGGTCGAGATCGAGGTGACCTTCCACATCTCGTCGGACGGCATCGTCAGCGTCACCGCTCGCGATCTGGAGACCGGCCTCGAGCAGTCGATCACGGTCACCGCAACCAGCGGTCTCACCGAGGACGAGCTCAAGAAGATGGTGGAGGCCAACAAGGACTACATGGTCGAGGTCCGCAGCGGCCAGGAGTTCGACCGCGCCCGTCACAACGCGGAGAAGGTCCTCGACGAGGTCGAGGCGCTCTTCCCGCGCGTCTCCGACATCATCAGCGGCTCCGACTTCGGTCAGGACGCGGTCAAGAAGGCGCGCAGCGTCATCGAACGCGTGCGCGCCGCCATCGCCCAGAAGGACCTCGCAGCCTTGACCGAGGGCACCGAGGCGTTGAGCCGCACCCTCAACATGTTCCGCGGGGTGGTGTCGAAGACCGGGGCCTGACCGTGCGAGGAGCTTCCGACATCGACGGGCTGGTCGCCCATGGACTCGACCGCTACCGCGCCGGCGACATCGACGGCGCGCTGCTGGCGTGGGAGCAAGCGCTGGCCGTCGATCCTGACGAGCCGCGCGCGCTGGGGTACGTCGACTACGTGCGCCAGAACTACGACGAGCTGGCCGGAGGCACCTCAGCGCCGATGAGCGAGATGCTCATCCCCTTCGGGCTGGCCCGCAGCGACGATGACGACGACTACGAGGTCTCGATCACCGAATCCGCGGAGGCTGACGACAGCGAGGCCAGTGGCGAGTTGACCATGGCCGGGCCCCGCGCCGATCGCGGCCTGCCGCCGCCCGCGCCCGAGCCGTCGATCGACGACGGTTGGGGCCTCGACGCCGACAGCGAGCCGACCTGGTTCACCGGGCCGACCCACCGCGCGCTCGGCTACGCGGTCGCCGCCTCGGCCGTGATCGAGCAGCCGAGCGAGACCAGCGGCTGGATCGAGCTCGAAGCCGAGGAGCCGCGGCCCGGAGGTCGCCCGCCGTCGGAGGGCGGCTTCGGCGACGACGAGCGCACGCGCGACTTCGCCCAGGCCCGTGGCGCGCTGCCCATGAGCTTCCCGATCGACTTCACCGGCGAGACCTCGGGGGAGACCACGCTCGAGCTGGGCGTGACCCCCGGCAGCGATTTCGGCACCGACTTCACCGGCGAACGCACCGCCGAACGTGGCGCCGTCAAGCTCGCCCCCGAGGTGCTCAAGAGCCTCGGCATCGAGCCCATCAACGAACGCCGGGCCGGTTCCGAGGATCTCACCACCGAGGCCTGGCCGCACGCCGGTGGCTTCGACGTGGCGGCGCCCGGCGATGGCGCCCCTCGCGCCCACGGTCTGGACCCGGCCACCCTCGACCTGGCGACACGGGCCGGCACCCTCGACCTGACCGCGTCGGGCCTGGGCTCGGTCGACCTGCCACTGGATGGCACCGAGCCGGTGGTGGAGCTGCTGCCGCCGCCCGAGCGGTTCGAGGATCAGGGCACCGCCGACCTCAAAGGCAAAGTGCCACGCATCGGTCAGGTCGACGCCCGCGACGACGAGCGCCAGTCGGTCGAGATCGAGGATCTGCTGCTGCCCCCGCCGCGCAACTCGACCGGCGTCGTCGACGACGACTCGCGCGAGGAGCTGGGCCTTCATGGCCGGGCCCTTTCTGCCGACGAGGACATCACCGCCCGCCTCTCGATCGAGATCGACGCCGGGGCGTCGCCGCGCGAGTCGGTCGAGGATCGGGCCCGTCGCCGCATCGCCGCGCTGCTCGATCGCGCGCGCGTCGCCGCCGACGCCGAGGATCACTCGACCGCGGTGGCCGCGATCGACCTGGCGCTGTCGGAGGCGCCCGACGTGGCCGCAGCCCAGAAGCTGGTCCACCGCAGCCGCGATCTGATCCTCGACTGCTACTACCGCTTCTTCGGCAGCCTGGACCGCACGCCCGTGATGGCGGCGCCGCTCTCCGAGCTCACCCGCCGGCCCCTCGATCCGCGCGCGGCGTTCCTGCTGTCGCGCATAGACGGCACCTTGACCTTCGAGGAGATCCTCGACGTCGCCGGCATGGGCCGGCTCGAGGCCTGCCGCCACCTCGCCCACCTGATGTGGCGCGGGATCATCTCCGCGACCTGACGAGCGACCATGCAACTAGCGATCCTGCGCGTCACCCGGGTCACCAACGAGGTCGGCGCCCTCAGCGGTGCCCACGCGGCGCGGTTGCGCGTGCTGGCCGGCCCCGACGCCGGGCTCGAGCTCGAGCTGCCGCCGGTGGGCGTGGTGATCGGCGCCGACCGCGGCTGCGACGTCGCGCTCACCGATCCCTCGGTGTCGGGGCGTCACTGCACGGTGACCCCGAGTGCCACCGGCTTCGGGGTCGCCGATCTCGGCTCACGCAACGGCACCAGCATCGACGGCGTGGCCGTGCAGAAGGTGACGGCGCCGCCGGGCGTCATCCTGCGCCTCGGCCACACGCTGATCCAGCTCCTCCCCGCCGACGAGGTGGTGGCCATCCCGCCCTCGAGCCGCGACCACGTCGGCGCCTTGTGGGGCGACAGCCCTGGCATGCGGCAGGTCTTCGCGATCCTCGAGCGTGCCGCCCAGAGCGACGCCTCGGTGCTGTTCCTGGGCGAGAGCGGGACCGGCAAGGAGCTGGCGGCGCGGGCGGTCCACGACGAGAGCCCGCGCAAGCAGGGACCGTTCGTGGTCTTTGACTGCGGCGCGGCCACCGAATCCCTGGTCGAGAGCGATCTGTTCGGCCACGTCCGCGGCGCCTTCACCGGGGCGGCCGGCGATCGTCAGGGCGCGTTCGCCGCGGCCCACGGCGGGACCCTCTTCCTCGACGAGAGCGGCGACCTGCCGCTGCCGCTGCAGCCCAAGCTCCTGCGCATGCTCGAGGCCGGCGAGGTCATCCCGGTCGGCTCGCGCAAGCCCGAGCGCTACGACGTGCGGGTGGTGGCGGCCACCCACCGCGACGTCTTCGGCGAGGTCGCGCGCGGCGGCTTCCGCGGGGATCTCTACTACCGCCTCGCCGTGGTCGAGGTCCACCTGCCGCCCTTGCGCCAGCGCAAGGAAGACCTGGCCCGGCTGGTCGCGATCTTCCTCGAGCGGGCCGGGGCCGCGGCCCTGGTCCCGACCATCGGCGGCCCCGGGCTCGAGCGCCTGGCCGGCTACCACTGGCCTGGCAACGTGCGCGAGCTGCGCAACGTCATCACCCGCGCGGTCGCGCTCGGCGGCGGCGCCAAGACCTTCACCGAGCTTCCGCTGCTGCTCCGGCCGACGGCGCAGGCGGCCGAGACCGAGGTGACGGCCAAGGCCGACCGTCCGTTCCACGACGCCAAACAGGCGGTGATCGATCGCTTCGAGCGCGAGTACCTGACCGATCTGCTCAAGCGGAGCGGCGCGAACCTCAGCGCGGCGGCGCGGCTGGCCGGCCTGGAGCGGAAGTTCCTCTACAAGCTGCTCGAGCGGGCGGGGCTGCGGCAGAAGGCGGCGTCGACGTCCGGAGAAGACGACGCCGAAGAGTGATCGGGCACGGGCACGGGCACGGGGTCAGGCCAGCGGATCGTAGGTCTCGTCCTCGATCGCCTCGATGCCGGCGCCACCCTTCTTGCGGGCGGCGCGGGCTTCCTTGACGTAGCGGACGAGGTTGGCGACGTAGCTCTCGAAGGGCGGGCACACCACGTCGGCCTCGGCGAGCAGCTCGCTGGCGTTCTTGGTCTGGTAGTGCACCGACGTCGACAGGAGATCGACCACCGCCGCCGGCGCGCGGGTGAACGCGCCTAGCCCGGGCGCGCGCAGGAGCGCGCGGGCGATGCTGGCCGGCACGAAGCCGCGCGGCGCCGGGGTCCTGGCGTGTTCGGCGACCAGCTCGAACACGCGGCGGGCGGGCAGCGGATCAGGGTCGACGAGGTGCACGGTCCTGCCGGCGGCGCGGTCGTCGACGCCGAGCCGGTAGCCGGCCTCGATCACGTAGTCGATGGGCGTGAGGTAGAGCGGCGCCGAGCCGCGGCCGGGCAAGGGCAGCTGCACCGGCCAGGCGTTGGTCGCGAACAGGACGATCAAGTAATAGGGCCCGTCGAGCTTGTCGATCTCACCGGTCTGGCTGTCGCCGACGATGATGCCCGGCCGCACGATCGTGACCGGCATGCGGCGCATGGCGTCGCGGGCGATGACCTCGGCGGCGAGCTTGGTGGCCTCGTAGTGGTTGTGGAAGCGCTGGCCGACGTCGAGCTCGTCCTCGAGGACCACGCCGTGGCGCCGCCCCGAGACCTGCACCGTCGACCAGTGCACCAGCCGGCGCAGGCGGCGGCAGTCGGCGGCGAGCTCGACGATGCCGCGGGTGCCGCCGACGTTGATGCGCCGCGCGGTGTCGGCGTCGACGCCCCAGTAGTAGGTGCCGGCGAGGTGGTGGATGGTCGTGATCTCGGCGGCCAGCGCGTGGTACTCGGCGGTGGCCAGGCCCAGATCCATGGCGCACACGTCGCCGGTGATCAGGCGCACGCGCGCGCGATCGGCGGCGCCGAGCTCGTCGACGAAGCGGCCGGCGTCCTCGGCGAAGCGGGGCAAGACCAGGAGCTGCACGGTCGCGGTCAGGTCGCGCTCGAGGATCTTCCGCGCCATGCGGCGCGCCGTGAACGCCGGGAAGCCGGTGACCAGCACCCGCTCGGGCGTCCTCGGCGTGTGCGGCTCCGAGTCGTGGGCATCGGCGTCGGTCATGGCCGGCATCACGCCGCTGACGCTGGGCAGCATCGCCACCAGGGTGCCGTAGCGGGCCTCGAGGTCCTTCCACAGCGCGTCGATCTGGCCGGCCAGCGCCGCGCGATCGCCGCGGTTGTCGATGACCCAGGTCGCGACCTTGAGCTTCTCCTCGAGCGGGAGCTGCGAGGCCAGGCGAGCGGTGGCGGCGGCCTCGTCGAGCCCGTCGCGGGCCATCATCCGTTGCTTCTGCACCTCGGGCGGCGCGGCGACCACGATCACGGCGTCGAGCCACTCGTGGGCCTTGTTCTCGACCAGGAGCGCGGCCTCGTAGATGACGACCGGCGCCCCGTGCTGGACGTGACGCGCGATCTCGGCCTGGCTGGCCGCGGCGATGCGGGGGTGGGTGATGCGATTGAGGTCGGCGCGCGCCGCCGGATCGCTGAAGACCTTGTCGCCGAGCGCCTTGCGATCGAGCCGGCCGTCGGCGCCGAGGATCTGCGACCCGAACCGCGCCACCAGATCGGCCAGCGCCGGCTGCCCCGGCTCGACCACCTGGCGCGCGACCAGATCGGCGTCGACGATCGCCAGGCCGCGCCCGCGCAACGCCTCGGCCACCGCGCTCTTGCCGCTGGCGATACCGCCCGTGAGCCCGATGATCTTGGCCACGGCGCACCGTATCATCACCCGATGCGGACGGTGATCATGCTGGTGCTGCTCGTCGCGAGCGCGGCCGTTGCCACCGCCGCCCGCCGCGACTTCGTCGGCTCCACCACCTGCGCGACCTGCCACCCGGCCATCGCCGCATCCTGGCGCGCCACACCGCACGCCCGCTCCACCGCCTCGCTCGGCCCCAGACCCGCCGCCCGTTGCCTGGCCTGCCACGGCACCGGCGACGCCCCTGCCGGCCGCGCCTACTTCGCCGAGGTCGGGTGCGAGGCGTGCCACGGCGCCGGCGCCCACTACGCCGCCGACGATCTGATGCGCGATCGCCCGCTCGCCCTCGCCCTCGGCCTGGTCGACCTCACCGTCCCTGCCACCCGCGCCGCCGTGTGCGCCCGCTGCCACAACCCCGCGGCCACCACCCGCCTCCGTCCCCTCGACCTCAGCCGCCCGGTTCACCCGTCGTCGGCGCCAGCGCCAGGGTCATGACCACCGCGTCCTCGCCGTCGTCGCCGTAGTAGCTCCGGCGCGTGGCGATGTCGGCGAAGCCGAAGCGCGCGTACAGCCCGCGGGCGGCCTCGTTGCCGGCGCGCACCTCGAGCGTCACCAGCCGTGCGCGCCGCGCCAGCGCGCCGTCGATCAGGTGGCGCATCAGCGCCGCGCCCACGCCGCCGCGCCGGGCGTCGGGGTGGGTGGCGATGGCGAGCAGGTGGACCTCGTCGGTGACGAGCCAGTAGTTGACGTAGCCGACCACGTCGCCGCCGCGGCGGGCGAGATCGATGCGGGCGTGGTCGCGGGCCAGCTCGTCGACGAAGGTCTGCCGCGGCCACGGCGTCTTGAACGAATGCTGCGAGATCTCGTCGATGGCGTCGAGGTCCACCTCGGTCGCCGCGGTGATCACCAGCGCGCCGGGGTGGACCGCTCTCATCCGTCGGCCTCGACCTCGGGCTCGGCCCCGGCCGTGGCTGGCGCCTTCGCCTTGGCCGGGGCCTCGGCGGCCTTGCCGATCGCGCGCCACAGGTCGTCGATGCCGAGGTTCTCGTTGGCCGAGAACAGGATCGGCTTGATGAGCGACGGCCCCTTGCCCAGGGCCTTGAGCAGCTTGGCCGCGATGGGCTGGCGCTGGGCCTTGCCCAGCTTGTCGGACTTGGTCAGCACCGGGATGACCGTGATGCCGCGCGCGAGCAGCCACGGCGCGAAGTCGAGCTCCTCGTCCTCGGCGCCGCGGCGGATGTCGACGAGCAGGACCACCGCCCGCAGGGCCGCGCGCTCGGCCAGGTAGCTCTCGATGAGCGGCCGCCACGACTCGCGCATCGCCTTGTCGACCTGCGCGTACCCGTAGCCGGGCAGGTCCACCAGGGCCAGCGGCTTGCCTTTGGCTGGCACCACCTCGAACCAGTTGATGAGCCGCGTCCGTCCCGGCGTCCGCGACGTGCGGGCCAGCACCGATCCGCACAGCGCGTTGATCAGCGACGACTTGCCCACGTTCGATCGCCCCGCGATCGCGACCTCGGGCAATGCGCCCGAGGGCGGAAAGTCCTTGGGCGCGGCGGCGGAGACCAGGAATCGGGATGAGCGGGGACGCATCGAGGGCGGACGCAGGCTAGCAGAGGCGGGAGCCCGGGGGGCGGGTGACGGAGGACGGAGGACGGGTGACGGAGGACGGGTGACGGAGGACGGGTGACGGAGGACGGGTGACGGAGGACGGGTGACGGAGGACGGGTGACGGAGAACGGGTGACGGAGGACGGGTGACGGAGGACGGGTGACGGAGGAATGCGTCCTTCGACAAAGCGCTCGCTCGCGCTCGCGCTGGCTCAGGACGACCGGATCTGGATCCCGGACCTCCGTCATCCGCCCGCCGCCCTTACTGGATCATCCCGTCGATGGGCACGCTCTCGCGATCGCGCGCCAGCACGACGGTCGTCGTCACGGCGCCGGCGAGGACGACGCCGGCGGCGGCGGCGACGTACCAGCGCGTGTACCACTTCTGCACGCCCTGGCCGGGTTTGGTGAGCTCGGCGTTCACCTTGATGTTGGCGTCGGGCGCGATGTCGACCTCGGCGCGGAAGGTCATGTAGCCGACCTTCTTCACCTCGATGGGATAGGTCGCCGGGGCCGGCACGCGCAGATCCGGGATCGGCGAGGTGCCGCGCGGCGTGCCGCCCACGCTGACGTCGGCGCCGGCCACGTTGACGCGGATCGCGATCACGCCGAAGCGCACGAAGTCCTCGGCTGGCAGGACGCGGCCCAGGTACACCGCCAGCTCGTCCTCGGTGGGCGCGGCGTCGGCGGCCAGGGCCTCGGCCAGGCGTGCGCGCACCTTGCCGGTCTTGCTGTCGATCCGCTGCACGGTCAGGATCACGTCACCGAGCTCGCTCACACCGACCAGGACCACCTCGCTCACCTTGAGCCGCTGTCCGATGCGGCCGATGCAGCGGGCCTCGCCGTCGCAGGCCACCACGTCGGCGTCGAGCGCGGCGCCGTAGCGCTGGCGGGCCTGATCGTCGCCGAGCACCTTGAGTGACGTGCGCGTGGCCAGCACCTCGGTGACCCGCACGCCGATCTGGGCGAGCGCGCTCGACTCGGAGCGGAACTCGAGCACCGCCACGGATCGCCTGGGATCCTCGGCGCGGGCGCTGACCGGCATCGCCAGCACCGCCGCCGCGGCGACGGCCGCGACGATCTTCATGGCGCACCGTACAGCGCGGACACGCCACCGAGCTCGAGGTCGGTCGCCGGCTCGAGCAGCCCCGGCGGCGACACGCACACCCAGTTGGCGTAGAGCCACTGCGAAGCCGCCGTGCAGCCCACCCCCATGTCGCTGGTCGGCTCCATGCAGACCTTGCAGCGGGTCCGCACCACCTGCTCGACGCGCGAGGTCTGGGTCGACACCACCAGCATGCGGCTGCCGTGCAGCACGATGGGCGGGATCACGTCGAAGACGACGATGCCGGCGTCGATGATGAGCGGCGGGTGGCTGTACAGCTCGGTCACCGCCAGGACGAGCTGGTCGCCGGTCGGCGACACCGCCACGCCCTGCACCGCGGCGCTCTTGGCCTTGGTGGTCTGCGAGATCGAGCTGATGTCGTCGTCGCGCGTGAACATGGTCTCGGACAGCTCGGGCAGATCGAAGCGCGCGCCCATGTCGGAGGTGAGATCGAACCCGATGATCTCGGGGATGGCGCCGGTCGCGGTGTACTGCTCGGCGCCGCCAGTCCCCGGGACCGGCAGCACCACGCCCTGGCGCATGCCGACGATCCAGGCCCGATCGGCGAGGGCCGTCACCGCGGTCGGGCCGATCACCGTCGTGTTCATCGCCACCACCCGATCCGGATCGAGCCCGATGAGCAGCGAGCGATTGCCGCACACGCCGGCCGCCACCAGGCGGGGCCGGGTCGGCGAGCCCTCGACGGCGGCCACCCCGCCGCCGGGATCGATCTCACGGCCAGCGGTCTCGGGCTCGCTGGGCCGCACCACCACCAGCCTGGAGGCGCGAGGGCACAACGCGGTCGAGCGCGCGGCGTCGACCAGCGCCACCGCCACGCTCACGCCGTCGGCGTCGACGGTGAAGGTCACGCCATCGACCCGGCGACCCATCAGGAACTGGCGCGGTGTGGGCGCCGAGACCTGGATCAAGAACATCCCGCCGGCGGTGCCGGCCGCCAGCCAGCGGCCATCGCTCGAGCCGGCCAGGTCGAGGATGGGCTGGCCGACGTCGGCGAAGGCCGCCCCCACGAACGCGTCGGTGTACGTGTCGAGCCGGAAGATGGCGCCACCGGCGGCGACGAACTGGTCGGCGCCGGCCGACGCGGTGATGCGGGTCGCGCCCGGCGCGGTGCGCATGATCGCCGGCATGGCGCCGCCCGAGACGTCGAGCTGGACGGTGCCCGTGCTGGGGCTCTCGAGCGGCGCCACCGGATCGTCCGGTCCGACCGCCCGCGACGGCGCTGGCCCCACGGCCAGGAGCCGCGGCCGCCGGATCGGGATGGTGATGGTGGCGTCCCCGCTCGACTCGATGCGGATCTCCTCGACGGTGCGGCCGTAGGCCAGGAGGCCGTTGGAGGAGTCGCGCAGCTCGACCGAGGCCTGCGTGTAGTGGTCGACCGGGATCTCGCCGAAGTCGATCTTGTCGCCGGTGACCACGCCGGTGCGGAAGACCTCGTCGCCCCCTCCGTCGCCCCCGCCGACCAGCCGGAGCACCGCCGTGGACGATGGCGCCGGCCGCGCCGAGTCGACAGCCGAGCGCACCAGGACCACATGGACGGTCCCATCCTCGCACCCCACCATGCCGACGAGCACGGCGGCGGCGGCGATCGCTGCGCTGCGCGGCACGATTCCAACGCTATCACCCAGGCTTACGCGTCCACAACCTGAAGCGCCCCATGGGGGCGGCGGTCTGGCACAATCACCAGGTCCGACGATTACTCGCCTGATGACCGCCGCTCTACACAGCCCGGCCTCGCGCCCGGTCACCGGCTCCTCGGGGGAGAGCTCGGTCGACTCGACGGGACCGCGCGCGCTCGACCCGAGCCTGCCCGCGGTGTTCGGCCGCTACCTGCTGATCCAGCGCATCTCGCGGGGCGGCATGGGCGAGATCTTCCTCGCCAAGCACGGCCTGGCCGGCTTCGAGAAGCTGTGCGTGATCAAGAAGGTGCTGCCCAGCCTCGCCGAGGACGACCAGTTCATCTCGCGTTTCATCGACGAGGCCGGCGTCGCCATCAAGCTCCAGCACGTCAACGTGGCGCAGGTGTTCGAGGTCGGCCGGGTCGGTGACGAGTACTTCCTCGCCCTCGAGTACGTCGAGGGCCGCGACCTGCGCCGGACACTCACGCTCCTCAACCGCGCCCACCGGCGTCTGCCGGTCGATCTCGCCCTGTTCATCGCCCGCGAGATGGCCCAGGGCCTGGCCTACGCCCACCGCCGCACCGGCAACGACGGCAGCTCGCTCAACCTGGTCCATTGCGACATCTCGCCGCCCAACGTGGTCGTGTCGTTCGAGGGCGAGACCAAGATCATCGATTTCGGCATCGCCAAGAGCGCAATGCGCGCCACCGCCACCGACCCCAAGATGGGCTTCGGCAAGTTCGGATACATGGCTCCGGAGCAGCTCGTGCGCGGCGGCCAGGTCGATCACCGCACCGACGTCTACGCCGTCGGGGTGGTGCTGTTCGAGCTGCTCACCGGCCAGCGCCTCTACGAGGTCGGCGACAACCCCGACTACCGCGCGCTCGCCCGCCAGGTGGTGAAGGGCGAGTTCCGGCGCCTGTCGCAGCTCGATCCGGCGCTGGCGCCGCTCGACGAGCTGGTGGTGCGCGCGCTGACCCCCAGGGCCGAGGATCGCTACCAGACCGCGGCCGAGCTGCGCGACGCTATCCAGGGCGCGCTGGTGTCGATCAACCCGACCATCTCGACCGACGTGCTGGGCGCGTTCATGCGCGAGCTGTTCGCCACCGAGATGACCCAGCAGCGCGAGCTGCTCGATCGCGCCGCCGCCGCGCATCTCGCCGACTTCGAGGCCCAGCTCACCACCCAGTCGGTGGAGACGGTGTCGTTCGCGCTGGCCAACATGCCGCTCTACCAGCCGCCGACCCAGGCGATTCCGCGCATCGGGCGGCGCAGCGGGCGGTCGTCGGTGGTGGTGGCGGGCATGACCGACGACGGAGCGCCGCGGCGGCGCCGGTTGGTGCCGGTGCTCATCGCCGCCGGCCTGGGCATGATGACGGCGCTGGCGCTGGCGCTCACCCTCGGCGGCGACGGCGGTCGCGCGACCACCGGCGGGGCGGCCGGCTCGCTCGCCGCGAGCGGGAGTGCGTCCACGCCCGCGGTCGCGCCCGATGCCGCGGCCACCATGGTCACAGCGCTGGTCGACGCCGCCGTCGATGTCCCCGACGAGATCGAGATGCCGGGCGCGGTGGTCGAGAACCCGGCCGGCTCCGGATCGGCGCAGGGTTCGGCGCGCGTCAAGCCCGGCGCCGGCTCGGGCAAGCGCCCGCCGCGCATCGACAAGGACAAGCTCGAGAAGCCCGAGGCGGCCGCTCCGGATGCCGCCGCGCTCACCGCCAAGTTCCGTGCGACCACGCGCGAGTACAAGGCCTACAAGGAACGCAACGGCTCGCGCCTCGAGGCCGAGTGGACCGATCTCGCCAGCATGGTCGGCTACCTCCAGTCTCCCGAGAAGCGCATCGCCTTCGACAAGAAGATCGATCGACTCCGCGCCAAGATGCGCGACCAGTAGCGGCCCGATCCACGCTTCGTGGATCTATTCTCCGCTACGAAACCTGGCGGAAACAATCGCCCGGTACGGTCGCCTCCATGAAGAAGGTCGAGGCGATCATCAAGCCCTTCAAGCTCGA
>SXJR01000017.1 GCA_005779305.1 Myxococcales bacterium
CCACGACGCGCCGTCGAGCTTGGTGAGCAGGGCCGAGGCCGGCTGCGGGCGCAGGCGCTGCAGGCTGTCGCGAGCCAGGAGGTGGGCCACGAAGTTCTCGACCGCGGTCGGGGACGAGGCGTCGGAGAACGAGGTCGTGGTGATCACGTCGACGTTCTTGCCGTTCTTGCTGGGGTTCTCCTTGAACGCGGTGCCGAGCTGGTAGGTGTCGCAACCCTCGGCCAGGACGATCTGGTAGCGGTCGGCCGGCATGGGCGCGGTGCGGATGTCGGCGTCGTCGAGGTCACCCTCGGACGTCTTCTTCCAGTTGGCGAGGGCGAAGCCGTAGAACGGCCCCGAGTGACCCGAGTAGATGATGACGTCGCGCTTGGCCAGCGACTCCATGGCCAGCGCCTCGAGCACCTTGCCACCGGCGTCGGTGTCGGGGTCGGTGCTGGTGCCGGGCTTTCCGAAGAAGACGCGGATCTCGACGGCGACCGAGCGGCCGTCGGCCTTGACGGTGCGGCTGAATGCGCCCGACGACGGCGTCAGCTTGTCCCAGCTCGATACCGGCGTGCGGAAGCCCTGGGCCTTGAGCCAGGTGAAGAACTGCTTGGAGTGCTTGATGTGGTACTCGCTGTGGTAGTCCCAGCCGAAGTACACGTCCATGTCGAGCTTGCCGTCGGCGGTGAGGCGCGCGAGGTCGAAGAAGCCGTCGGTCGAGGCCCGCTCGCGCGAGATGGTGAAGGTGATCTTCTCCTTCTTGTCGGCGGGCACGCTGGCCGGGTTCCAGTGGTCCCACGGCGCGTCGCGGTACCATTCCTCGTTGGTCTCGAGCTCGGCCATCTCGGCGTTGGTGGGGCGGCCGACCTCGAGATCGAAGACCTGCTTGCCGCCGACCACGCGGGTGGGCAGCTTGCTGACCAGGTTGCGGCCGCCGGCGGCGATCTGGCGGAAGGTGAAGTCGAAGGTGATCTTGTCGGCGCGCTCGCTGATGGCCAGGTCCTCGTAGGCGCCGGCCTTGGCCATGCCTCCGAACCCGCCGAAGTCCGCGTTCTGATCCGTGGACTCCTTGTCGACCAGGTACTGGGTGATGAACCAGGCGATCGCGATCTGCTTGAGTCCGACGATCTTGCGGGCCGCGGCCAGGCGCTCGGCGGCCGGCTTGCTGGCCATGGCCGCGTCCAGCACCACCGTGCTCTTGCCCTCGAGCAGGTACTCCTGCGCCGACAGGCTGAAGAAGTCATCGGCCTTGTTGTCGTCGACGAAGATGCTGTCCTCGGGATCCTCGACGCCTTCCTCGGCCGCGTCGGTGCAGGCGGCGAGTCCGGAGGCGAGCACCAGGGCGAAGCCAGCGGTCAGGGCGGCGGGGCGGGCGATGCGCATGGCCGGGTCAACAGCAACGGGCGTGCCGGCGGACGCCCCTGTCGCCACGCCGGGTTAGGCCCCGGTGGCTATCCGAGCAGCCGGCGGCCGGTGTGGTACGACGACCGTGGATGCGGACAGTTGTCGCCCTCGGCGCCCTGATGGCGGCCCTCGTCGGGTGCGGCGGCGCGGCGGACGGCCCCCGGCGCGGACGCCCGCCGCCATCGAGAACCTGCCCGGCAACCAGCCCGAGCTGCCGGCGCCAACGACGTGCCCCGATCCCATCGCCGGCACCTGGACCGCGCGGGTGTGGCGCGAGGACGCCGGCAAATGGGGACGAGGTCACGCTGACCATCGCGCGGGTCGGCTTGACCGACCTCCACCGCCAGATCGCGGTCGCCCGTACGTGTCACGCGCGTGGCCTGCCCGCGTTGAGGCGGGCCGGCGTTCACTCGGCTTCGCGGCCGGTGAGCCCGCCGTAGCCGGCGCCGCCCCACTCGCCGGCGAGGGCCGCGTCCCAGCGCACCGAGATCGTGTCGCCGCTGAACTCGGCCTTGTAGGTGTCGCCGTCCCTGGCGAACGAGAGATCCATCGCCTCGTCGCACGCGCCCCAGGGACAGAAGAACTGCCCGACGAAGCCCATCGCGCTGGCGCCGTCGAACGTCGTCGCGCCGTCGAAGCGCTGCGAGCCCAGCAGCTTGGTGAGCCGCCAGCCCTCGCCGTCGCGATGGAACTTGCACGGCTGGGGATCGTAGTCGCTGATCTGGCAGCTCCACAGCGCGCCCTCGGTGACCTCGGCCGGCGCGCCGTCGGCGGCAAGGGGCGCGTCGCCGCCGGTGGTGTCGTTGCCGATCGGCGTGGTCGCCGCAGGGCTCTTGCCGCCACCACACGACGCGGCGGCGGCGGTCACGACGACGGAGGCCACCGAGGCGGCCAGGATGGAAGAGACGCGAGGACGTCGGCTCATGCGCAGACCGTACTACAACCGCGGCGCGATCAGCGCAGGTGCCACTTCTGGTTGGCGGTGCCGGCGCAGGGCCAGATGATCAGCCGGGCGCCACTCGCGGCGTTCCAGTCGCGGATGTCGACGCATTTGTTGGCGAGCACGCTGACCAGATCGCCGGCGACGCCGAGCACGAACTGCTGGGCGCGGTTGCCGTTGCAGTTGACGAGCTGGACGGTGGTGCCATTGGCGGTCGAGGCCCAGGCCACGTCCATGCACTTGCCGCCGGCCTTCACGTTCCCGCCCTCGAAGCTCCAGCGCTGGGCGACGGTGCCGTTGCAGTCCCACATCTGCAGCGGCGCGCCGTCGACGAAGTTGGCGCCAGGCACGTCGATGCACTTGCCGTTGTAGTTCGACACGATCGCCCTGGCGCCGCCGCCGCCGCTGGTCTTCAAGGTCAGGCCGTAGGCGCCCAGGATCGGATTGACCGGCTGGTAGAAGGTGGTGCCGCCGCTCGCGCAGTTGCCGCTGCCGCCCGAGGTCACGCCCTGGGCCTGGTTGCCGGAGATGAACGAGCCGCCCGAGTCGCCGCCCTCGGCGCAGGCGCTGGTCTGGGTCGCGCCGTACACCGGACCGGCGGCGTAGTTGATGGTGACGTTGTGGGCCTGGATGGTCCCGCAGCGCCAGCCGGTGGTGCGGCCCGAACGGCACACCGAGCTGCCGGCGCTGGCGACCTGTGAGCCGGCGACGGCGACCTGACCGCCGGCGTGGTTGCCGACCCACGGCAACGACTGCCACGAGCCGTTGAGCTCGACCCAGGCGTAGTCGTTGCCGGGGACGGTCGAGCCGCGGAAGGTGCCCTGCGCGACCCAGTTGGAGCCCGCGGTCGGCGAGCCGGCGCGGCCGCAGTGGCCGGCGGTGACGAAGCCGCGCTCGACGGCGAAGCCCACCGAGCACAGCGTGTTGCCGTTGATGATGTACTCGTCGCCGCCACGCAGGTCGTACAGCGGGCGCGGCCGCTCGGCGGCGCGCACGATCTCGACCGCGCCGGCGGCGCCGAGGCGGCCGACGAACGCCGTCACCGCCGGCGAGGCGGGCTCCTCGGCGGTCACCACCACGCGGTTACGGGCGACGTCGACGTACCAGGCGTGGATGCTGGCGTCGGCCTGCGCCGCGGCGCCGTCGAGCACGGCCTGGAGCGAGCCCAGCTCGGCCAGGGTGTGGCGGACCAGCACCGGCTCGGCGCCGGTGGCGCGGACCTCGTCGGCGACCGCGAGATCGGTGATGCCGACGACGAGCTGGCCGCCGCGGTCGTCCATCCAGGCGCCGCCGTACATGTCGCCGAGCTGCTCGCGCAGCGCGGGCTCGACCTGGGCGGCGATGGCCTCGGCCCGCAGGCGCTCGGCGATCTCGTCGGCGGTCTGGCCGAGATCGCGCTGCAGCGCGGTCAGGACGTCGTCGGGCAGCGGGTCGTCGACGTCGTCGGGTCGATCGGACCCGGTCACGCAGGCAGCGGTGCAGGTGACGGCGAGCAGGACGGTGCAGCGAGCAGATCGGTTCATGGCTTCCTCCTGCGACCAGCTTTGTTCTTCGTCCGTATCAAGTTCTATGAAGATCAGAAGCCCGGCCGAAATGCGCCATCCCAAAGAGCGGAAAGCGACGCACTCTCAGCCGCAGAACGTCACCGCGAATGCTGTGCTCGAGGGACAGGCATGCAGTCCCGCCGCGTCGTCGTACGAGTAGCTATACGCGGTCGGGCAGCCGGCGTGCACGGCGGCGACGTACGAGGTGTGCACCACGCTCAGCGGATCGGCGGCGTTGCGGCAGGCCTCGGGCGTCATCGGCGCCGGGCAGCACATGTGGCGACCGGGATCCTGCGACTCGGCCCGGCCCAGCCCGTAGGGCGCCGGGTAGTTCCAGGCCTTGCACGGCGACAGGCAGGCGATGGTGCGGCCGGCGTTGCCGGGGTCGCGCACGCGCAGATCGCGATCGATGAGGGCCTCGTGCGCCGGGCACACGTCGAGGCGCAGGCCCGAGCAGTCGGAGGTGGTGCAACTGCCCTGGCCGGCACCGGCGCCGACCGGCGTCACCGAGAACGGAAGGGTGAACCCGTCGACGAGGCTGAGGTTGTAGAAGGTCGCGGCGGCGCTGCCGACCGCGGCGAACGTGGCCTCGAACTTGGAGTCGATCGGCGGCTGGCATCCGCCGGGCCCGCAGGGCGCGCCGCCGCCCTCGCCGCTGTCGCCGATCCGGCAGGCGTGCCCGCTGGCGTCGCAGCCGGTCTTGGGCCAGAAGCGCGCCGAGGCCAGGCCGGACGCCGCGATGGCGTAGTCGTGGAACTGGCCGGGATCGAGCCGCAGGTTCTGCGGGAAGGGGACGTTGGCCGAGTGCGCCATCCAGATCGGCTCGCTGCATCGATTGATGATGCGCAGGCGCGTGGTCTGCGGCGGCAGCGGGCCGCCGTCGATCACCGCGACCGCGGCGTCGGTGACCGCGACGGCGGCGTCGAGCTCGTCGATCGCCGCGTCGCCGGCCGCCGCATCGCCGCCGCTGTCGGGCGGCGCCGCGGTCGAGCACGAGATCGCGCACATCCACACGGTCGCCGCGGCCAGTCGCTTAATCGCTTGCGTCATCGCTGCCTCCTGATCTAGTTTCTAGTTCGTCCGAACAAACTGTCGGAGGCAAGCGAAATGCGATCTCCTCTCCTCACGGGTTTCCTGGTGTCCGCTCTCGTCGCCGGTTGTTCAGGCGCGTTCCCCGAGGCCATCGACGCGGCCGGCCCGCCCGCCACCGATGGCGGCGGCAACAACAACGGCGAGGGCCCCAGCGCCCTGCCCTTCGCCGTCGACGACTGGTACGGGCCCTCGGGTTACATGGGCGACGGCGAGCACCCCGGCGCCATCGCCGACGCCATGACCTGCGTGGCGTCGCGGCCGTCGACCTGGATCGGCAACTGCCACCGCTACACGTGGACCCCGTCGGGCACGGCCTGGGCCGGCGTCTACTGGCAGTACCCCGACGGCAACTGGGGCGACCAGCCCGGCCTGCCCATCCCCGCCGGCGCCACCAAGATCTCGTTCCGGGCCTGGGGCGCCACCGGCAGCGAGAAGGTCGACTTCATGGCCGGCATGATGGCGGTCGACGGGTTCCAGCTCGTGCAGACCCAGATCGCGCTGACCGCCACGCCCCAGCAGTACTCGCTGCCGATGGGCTCGACCGCCTACGCCAAGGTGGTCGGCGGCTTCGGCTGGGTGGCCAAGGACGCGACCGCGCCGTTCACCTTCCACATCGACGACATCCGCTGGGAATAAGGTCGTACCCATGCTCAACGCCGCCGCCCCGATCGTGACCGCCGACGCCGCCGGGATGCGCACGCAGAACGCGACGCTGCTCCTGCGGATGATCTGGCGGGCGCGGCAGATCTCGCGCGCCGACCTCGCCCGCCAGACCGGCCTGTCGCCGTCGACGGTGAGCGCCATCGTCGACGAGCTCGCCGGCTCTGGCCTGGTCCGCGAGATCGGCGCCGGCGTGTCGCGCGGCGGCCGCCGGCCGGTGCTGGTCGGCTTCCGCGACGACGCCTTCGCCCTGGTCGGCGTCGAGCTGGGCGCCACCCACGTGTCGGCGGTGCTCACCGATCTGCGCGCCAGCGTGCGCGCGTTCCGCGAAACACCGGTGGCGGTGCGCGACGAGCCCGAGCAGGCGCTGGCCACGGCCCGCGAGCTCATCGACGAGGTCCTGGCCAGCGAGCGCGTGCCGCGCAAGCGCGTGGTCGGCATCGGCGTGGCGGTGCCGAGCCCGGTCCACCCGCAGCGGCCGGGCAAGCTGTCGCCGCTGATCCTGCCGGCGTGGCGCGATCACGACGTGCAGGCCTCGCTGGCCGCCGACTTCGATCGCCCGGTCTTCGTCGACAACGACGCCAACCTGGGCGCGCTGTCCGAGCGCTACTGGGGCGCCGGCGCCGGCGGCGAGGATCTGGCCTACATCAAGGTCGCGACCGGCATCGGCTCGGGCCACATCATCAATGGCGCGCTCTACCGCGGCGCCGGCGGCACCGCCGGCGAGATCGGCCACATCGCGATCGATCCCAATGGTCCGGTGTGCGTGTGCGGCCTGCGCGGCTGCCTGGCCACGCTGATCGGCGCCGAGGCCCTGCGCGCCAAGGCCCGCACGAGGTGGGGCAAGCGCAAGCGCAACCCGACCGTGGCCGACATCGTCAGCGGCGTGCGCGCCGGCGACGCGGTGGCCCGCGAGCTGATCGACGAGGTCGGCCACTACCTCGGCATCGCCGTCGCCGGCTTGCTCAACCTGCTCAACCCGTCGGTGGTGGTGCTGGGCGGCGAGATCACCAGCGCCGGCGATCTCCTGCTCGATCCCCTGCGCGCGTCGATCAAGGCGCGGGCGCTGTCGACCTCGGTGGCCGAGACCCGCATCGTCGCGAGCTGGCTGGGCGAGCGATCGATCGCGGTCGGCGCCGCCACCATGGTGCTCGAGGCGGCGCTGGCCGATCGCAGCATGTTCCCGGCCCAGGGAGCGGCGGCGTGAGGCGCTCCAACGCGGCCGCCAGCAGCCTGCTCGCCGGCCTCGTCGCCCTGGCGCTCGGCGGCTGTCCGCCGGGCACGCCGGGTCCGGAGACACCGGGCACGGACGCCGCCGCCGGCGTCACCGACGCGCCGTCGTCGACCGACGCCGGCGACGTGCTCGGCCCGCCCTGGCGGCTGGTGTGGCAGGACGAGTTCGACGGCACCGCCGGCGCCCGGCCCGATCCCGGCAAGTGGAAACACGACGTCGGCGGGGACGGCTGGGGCAACGGTCAGCTCGAGTTCGACACCGACCGCACCGAGAACGCGGCGCTCGACGGCCAGGGCAACCTGGCCATCGTCGCCCGCCGCGAGGCCTTCAGCGGCCGCGCCTACACCTCGGCGCGGCTCAACTCGGCCGGCCGATTCGAGCGCGCCTATGGCCGCTTCGAGGCCCGCATCAAGCTGCCGCGCGGCCGGGGCATCTGGCCGGCGTTCTGGATGCTCGGCGCCGACATCGCCAACGCCGGCTGGCCCGCCTGCGGCGAGATCGACGTGATGGAGTACCGCGGCCAGCTTCTGCGCAACGTGCGCGGCTCGCTCCACGGACCGGGCCACTCCGGCGGCGCCAACCACGGCCGCGAGATCGACGCCGGCATGGATCTCTCGCAGGGCTTCCACACCTTCATCGTCGAGTGGGATCCCGGCCGGGTGGTGTGGAAGGTCGACGACGACGTCTACTTCACTGCCACGCCCGCCGATCTGCCCGGCGGGGCCGACTGGGTCTACGACCACGCCTTCTTCCTCATCCTGAACGTCGCGGTCGGCGGCTACTACGTCGGCAACCCCGACGGCTCGACGGTGTTCCCGCAGACCATGCTGGTCGATCACGTCCGGGTCTACGAGAGGATCCCGTGACCACGCGGCAGCGGTGTGCGGCCGGTCTCCTGGTCGCGAGCACGCTGCTCGCGGCCTGCGGCGATCACCGCACGCCCCTGCCCACCGACGGGACCGTGCCGCTCACCGTCTCGGTCGAGCAGCAGAGCGTCTGGGTCCGCAACTTCAACCCGCTCTTGCCGCCCGGCCGCAGCCGCTGGCCGACCCGATGCGGCGTCTACGAGCCGCTCCAGATCTACAACCCGCTGCGCGGGTCGTGGACGCCGTGGCTGGCCGCCGAGCACACCTGGTCGCCCGATCTCCTGCGCCTGCGCTTCTCGCTGCGGCCGGGCGTGCGCTGGTCGGACGGCGAGCCGTTCACCGCCGCCGACGTGGTCTACACCTTCGAGCTCCTGCGCCGCTTCCCGGCCCTCGATCTCGCTCACGTCTGGGGCTTCGTCAGCGACGTGCGGGCGCTGGCCCCGCTCACCGTCGAGGTGGCCTTCAAGCGCGTGTACGTACCAGGCCTCGAGGATCTCGCCCATCAGCCGATCGTGGCCCGCCACGTGTGGGAGGGCGTGGACGATCCGGTGACGTTTGCCAACCCCGATCCGGTCGGCACCGGCCCGTTCACCGAGGTGCTGGCGTTCCGCGATCAGATCTACGAGCTGGGCCGGAACCCGCACTACTGGCAGCCCGGCAAGCCGCAGGTCGCGTCGCTGCGCTTCCCGGCCTTCCCCTCCAACGATCAGGCCAACCTCGCCCTGATCGAGGGCGAGGTCGACTGGGCCGGCAACTTCGTGCCCGCCGTCGAGCGCACCTTCGTCAGCCGCGATCGCGCCCATCACCGGGCGTGGTCACCGCTGGTCGGCAACATGGTGCTGCTCTACGCCAACACCGCGCGGCCACCGCTCGACGACGCGCGGGTGCGCCAGGCCATGTCGATGGCGATCGATCGCGCGCGCCTGGTCGACGTCGCCATGTACGGCATGACCCGGCCGGCCGAGGCCACCGGCCTCACCGACGGCTACGTGGCCTGGCGCGACCCGGCCGCCGGCGACGCGCCGTGGATCCGGCGCGACGTGGCCGGCGCCGAGCGGTTGCTCGACGAGGCCGGTTACCGGCGCGGCGGCGACGGCACCCGCCGTGCGCGCGACGGCCGCGCGCTGTCGTTCGACATCGAGGTGGTCAGCGGCTGGTCGGACTGGGTGCGGGCGGCGCAGCTCGTCGCCCGCGACCTTGACGCGATCGGCGTGCGCGCGCACCTGCGCGTGTACGACGTCGGCGCCTGGATGAGCCGGCTCCAGGAGGGGTCGTTCGCGCTGTCGATCGGCTACTCGCTCGACGGACCGACGCCCTACCGGTTCTACCGCTGGACGATGGCCAGCGCGACGGTGAAGCCGCTGGGCTCCCTCGCCCCCGGCAACTGGCACCGCTTCGGCGACGGGCAGGCCGACGCCCTGCTCGAAGATTTCGAGCGCGCGGTCACGCCCGAGGAACAGCGGGCCATCGGCGTGCGCCTGCAGGAGCGCTTCGCCGCCACAGCGCCGGCGATCCCGCTGTTCGCCAACCCGCTGTGGGGCGAGTACTCGACCCGGCGCTTCGTCGGCTTCCCCGACGCCGCCGACCCGTTCGCGCGGCTGTCGCCGCACGCCGAGCCCGATGCCCTCCTGGTGTTGACCGCGGTGCGCCCGCGCTGAGCTCACGATGATCC
This sequence comes from Myxococcales bacterium, assembly GCA_005779305.1. Taxonomy (GTDB): domain Bacteria; phylum Myxococcota_A; class Polyangia; order Haliangiales; family Haliangiaceae; genus UBA2376. The sequence continues at coordinate 9,395 of SXJR01000017.1, forward strand.
GCGCCATCCTCACCCGCCTCGGCTTCTACGCGCTCGCCGCGTGGGCGGCGCTCACCCTGAACTTCCTCCTCCCCCGCCTCATGCCCGGCGATCCGGCGTCGGTGATGGCCGGAAGACTTTCGGCGTCGGCCTCGCCCGAGGCCATCGCGGCCCTGCGCGAGACCTTCGGCGACAGCGACCGGCCGCTCCACCGCCAGTACGGCGCGTACCTGGGCGAACTGGCCCAGGGCGACCTCGGTCGCTCGACCTCGCAGTACCCGGCCCGGGTCAGCGACGTGATCGCGACCGGCCTGGTGTGGACGCTGGGGCTGGGCGGCGTCGCGCTGGTGCTCAGCTTCGTGCTCGGGACCGGGCTGGGCGCGCTGGCGGCGTGGCGACGCAGCGGCTGGCTCGACTCGATCCTGCCGCCGGTGCTCGCCCTGTCGGGCGCGTTTCCCTACTTCTTCCTGGCCATGCTGGCGCTCCACGTCTTCGGCTTCACGCTGGGCTGGGCGCCGCTCCGCCACGCGTACTGCGATCACCGCACGCCGGCGTGGAGCGCGGCGTTCATCGTCGACGTCGTCCAGCACGCCTTCCTGCCGGCGCTGACCATCATCGCCGCCACCGTCGGCGGCTGGCTCCTGTCGATGCGCAACGCGATGATCGGCGTGCTCGGAACCGAGCAGATCACGCTGGCGCGGGCCAAGGGCCTGCCCGCCGGGCGGGTGTTGTGGGCGTACGCGGCGCGCAACGCGATCCTGCCCAACCTGACGTCGTTCGGCATGGCGCTCGGCTTCGTGCTCGGCGGCTCGCTGCTCACCGAGATCGTCTTCTCGTATCCGGGGACGGGGTATCTGCTCATCCAGGCGGTGCGCACCCAGGACTACCCGCTGATGCAGGGGTTGTTCCTGGCCATCACCCTGGCGGTGCTCGCCGCCAACTTCCTCGTCGACCTGGCGACGATGGCGCTCGACCCGAGGACGCGCACCGATGCGTGAGATCGTGCGCGCCCAGGCGCGGAGCCCCAAGGCGGTCGCCGGTGCGGCGATGCTGGGGATGTTCGCCGTGATCGCGCTGATCGGCCCGGTGGTGTTCGCCGACGCCACCGCGCCGGTCGGGCGTCCACTCGAGGGGCCGTCGTGGGAACACTGGTTCGGGACGACGGGCCAGGGCCAGGACGTGCTGGCGCTGACGGTCGCCGGCGCGCGCGGCACGCTGGTCGTCGCCTTCGCGGTGGGCGCGCTGGTGACGTTGATCGGCGCGGTGGTGGGGGTGAGTGCCGGCTATCTCGGAGGGCGGGTCGACCGGGTGTTGTCGCTGGCGACCAATGTCTCGCTGGTGATCCCCGGGCTGCCGCTGGCGATCGTGCTGGCGGCGTACCTGCGGCCGGGGCCGGCGAGCCTGGTGATGGTGCTGTCCCTGGCCGGCTGGGCGTGGAACGCGCGGGTGTTCCGGGCCCAGGCGCTGACACTGGCCAGGCGCGACTACATCGCGGCGGCGCGGGTCGTGGGTGAAGGCCACGCGCGGGTGATCGTCGGCGAGCTGTTGCCCAACATGGTGTCGCTCCTGGCGGCGGCGTTCATCGGCGCGACGGTGTACGCGCTGGGCGCGGTGGTGGGGCTGGAGTTTCTGGGGCTGGGGGACCTGGGGGCGGTGACGTGGGGGACCAACCTGTACTGGGCGGCGAACGACGCGGCGCTCTTGACGGGGAGCTGGTGGGTGTTCGTGCCAACGGGCCTGGGCATCGCGCTGGTGGGGTTCGCGCTGACGCTGGTGAACGTGGCGCTCGATGAGACGACGAATCCGCGGTTGCGGAGACGCACCGGCCGTCCCGAGCGAAGGCCGAGCGCGGGCGAGGCCGCGTCGAAGGACCCGTTGCTGACGATCAGGCGCCTGACCGTCGCGTTCGGCGAGACCGTCGCCGTCGACGGCGTGACCCTCGAGATCTATCCGGGCGAGATCGTCGGGCTCGCTGGAGAGTCGGGGAGCGGGAAGAGCACGCTGGGGTACACGCTGTTGCGGCTGCTCGACGAGTCGGGAGCACGGGTCTCGGGCCAGATCCAGATCGGTGGTCACGACCTGCTGGCGATGGACGAGCGCCAGCTCCGGGCCCACCGCTGGGCCTGCACGTCGATGGTGTTCCAGTCGGCGCTGGATGCGCTCAATCCGGTGCTGACGGCGGGAGACCAGATCACGGACGTGCTGCGAGCGCGGGCCGGCCTCGATCGGGCGGCGGCCGAGGAGCGCGCGGTGGAGCTGCTCGGCGAGGTCGGGCTGGGGCGCGAGCACCTGCGGATGTATCCACACCAGCTCTCGGGCGGCATGCGGCAGCGCGTGGTCATCGCCATCGCGCTGGCGCTCGAGCCGCGGCTCCTGGTGATGGACGAGCCGACCACGGCCCTCGACGTGATCGTGCAGCGCGAGATTCTCGAGCACGTCGCCCGCCTGCGCCGCGAGACCGGGCTCACCATCCTGTTCATCAGCCACGACCTGCCGCTGTTGCTCGCGTTCTCGGACCGGGTCGGGGTGATGCAGCGCGGGTGCCTGGTCGAGATCGGTACGCCGGCGTCCCTGCGCGAGCACGCGCAGCATCCGTACACGCGCCAGCTCCTGGCCGCGTTCCCGTCCCTGACGCCGCCGATCCGCGCGGCCGAGACCGAGCGATCGCGGTTGCTCGAGGTCGAGGGGCTGAGCCATCGGTACCGCGGGCAGGCCCGGCCCGCGCTCGACGCCCTCGGCTTCTCGCTGCGCGAGGGCGAGGTGCTGGCGGTGGTCGGCGAGTCGGGCAGCGGCAAGAGCACGCTGGCCCGGATCCTCGCCGGGCTCGAGCGGCCACAACAGGGAACGATCGACACCCGCGGCGGTGTGCAGATGGTCTTCCAGGATCCGTTCGCGTCGCTCAACCCCGCCCGCCGCGTCCAGCATCATCTCGAACGCCCGCTGCGCCTGCATGGCCGCTCGGCCACCGAAGTCCCCGCGCTGCTCGAGACCGTCGGGCTCGCGCCCGCGATCGCGCGTCGCTTCCCCCACGAGCTGTCGGGCGGCCCGCGCCAGCGCGTGGCCCTGGCCCGCGCCCTCGCCGCCGATCCGGCACTGCTGGTCGCTGACGAGCCGACCTCGATGCTCGACGCCTCGCTGCGCGCCGATCTGCTGGCGCTACTCCGCCGGCTCGCCCGCGAGCGCGGCCTCGGTATCCTGTTCATCACCCACGATCTGCCCAGCGCGGCGGCGATCGCCGACCGCGTGATCGTCCTCCACCACGGCAAGGTCGTCGAGCACGGCCCGGTCGCGCGGCTCCTCGGCGAACCCGCCCACCCGTACACCCGCGAGCTCCTGGCCGCGGCCACTCACCAAGCGAGCAGAGCATGAAGCGATTTCCCGACGACTTCGCCTGGGGTGCTGCCACCTCGGCCTTCCAGATCGAGGGCGCCATCGGCGAGGACGGCCGCGGCGAGTCGGTCTGGGACCGGTTCACCGCCGAGCCCGGCCGCATCAGCGACGGCTCCGACGCCAGCGTCGCCTGCGATCACTACCACCGCGTCGAGGAGGACATCGACGTCCTGCGCTGGCTGGGCGTGCGCTCGTACCGCTTCTCGATCGCGTGGCCGCGCGTACTCCCCGAGGGCCGCGGCGCCGTCAACGCACCCGGCCTCGACTTCTACGACCGCCTGGTCGACCGCCTGCTCGCCGCCGGCATCGAGCCGTTCGTCACCCTCAACCACTGGGATCTGCCCCAGGCCCTCCACGCCGCTGGCGGCTGGCCGGCCCGCGACACCGTCGGCGCCTTCGTCGACTACGCCGCGTTGGTCATGCGCCGGCTCGGCGACCGCGTGCGCCGGGTGTGTACCCACAACGAGCCATGGTGCATCAGCACGCTCGGCTTCGGCAGAGGCGAACACGCGCCCGGCGAACGCTCGTGGCCGCGGGCGCTGGCCGCCGCCCACCACCTGCTGCTCTCCCACGGCCTCGCCGTCGACGCCATCCGCGCGGTCGCGCCGGCCGCCGAGGTCGGCATCGTGCTCAACCTGGTGCCGGCCGAGCCAGCGTCGCCCAGCGCCGCCGATCGTGACGCCTGCCGGGCCTTCGACGGTGGCTTCAACCGCTGGTTCCTCGATCCGCTCTACGGCCGGGGCTATCCGGCCGACGTGATCGCCGACCACCGCGCCGCCGGCCACCTGCCCGCGGGTGAGGGCCCGGCCCTGCCCTTCGCGCACGACGGCGACCTCGCCGCCATCGCCGCCTCCACCGACTTCCTGGGCGTGAACTACTACTCGCGGGCGGTGATGCGCTCGACCACCGTGCCCGAGAACGAGAACCACGCCGCGACCGTGGTCGCCTCCGACGACCGGACCGACATGGGCTGGGAAGTGGCGCCCGACGGCCTGCTCGCCATCCTGCGCCGCGTCCACGTCGAGTACGCGCCGGCGCGGCTCTACGTCACCGAGAACGGCGCCGCCTACGGCAACGCGCCCGACGCCAGCGGCCGGGTCCGCGACGTCCCCCGCCAGAAGTACCTGTGGACCCACTTCGACGCGGCCCACGCCGCGATCGCCGAGGGCGTGCCGCTCGCCGGCTTCTACCTGTGGTCGCTCCTCGACAACTTCGAGTGGGCCGAGGGCTACACCAAGCGCTTCGGCCTGTTCTGGGTCGACTACGCCACCCAGGCTCGCCTGGCCAAGGACTCGGCGCACATGTGCCGGCGCATCATCGGCGCCAACGCGATCACGTCGCTGGAGCGCGATCTCGCGGAGGTCGAAGCATGAGGCTCCTCGTCGCCGTGTTCGTGCTGTTCGTCGTCGCCGCGTCGAGCGGATCCGCCGCCGCCACCGAGGCCCGCGTGGTCCGCGACGAGCGCGGCTACCGGCTCCAGGTCGACGGCAAGGACCTCATGGTCCGCGGCATGAACTGGGGCTACTCGCCGATCGGCTGGAACTACAGCTATTCGCTGTGGACGCAGCCCGACGACTTCATCGAGCGCGCCCTCCGCCGCGACATGGAGCTCCTGCGCGCGATGGGCGTGAACGCGATCCGCCAGGGACCCGACATCCCGCCCCGCTGGGTGGCGTGGATCCACCAGCACTACGGCATCTACACCGTCATCAACCACACCATGGGCCGCTACGGCGCCACCATCGGCGGGGTCTGGATCCCTCAGATCGACTACGCCAACCCGTCGCAGCGGGCCGCGCTGGTCGCCGAGATGGTCGCGGTGGTCGAGCGCTACCGCGGCACGACCGGCGTGCTCATGTGGCTGCTCGGCAACGAGAACAACTACGGCCTGTCGTGGACCAGCTTCGAGGCCGAGGCCCTGCCGACCAAGGCGGCCGAGGACACCGCCCGCGCCGCCGCGCTCTATTCGCTCTACGGCGAGACCATCGCCGCCATCAAGCAGCGCGACGGCACCCACCCGGTGGCCATCGCCAACGGCGACCTCCAGTACATCGATCTCATCGCCACCCACTGCAAGGGTCTCGACATCCTCGGCTCGAATGTCTACCGCGGCGCCTCGGCCCGCGACTTCTTCGACGTGGTCGAGGCCAAGCTGCACGTGCCGGCGATGTTCACCGAGTTCGGCGCCGACGCCTACGACGCCCGCGCCGATCGCGAGGACGCGCTGGCCCAGGCCCACTACCTCCACCAGCAGTGGAAGGAGATCTACGCCCAGAGCTGGGGCAAGGGCCTCACCGGCAACGCCATCGGCGGCTTCATCTTCCAGTGGACCGACGGCTGGTGGAAACACGGTCAGGAGATCAACCTCGACGTCCACGACACCACCGCGTCGTGGCCGAACGCCGCCTATCCCAAGGACCACGTCCCCGGCCAGAACAACATGAACGAGGAATGGTTCGGCATCGCCGCCATCGAGGACCAGGACGCCGACGGCTTCTATCAGGTCCAGCCGCGCACCGCCTATTACCTACTGCGCGAGGCCTTCCGGCTCGATCCCTACGCCGAGACCACCACGCTCGAGGAGGTGCGCGCCCACTTCGACCGCATCCGCGCCGAGGACTACGCCGTCGAGTACGACGGCCGCCACGCCATCGCCGCGATCGGCAAGCAAGGTCAGCTCCGCATCTCGGGCATGCGGATGCGGCTCGAGTCCAACGTCAGCGAGTTCAGCCCCCAGAGCGATCGCGCCGGCACCCAGCCCTTCGATCACACCGAGAGCCTGTTCGTCGACGTCACCATGCAGCCGACGCCGAAGATCACCGGCAAGGTCACGGTCAGCCTGGTCGGCAACGCCGCCCAGAACCGGCTCGATCCGCTCTACTGGGAGAACCGCACGCCGCGGCCGCCGGCCGCGACCATGCCGCCGCCGACCGGCGAGCCGGAGATGCCCGACCCGTCGAGCGATCACGTCGCGCTCTACGGGGCCGAGCTCGAGGCCGACCTGCCCGGCGTCGGGGTCGAGGCCTTCTACCGGGTCGGCCACGGCCACTGGGGCCACGAGGGCGACTTCTTCGGCCTCTACCGCGAGGCCTACTACGGCGCGGCGATCGACATCTATCACGCTCGGGCGCCGGCCGGCGCCGTGCTCACCGGCAAGGGCCCGCTGTCCGACGTGAAGGTCGCGTTCGGTCCCGAGATCTACTGGGGCGCCAACCCGACGGTGATCGGCAAGTGGAGCCACCTGTTCGGGCCGGTCGCGCTCACCGTCATGCACCAGGAAGACGTCGCCGAGCGCACCGGCGCGGCGACCTCGTCGACCGGCTTCGAGCCGCTGACCCGGCGCTCGACGGTGCAGGCCAGGATCGCGCGCGGCCGCGCCACCCTCGACGTCGGCGGCATCTTCGCCGCCCCGCAGCGGGTGGGCCGGACCTACACCTTCACCAGTCCGTCCGCGGGCGCCGGCTACCTCGACAGCGGCCACGACGTCTACACCGGCAAGGTCGCGTGGGCCGACACCCTCGGCACCCGCGCGCGCATGGCCTTCGACGGCGGCTTCGCGCGCTGGTACGTCGAGGGCGGTTATCGCGGCCTGGTCGCCGACGCCGGCGCCGATCAGACGATCACGTTCACCGGCTGGTCGCTGAAGTCGTCGGGGCGCGGCAACCAGATGAACGGCCTCGGCGGCGTGCTCTTGACGTTCGGCGACGTCCAGGTCGCGCCCAACGTGCTCTGGCAGCGGCCGCTGATCGGCCCCACGCCGGCCATCGCCGATCGCTTCGATCCGTCGACCGGCATGTACTTCCCGGGTGTGGCGCCGCGCAACGCGCTGGCCGATCCGTTCGCCGTGCTCGACAACCGCGAGACCGTCGGCGGCGAGCTCTTGCTCGTCCACGATCCGACCCCGGCGACCTGGTACTGGAACTGGGATCGCGAGCGCCGCGAGGATGCTCCCTTCGCCGCCAGCCTCGATCTGGTGTACCGGCACCATCCGACCTCGCGCGACGCCACGCTGGTGATCCTCGCCGACGGCAGCCAGGTGGCGAGCGCGGCGACGCCGCCGGCCCACGACACCTGGCTGGCGACGCTGGCCTGGTCGTCCGCGCTCTCCACCCGCGCGCGCCTGTCGGGGACGCTCTATGGCGGCCAGGATCAGGCCCGCGCCGGCGACCCGCGCCTGGTCACCCGCGCCGGCGGAACCCTGCGTTTCATGCGCCGCGGCCTGGTCGCCAGCACCGACCTGCGCCTGCGCGACTGGGGCCCGTACGACTACCACAAGGACTTCAACCTCACCTATCCGCTGCAGTGGTACGGCGACCTGTCGTACGGCCTGGTGCGCGCCGCCTTCGGCGTCGCCGACGCCCGCCTCGGCCTGCGCTGGCAGCTCCGCTTCCTCGACGGCTTCTCCGAAGGCTACGTGATGGATCCGGCGGCGCCGTCGAGGCTCGGCTCCGAGGCCGAGGTGCTGAGCTACCTGGAGTTCGGCCTGTGAGGAGGAACCCGATGCACGCAGGAATCGTGATCTCGCTGCTGCTCACCGGCTGCGCCGCCGACGGCGAACTGTGGGCCGGCGAGGCCATCCCCGCCGAGCTTCACCTTGCCTTTCCCGACGAGGGCGTGTACCCCGATCGCTCGGTGCTCGACGATCCTGCCAACCCCTTCGCCGATGGTGCGCTGCTCGACGCCACGGTGTGGGAGCTGCAGGCCAACGGCGGCAACGTCGCCGCCTTCTACGCCTGGGCCACCGCCGGCGCCCGCGGCGCCACCGGCGAGCGCCAGTACTACGCCGCGCTCGACCTCAAGGCCATCTACCAGCGCCAGCAGACCTCGCCCGACGAGCTGCCGGTGGTGCGCGACCGCGCCATCCGCGGCTTCCAGGCCATGCTCGACCACTTCCCCGAGGCCGTGACCTACGACGTCACCGGCACGATCGCGTACGAGCTGGCAACGCCGAGCGTGAAGGCCATTCTCGAGCTGGGCGGCGAGCCCGTCGGCTGGATCCTGGTCATGGGCCCCGACGGCACCACCGTCGCCGTGCCACGCTGAGCCACACCTTGACGTGAGCGGCCTCGAGCCGGCCGTGATAAAGACGGGGCCGGTCATGAAGACGTTGCCCACCACCCTGCCCGGCGTCGTGCTGCTCGAGCTCGACGTGTTCGGCGACGCGCGCGGCCGCTTCATGGAGACCTTCCGGCGTGAGCGCTACCTCGAGTTCGGCGTCGCCGTCGGCCTCGACTTCGTGCAGGACAACTTCTCGTCGTCGGTGAAGAACACCCTGCGCGGGCTGCACTACCAGCTCGAGTTTCCGCAGGGGAAGCTGGTCCACGTCACCCGCGGCGAGGTCTTCGACGTCGCCGTCGACATCCGCCGCGGCTCGCCGACCTTCGGCCAGTGGTTCGGCACGCTGCTCTCGGCCGGGAACCACCGCCAGCTCTGGCTACCGCCCGGGTTCGCCCACGGCTTCGTGGTCACGTCGGACGAGGCCCACTTCTCGTACAAGTGCACGGCCAATTACGTGGGCAGCGACGATCGCTCGCTCAAGTGGGACGACCCCGAGCTGGGCATCACCTGGCCGCTCGACGGCGAACCGCTCCTGTCCAAGCGCGACATCGCCGCGCCCGGCCTGCGCGACGCCCAGCTGCCCTCGTACGTGCCATGAAGATCCTGGTCACCGGCGGTCGCGGTCAGCTCGGCCGCAGTCTCACCAGCCGCGGCCCGGCGCGAGGCCACGAGATCCTCGCCCACGACATCGACACCCTCGACATCTGCGACGAGGCCGCGGTGGCCCGCGCGCTCGACGAGATGGGCCCGGCCGCGGTGATCAACGGCGCGGCCTACACCGGCGTCGACAAGGCCGAGGGCGAGCGGGACAAGGCCTTCGCCGTCAATCGCGACGGCGCCGCGGTGCTGGCCCGGACGTGCGCGGCGCGCGCGGTGCCGCTACTCCACGTCTCCACCGACTACGTCTTCGACGGCACCGCCACCCGGCCCTACCGCGAGGACGATCCCATCGCGCCGCTCGGCGTCTACGGGGTCAGCAAGGCCGAGGGCGAGGCCGCGGTGCACGCCCACGGCGGCACGGTGGTGCGGACCTCGTGGCTGTTCGCCGAGAGGGGCCCGAGCTTCGTGCAGACCATGCTGCGGCTGGCCAGGGAGCGCCCGGTCCTGCGCGTGGTCGCCGATCAGCACGGCTGCCCGACCTGGTCCGATGACCTCGCCGAGGCCCTGCTCGCGCTCGCCGGCCGCCGCGACCTCGAGCCGACCTATCATTACAGCAACGACGGCGCGACCACGTGGCACGCCTTCGCCTCCGCGATCGTCGACGAGGCCCGCCGCCACCGCCCGCTCGCCTGCGAGCGGATCGAGGCCATCACCACCGCCGAGTACCCGACCCCGGCCCGCCGGCCGGCGTACTCGGTGCTCGACACCACTCGCATCCGCGCGCTCGGCATCACGCCGCCGCCGTGGACGATCGGGCTCGCGGCCGTCGTCGCCGCCGAGCTCACGGTCAAGCCAATGGAGCACTGACATGCGCCGCGTCGTCGTCACAGGAGGAGCAGGCTTCATCGGGTTCAACTACGTGCGCGAGCTGCTCACCGCCGAGCCCGCCACCGAGGTCATCGTCCTCGACAAGCTCACCTACGCCGGCAACCGGCGCTCGCTGGCCGAGCTCGACCGCGAGCCCCGCTTCCGCTTCGTCCACGCCGACATCTGCGACAAGGCTGCCGTGCGCGAGGTGCTCGCGTCGGCGAAGCCGGCCGCAGTCGTCCACGTCGCGGCCGAGCGCCACGTCGATCGCTCGATCG
>SXJR01000148.1 GCA_005779305.1 Myxococcales bacterium
AGCCCCCCTCGAGATTAGGCGTCCCTGAGCCTTAGGGCTCCTGAAGACCCCACGTAGACTACGTGGTTGATAGGCGGGAGGTGGAAACACAGCAATGTGTGGAGCTAACCCGTACTAATCGGTCGTGAGGCTTGACCACCTAATTTTATCTTCCAGCGGGCTCCACCCGCAGGAAGCGGTCGCAAGCGATCACAAGATCGCGGTGCGCCGGGATGGTGGCCAGGTCGACGGTCAGGTCGACAGATACGTTGCTACGAACCATCAATCGCAGAGAGTCATCAGACGGACTCGAATCGAAAGCGCACATTTTTCAATCAGCACTGCTCGTGCTTCGAACGTTTTTCCCGGCGGCAATTCCGAGGAGGCCACACCCGTTCCCATCCCGAACACGGAAGTTAAGCTCCTCCGGGCCGATGGTACTGCAGGGGCAACTCTGTGGGAGAGTAGGACGCTGCCGGGGCTTTTTCTACGCGGCTTGCTAGCGCACGCTGTGGGACAATCGCCCGCTTCACAAGAGCGGGCGATTTTCTTTTAAGCCGGTTGACTGGCGCGCCACTGACGCGCGGTCGGCTAGACTGGGCCCGTGCTCACGACGGTGACGGACGCTGGCGAAGTTTTCGGCGACTCCGCTGGCTGGGTCTTGCTTGTCAGCCGCGACGCCGACTTCCGCGCCTACGGCCTGCCCCCGGATGGCGAAGCCGCCATCGGCCGTGACGCGGCCTGCGAGGTGGTCATCGACCACGAGAAGATCTCGAGGCGCCACGCCGTGATCCGGATGCGGGATTGGACGGTCGAGGATCTGGGCAGCCGCAATGGAACCACGGTGCGTGGGGCCAGTCTTGCGGCCGGGAGTCCCGTGGAGATCGCGCCCGGAGAGCCGTTCCAGCTCGGTCCGTTCACTGCGGTGGTCCTGGCTCGCGCGGTGTCGACCGTGCGGGCGGCGCTGGGCGGCTCCCACATCACGATCGAGGACCCGATGCTGGCCAATCCAGCGCCGCTGGTCCTGTCGCTCGCTCAGAGCATGATCAACGTCCTGGTGGTGGGCGAGACCGGGGTGGGCAAGGAGGTCCTGTCCAGCGCGCTCCACCGCCTGTCGGGGCGGGGCGGCGCGATGGTCTGCATCAATTGCGCAGCCCTGTCGCCGCAGCTGCTGGAGAGCGAGCTCTTCGGCCACGAGCGGGGCGCCTTCACCGGCGCCGCTGCGACCAAGCCGGGGCTCCTCGAGGCCGCCACCGGGGGCACCGTCCTGTTCGACGAGATCGGCGAGATTCCGCTCGAGCTTCAGGCCAAGCTCCTGCGCGCCATCGAGACCCGCGAGGTCCTCCGGGTGGGTGCGGTTCGGCCTCTGACGCTCGACGTCCGGGTTCTGGCCGCGACCAACCGGGATCTGCTCACCGCGGTGGCCGCGGGCACCTTCCGCCGCGACCTGTTCTACCGCCTGGCCGGCATCACCCTCAGCATCCCACCCCTGCGCGATCGCCCGGGCCAGATCGACCCGCTGGCGATCAAGTTCGCCCGCGCCGCGAGCGGACGCGTCGACGCGCTGGGCGCCGCGGCGCTCATCCGCCTGCGCAGCCACGGCTGGCCCGGCAACGTGCGCGAGCTCAAGAACGTGGTTGAACGCGCCGCGCTGCTCGCCGGCGCCGGCACGGTCGGCGCCGAGCACATCCTGCTCGATCAGGCGCAGCCCGAGCTGGCCCCGGCCCGCACGATCCCGGCCATCCCGTCGGCGATCGCCGCGGCCAGCCCGGCGCGAACGATCCCGGCCACGCCCTCGGCGCTGGCCGCCGCGTCCGCGAACCAGGCCGGAGGAACCCCGGATCCGGCCACCGCCGGCCTGACGCCCGAGCAGCTCGCCGACCGCCAGCGCATCGTGGCAGCGCTCGATGCCTGCAACGGCAACCAGACCCGCGCCGCGCAGCAGCTCGGCATCTCGCGCGCGACGCTGGTCACCAAGCTGTCGATCTACCGCGTGCCGCGCCCTCGCAAGTGACGCCGTCCGCCGTCGCTGCGCGCCCCGAGGACGTACCCGCGCGGGCGCAGGTGGGCAGCTACGTGCTCGTGCGCCGCATCGGCTCGGGCGGCACCGCCGACGTCTGGCTCGCCCGTCACGCCGTCTCGGGCGGCATCGCGGCGGTGAAGCAGCTGTCGCCGCGGGCGCCAGGGCGGACCCAGCTGGCCGGACTGTTCCAGCGCGAGGCCCGGCTGGTGGCGCGCCTGTCGCATCCACACGTGGTGCCGCTGTTCGAGCTCGGCGAGGACTTCGTGGCGATGCCGTACATCGACGGCACCACGCTGGCGCGCCGGCTGACCACGCCGCTGCCGCCGGCAGTCGCGGTGCGCATCGTCGGCCAGGTGGCGGAGGCGCTCGAGCACGCCCACGCCCGCGGCATCGTCCACCGCGACGTCAAGCCGTCCAACATCCTGCTCGATCGCCACGAGACCGCGTTCCTCGGCGACTTCGGCGTGGCCAGCGCCATCGACGATCCGGCGATGCGCGGCGCCGGCACGCCGCGCTACATGGCGCCCGAGCAGGTCCGGCGCGAGCAGGTGGGGCCCGCCGCCGACCAGTACAGCCTCGGCCTCACCCTGCTCGAGGCCCTGGGTGGCACCCTCGCCGTCGACCTCGGCGCGGCCCTCGCCCGGCTGCCGGCGACCGTGCCGGCGGCGCTGCGAGCCGTGATCGAACGGGCCACGTCGCCGGCGGTCGCCGACCGCTTCCCGTCGATGGAGGCCTTCGCCGTCGCGCTGCACGCCGTCGACCTCGCCGGGCTGCCGGCGCCGCAGCGCTTGATGGAGCCGCGCCGCGCCGTCGACGCCCGACCGTGGACCACGCACGCGTGGCGCCAGGTGCGGCTCACCGACGAGATGGTTCGCGGCGACTACCGGCTCGGCGAGCTGGTCGCTGCCGGCGTGGTCGACCGCGAGCGGGCTCGCGCCGTGCTCGAGGGCGCCGGGCTCGCCGAGCTCGGCTTCTCGGTCTTTGTCCACACCGCGCGCCTGGGCGCGCTCGACGACCCGGCGCTGTCGGCGCGGGCCGGTGAGGTGATCGCCTTGGTCCACGGCTGGAGCGCGACGCGCGCTACCTGGCGCTACCTGGCGCCGGCCTTGTGCCGCGACAACGCCCTGGCGCTGGTGGTCGTGCCCGACCTCTACGGCTTCGGCGAGTCGCGCTACGCCGGCCGCCCTGGCGATGCCCACGTCGCGCCGGCGATCACCGCCACCACCACGGTGCGGCTCCTGCGGGCCCTGCGGCTCGACGAGCTACCGGCGGTGATGGCCGCCCACTCGGCGTCGGCCACGGCTCTGCTCACCTTCGACGACGCCGATCTGCCGCCCCAGCTGGCGCGGGTGGCGATCACGCCGCTGCTCGTGGCCCACGATCCGCGCCTGCGACGCATCTTCCGGATCGGCGGGTGGATCGCGCACACCATCGGGCGCATCCGCTGGTTGCGCCGCGCCATCGCCCGCCGGCTGCAGCGCACCAGCGAGCTCCTGGCCCTGGAGCCCGAGGACGCGGCCCAGATCATCGAAGATCACCTGTCGGTGCCGCCGGCGATCGCCGCCCGCCAGCTCGACGCGCTGTCCCGGCTCCAGCTGCGGGTCGGGCATCAGCGCCGGGTCGTGCTCATCTCCGGCCTCGACGATCCGTGGGTGAGCGACGCCGGCTTCGTCCGCCGCGCCGCCGAGGATCTCGGGCTCGATCGCGCGCACGTGCACACGCTGGCCTCGGGCGGCCACTCGCCGCAGCTGCCGCTGGTGCGCCATCCCGAGTGGACGGCTCGCAACGTCGACGAGATCGGCCGGGTGATCCAGAGCATGCTGGTCACCGCCCACGAGCGGACCGAGTCGTATCCAGACGAGTCGCCGACCGCGACGCTGTGAGCCACGGCTCACCCGGCGGACCGCGACGGTCTACGGAACCGGCCCGCGTTCGCGGGGGATGCGGTCGAGCGCGAAGCCGCCGTCTGCGGCGATGCTCTCGAGGCTGACCCGGAACCAGCGGCCGGCGCCGGTGGCGAGCTCGATCTCGAGGAAGCCGGGCTCGTCGCGGCGGCACAACGTGCCGGGGTTGAGCACGGTGAGGTCGCCAAAGCGACGGACCATGCGCTGGTGGGTGTGGCCCCCCACCAGGAAGCGGCAGGTGCGGTCCGCCACCAGCTCCCACAGCGCGAAGTTGCAGTCGAGGGCGTAGCCCTCGTCGTCGGGCAGGAGCCGGGTCATGTCGTCTTCGCCGACGGCGTGGCCCAGGAGCAGCGAGCCGGCGACGGTGTCGAGGCGGCGGGTCGCCGGCAGGGCGGCCAGCCACGCGTGCGCCCACGGCGGCGCCTCGAAGGGCTCGAGCGGAGTCCCGGCCAGGAGCCAGCGCTCGTGGTTGCCGCGCACGGTCAGGACCTCGTGATCGCGCAGGAGCTCGATGCAGCGGCCGGCATCCTCGGGGCCGTCGACGATGTCGCCGACGCAGAGGACGGCGTCGACGCCGGCGCGCCGGGCGTGGGCCAGCACCAGGGCGAGCCGGGTGGCCTCGGTGTGGACGTCGCCGATGATCACGAGGCGGTCGAGCAAGGTCCCAGCGATAGCACGGCCGTGGCGATTCTCCGGTTGCCTGACTGGTATGATATGTTATCATAAGCTCATGCACACGGCCGAACCACTCGAGCGCATCCCCAAGCGGTCGCTGACCGACGCGGTCTTCGACCAGCTGGTGGCGCGCATCGTCAGCGGGCGGCTGGCGCCGGGGCAAGCGCTGCCGCCGGAGCGGCTCCTGTGCGCCGAGCTGGGCGTGAGCCGTACCGCCGTGCGTGAGGCCATGTCGCGGCTGGCCCAGCTCCGCCTGGTGGCGGTGCGCCACGGCGGTGAGACCCGGGTGCTCGACTTTCGCGCCACCGGCGGCCTCGATCTGCTTCCCCACCTGCTCGGTCAGCAGGACGGGTCGCTGGCCGCCGAGGTGCTGCGTGCCGGCGTCGAGATGCGCGCGGCCATGGCGCCCGAGCTGGCCCGCGCCGCGGCGCTGCGAGGTGGCGCCGACACCGCGGCCGCGCTCGAGCCGGTGCTGGCGGCGATGGCGGCGACCACCGCGCTGCCCGAGTTGCAGCAACACTCGCTCGCGTTCTGGCAGCACGTCGTCGACGGTGCGGGCAACCTGGCGTACCAGCTCGCCTTCAACACCCTGCGCGACGCTTTCCTCTCGATGCGCGAGGTGGTCGCCGCCGCCCAGGCGACCGAGCTGCGCGACGGCAAGGGCTACCGCGCCATCGCCCGCGCCATCGGCGACGGTGACGGCGACGCCGCCGCCCGCGCTGCCCGCGCCCACATCGCGCTCGGCGTCGGCAACCTCACCCAGCTCGCGCGGCCGAAGCCCCGGAGGAAGTCATGAGCGAGCCCGCGCCCATCCCCGCCGCCGTCGTCGCGTTCCGCGCCGCGCACCGCGAGCGCCACATCGGGCCGCGCTACCGCGGCTGGTTGCATTTCGGCACCACCACCGTCGGTGCCCTCGCGGCCATCCTCGTCGCCATCGTCATGGTCGACCAGCCGTCGCTGCTCGAGCTCGCCGCCGTGCCGCTCTCGTTCCTGCTCGCCAACCTCGGCGAGTACTTCGGGCACCGCGGGCCGATGCACCACCGCCGCCGCGGGCTGTCGATCCTGTTCGAGCGCCACGCCCGCCAGCACCACCGCTTCTACACCCACGACGCGATGGCAGCGGAGTCGCCGCGCGACTTCCAGATGGTGCTGTTCCCGCCGGTGATGCTGGTCTTCTTCCTCGGCGCGCTGGCCTTGCCCATCGGCGCGCTCCTGGCCTGGGGGTTCTCCGAAAACGTCGGCTGGCTGTTCGGCGCCACCGCGATGACGTACTTCCTCACCTACGAGTGGCTGCACTTCGCCTACCACCTGCCGCCCGACGGCTGGGTCGGGCGGCTGCGGCTGGTCCAGGTGCTGCGGCGGCACCACACCACGCACCACGATCAGCGGCGCATGACCCACACCAACTTCAACATCACCTTCCCGATCGCCGACTGGCTGTTCGGGACGATCGATCGACGCCCGGCCGATCAGGGAGCGGCGGAGCCGCTGCCGGCCGCTGGATCGACCGGCGGTTCGTCCGAGTAGCGCGCGGACGCGCCCGGCTTGATGTGATCGGGGCCGATCGACTCGCGCGCCACGCGCGCGCAAGTCGCGATCTTGTCGTTGTCGGTCATGCTGGGGCCGCCGCCGACCTCGAACAGACACTTGGTGTCGTTGTCGATGAACTTGAAGCTGTCGATGTCGAACTCGCCCTGCGGGAGCGTGCGCTTGCACGCGAAGCCGCCGGTGGTGCTCTCGTCGGGGGAGAGGATCGAGTTCGGACCCGGCTTGCAGCGCTCGCGGAACTTGGCCTCGTCGTCGATCACCCAGCAGTACAGCGTGACCACGCACAGCGGGTCGCCCGGGATGATGCCGAGCCGGCCGGTGTCCTTGATGATCTTGGCCTGAGCCTTGGCGTCGGGCCGCTCGCCGCCGCGCACCAGCGTGCACGACACCGTCGAGTCGACGTACCCGCCGGTCGAGTCGCGCACGGTCAGCGCCTCGGTCTCCTCGAGCGCCCCCTGGAACGCGGTCGGGTCGATGACCTGGGTGCACGGTAGGCGCGTGCCTTGCGGCACCGGCGGCTTGATCTTGTCGATCGGCTTGATCTGCGCGATGCGCTTCTTGTCCTCGGCCTCGGCTTCGCGCTTGGCCTCGGCGCGGCCCTTCTCGGCGGCGTCGCAGCCGACGAGAGCCAACAGGAGCAGCGCAGCGTTCGCCGGCAACAGGTTCCTCATCGCGGCGGAACATACTTCGCGACGACACGCGACGTCCACGCAGGCTCCCGAAACGCGTGGTGCGCGCTCCCGGCACACTCCCGCGCTACCTGTCTGTGATGACGACGATCGTGGCCGAAGTCTCGATGTCCGCGGAGGTGTGACCTTCCGCAACACAGCGAGATCTCAGGTTATTCACAGGCCTGTCCGGAGCGCCGACATTCACGTGTCGCGACGGCAGCTTGCAGAACGCGAGCTTGTGGCTTCTTTTGCGGTGGCACACCGACTGCAAATAGGAATCCTCGTTCGGCGGTCGTAACGGACCACTGAGATGAATGACGGGCCTCGTGCTCGTCGACGGGGAAACCCGGCGGCGAGGGCAGGCCAGGAAGCTCGAACGGGAGGATGAACTAGGGATAGCTCGTCAACGAGATCAGTCGAGACACGCTGCAGGTCAGCGGCCGGGGCACAGCGAGCACCGGACGTCAAAGCCCGAGCGGAGGAGGCAGTAACGATGCTTCCAAGACTGGTCGAGTGAAGCCCGAAGGAGCGAAGCGCACGAGGGGACGCGGGTATCTACCGGAACTAAACACTCCGCGGATGCTGCGGATCCCGGCTCGGATCAAGACCTCGAGGTCGACGTGCAGTCTGCTGGCGTCATCGGGCAACCGGTGACAGGCGGGCGGTACCAACGGCGAGGAGGGACGGGCCACCGACGAGGTGGTTCGGCTGGGTCGGGGGAGGAAGCCCCTGGAGCGCGAAACCTGGACGTGGCAGCAGGATGAAACAAGTCTGCAAGGCACTGCGAGGAGTAAGCCGTCGAGAGCGTGTGAAACGCTGAGGGCGGAACAGAGGTGGGCCTGGGATGCTCATCGGACGTGGACTCGCAGGGCTGATGTCGCGAAGAGGTGTGGAACCCCAAGGAAGGCGCCCGTGGTCATGGGTCTCGCGCAAGCGGGGCTTGGATACTCGGGCCGACGTAGGCACGACGAACTCAGGAGGAGAGCCAAGCTCACGAGAGGATGAACCCGCCTTCTTAACCGACGACGGGGGACGGTATCGCACGGAAGACCACCACGGTCCGCTTGAAATGGCGAGGCAACGGTGGGAGCGGCGTAACCCATAAGCGCCGATACGACGATACAAACAACACTCTGCAGGGCAGTCAGCTCCATGTGAGGCAGCCATCGAGGCGGTGACGCAACGGTGGCTCGGTGCAGACGACATAGATCGAGAACCTTCGAAGGGGACACGTCACGCTCGGCGGCCGGTTACGGCCGCCGAACTCATTTTCGGCGTCGCATCGGCGGTACATTGCCCGCCGATGGCAGACGATCCGGTCGGGCGCCTCCCGGCGCCAGCGGCGGTGGCCCAGATCGCCATCGCTGGCGCCGTGGTCGGGATCGTCGAGGGCGCAGGAGTCGCGCTGGCCAGCGACGGCAGCGCGTGGCTGGCGTGCGCGATCGTCGCCGGCTGCGCCGCCGCCGGTGCCATGCTGCTGGCGGCGCCGGCCCTGGCCATCGTCGCCCTGGTCGCGCGCAGCTCGGTGGTCTCGGCCTGGCGCCGCGACCTCGGCGGTGAGCGCCGCATGGTCGCGGTGGCGCGGGCGGTGTTGCTCGGCCTGACCATCGCCGGGCACGGCTTCGCCACGTACCTCTTCGTGCGCTGGACCCACGGCCGCTTCCGGTTCCTCGATCCGAGCGCGGTCGGGCTGGTGGCCGCCTGCGTGATCACCGCCCTCGCCGTGGCCCTGGTCGCGGTCGCGGTCGCGGTCGACCGGGTGGTGGCGCCGCGGCTGGCGACGCCTGCGTGGGCGGCATGGGTCGGCGGCCGGCGGCTCGGTGCCGCGGGCCTCGCGGCGGCGCTGGTGACGGTGGTCGCCCCCGTGCTGGTGCTTCGTGCTGCCGCGCC
>SXJR01000149.1 GCA_005779305.1 Myxococcales bacterium
CGCGTCGCCGCTGGTCAGCGCCCGGCCGGCGCGGAGCTGCGCGGCGAGGACACCGCCGACCGGCGTGTCGGTCTTCACCAGCGCCCGCTCCGCGCGCAGCGCCGCCGCCGCGTCCCCGGCCGCCGCCGCGGTGATGCCGCGTAGCCAGTGCAGCTCGATCGCCGTCGACTGGATGCGGAGCAGGTGCGAGCCGGCGACCAGGCCGGCGCGGTCCTCGAGCCGGCGGTGGGCGACGGCGCCCTGGCCCTCGTAGAGATCGACGAGCGTGTCGCACACCAGATCGTAGTAGTGGTGAAGATGAAAGCGTTCTTTGTCGGCGCGGGGCGAACGTGCCCGCTCGGCCTGAGCGCGGGCCTCGGCGGCACGGCCACGGACCAGCCAGCTCACGTTGCTGCGCCAGCCGCGCATGCCGCGCAGCACGTAGGCGTCGCCCCGCTCCTCGGCGTCGGCGAGCACGCGGGCGTGCAGCTCGTTCATCGCCCGCAGCTCGCCCAGCCACCACAGCGACGACACCAGGAAGAAGGTCGCGACATCGATCTGCCAGCGCATCTCGACCGGATCGCCGGCCATGGCCTCGAGCCCACGGGTCAAGCGTTCACGCGCCGTGCCGTGGTGCCCCATCAGATAGGCGCCGATGCCGGCGCACGCTTCGAACAGGCCGAGGCGGGCGCGATCGCCGACGCGCTCCGCGATCACGCGCGTGGTCGCGAGCACGCGCTCGTAGCGCACCTCCGCCGGCAGGCCGGGGATCGCCTGGTAGCCGGCCTCGAGCGCCAGCGCCGAGGCCAGCCGGCGTGGCTCGCCGGCGTCGAGGGCGCCGCGGAGGAACCGCGCCTGGAGCACGCGGCCCAGCATCGGATCGACCAGGGTGAATCCGCTCGAGAGCGACCACAATACGTCGAGCCGATCGAGCGCGGCCGGATCGATCTCGGGCTCCGGGTGCAGGGTGTGGTCGAGGCCGCGCAGCCGGATGCGCAGGCGCTGGTACACGAAGCTGGCCAGGGTGCCTCGCCACGTCGCCGGCAGCCCGACCCCGACGGCGGCGAGGAGCTGGGTGCCCGCGGCGAGCCCGGCCTCGGACTCGCCCGCGCGCAGGAGCTGTTCGACGCGGCGGCGTTCGAACGTGAAGCGCTCGCGACCGCTGGCGAGCGCCGCGGCCTGCTCGAACGCGATCGCCGCCTCGTGCAGGCGGCCGCTCGCGGTGAGGACGTCCGCCAGCCCGGCCAGGAGCGAAAGCCGCGGCTCGCCGGCGACACCGCCGCGCAGGGCGAGCTCGTACAGGGCCGCGGCGCGGTGCAGGGCCACGCGCTCGTGAGCCTCGCGGGCGGCGGCGGCGGCGCGGCCGGCGGCGCGCTCGACGTCGCCGGCGGCGAGCCAGTGCTGGATCGCGACCTCGGGATCGAAGGCGGCCTCACCGTCGAGGGCGGCCGCCAGGCGGGCGTGGAGCACGCGGCGCTCGTCGTCGGACATGTCGGCGATGACGGCCTGGCGGATCCGATCGTGGTAGGGCTCGACCAGCAGCTCGGGCGAGCCGTGGCAGCGGACCAACCGCTCGCTCTCGAGCGCGGCCAGCGCCAGCTCTTCGGTGTGGTCGCCGAGCGCCGAGGCGAGCAGGTTGGCGCGCATCGGCCGCGCCGCCAGCGCCGACGCCTGGATCAGCGCGCGCGCGCGCGCGCCCAGGCGAGCGACGCGGGCCCGCACCACCTCCTCGAAGCTCGCGGCACCGCCGTCCGCGCCGTGGGCGACGGCGAGCTCGGCGAGCAGGAGCGGCACGCCGCCGGCCGAGCCCAGCGGCGCCTCACCAGCGCCGCCGAGCGCGCTCCACAGCTCGTGGGCCTCGCCCGCCGGCAGCTCGCCGAGCGCGACCCGGCCGACCTCGCGGGCGCCGCGGGCCAGGCGCGCGTACCAGGCGTCGATCACGTCGTTCTCGACCGGGCGATGGACGACGACCACCAGAGCGTGCGGCGCGCCCGTGCCGGTGATCAGATCGGCGAGGGCGTGGACCCCGTCGAGATCGCCCCACTGCAGATCGTCGACGACGATCACCATCGGCTGCGCCGACGCCACCGCGGCGAGCATCTCGCGCAGCTGGTTGAGGCCGCGGCGGCGCACGTCGACCGGATCGAGGAGCACCAGCTTGCCCGGCGCGGTCGAGAGCCCGGGCACGCGGCGCATCACCGGGAACAGCCGCAACAGCGCCGACGCGTCGCCGGGCAGGAGCGCGACCCGCTCGAGATCGGGCTGGGTCACAAGGTGGGCGGTGAGGCCGTCGATGACCTGATCGAGCACCTTGAACGGCACGGTCTCGCGCTCGTAGCAGGTACCGGTCAGGGTCACGGCCGCGCCGGCGGCGCCGATCTCGTCGAGGAAGGCCCGCACCAGCGCGCTCTTGCCAATCCCCGACGGCCCGACCAGCGAGACCACCTCCACGCCGGCACGACTGACGGTGAACGCCTGGCGCAGCGCCGAGAGCTCCACGCTCCGCCCGACGAACGGCGGCGGTCGCGAGGCCGCGCGCAGGCGCTCGGTCGACGCCGACGCCTGCCGGCCGAGCACCGCCAGCACGGCGGCGCCGTCGGGGCGATCGCGGGGATCACGCGCCATCAGCCGCAGGCACAGGGCCTCGAGATCGACCGGCACGCCCGGCGCGAAGTGACCGGGCGGCAGCGGCACCTCGTGACGCTTGGCGAACAGCACCTTCATCGGCGGCCCGTGGAACGGGCGCACGCCGGCCAGGACCTCGTAGAGCATGACGCCGACCGCGTACCAGTCGCTGGCCTCGGTCAGCGGCTCGTCGGCGGCCTGCTCGGGCGACATGTACATCGGCGTGCCGACCGCGGCGTTCTCGTGGGTGCGATCGAGCTTCAACCCGCCCAGCTCGGCGACCAGGCCGAAGTCGAGGATGACGACGCGGCCCTCGCGGGTGACCAGCACGTTGCTCGGCTTGATGTCGCGGTGGAGCTTGCCGGTGGCGTGGAGGGCGTGCAGCCCGTCGGCGAGCTGACCGAGCGCGGCGCGCAGGCGGGTCTCGTCGAGAACGCCGGGCACCGTCACCCGATCGGGAAACGACAGGTTGCGCGGCCGGGTCAGCTCGTCTTCCTCGGGCTCGTCCGAGACGGGGCGGACCCAGCGGTGGAAGGGCACGCCCTCGACCAGCTCCATCGTGAACATCCACGCGTCGCCGGCGGTGTAGAGCTCGTGCAGGCGCACCACGTTGTGATGGACGATGTCGGCGAGCAGGCGGAACTCGCGCTTGAACCGGTACAGCTCGCGCCCGCCCCCGGACTCGAGGACCTTGAGGGCGACCTCGTGGCCGCGAGCTCGATCGAGCACGCGATGCACGCTCCCCATCGCGCCGCTGCCCAGCAGCGACTTCACCACGAACCGATCTGCGAGCGCCTCGATGGCTCCCGGCGCCACCACCAAAGAGTAGCGTACCGGCGACCCGCCGGCGGGATGAAGTCACCGCTCCCGGGCGTTGTCCACGGGTGAGCCTCTTGCGCCCCCGTGACCTGCCGTCGGACGTGGCCGCCTCGATCAGCCGCTTCCTCACCTCCGCTGACGACGAGGAGCCGGGGCTGGTCGAGGCGGTGTGGGTCGAGGGCTCGATCGTCCTCGGCGACTACCACCCCGACGTCAGCGACATGGACGTGGTGGTGATGACGAAGCGGCCGCTGGCGCCGCGCGAGCGGTTGCGGGTGCCGGCGCCGCTGTCGGTGACGTGGACGACGCGCGGCACGCTGTCGGCGCTCCCTCCCATCACCGCCGCCACGCTGCACCGCGCCGGCGTCGCCGTGCGCGGCCCTATCCCGCGCGCGCTGGTCCCCGACGTGCCGCGGGCCACGCTGGTCGCGTACGTCGCCGACAACCTCGCGACCTACTGGCAGCCGTGGCTGGCCCGCGCTCGCCGCCCGCTGTTCCGGCTCACCTGCCTGCACCCGCGGCGCGTCCAGTGGGGCGTGTTCGGCGTCCCCCGCCAGTACGTCACCGCGCTCGACGGCTCGATCGTCTCCAAGACCGCCGCCGCCCGCCGGGTGCGCGACCTCTTCGATGCCCGCCACCACCGCATCCTCGACGAGGCGCTGCGCCTGCGCACCGGCGCCGGCGCCCGCCAGTACCGCTCGCCGTTCGCGCGCGCCGCCGCCATGGTCGCGTTCCTCGAGCACGCCATCGAACGCACCCACGCCGTCCTCGGTGTAGGTGTCAGGGCGCCTGCCAGATCACCCGGCGAGGTCCGGCAAGGTTTGGTCACCGCGGCGACGCCAGGTCGTTGATACTGGTCGGGCGGCGGCGGGCACGGCGATTGAACCAGTGGGGGACCATGCTTCGATTCAACTACGTGATGACCACGTGCGCGCTGGTCGGGGCCGCCGCATGCGGCGGTAGCTCCGACTGGTTCCCCGACGACGTCAACCAGAACGCGACCCTGGCGTCGGCCGGCGACGCCGCGGCTGCCAAGGTGTGCAGCGCCTTCGAGGACTACCTCCTCGATCAGTACCGCGGCTCCCTGTTCGTCCGCGTCGCCTGCACCGCGCTCGGCGTCGAGCACACCGAGACCGCGGCGGCGTGCGGCGACTACGTCGACGACTGCATCAACAACCCGCCGGCCGAGGTCCAGGCGGCAGTGTCGTCGATCGTCGCCGGCGCCGGCTGCAGCGCGGTCGCCGACTACGAGTCGACCGGCTGCAGCAAGACCATCTCCGATCTGCGCGCCTGCCTCGACGCGGTCGAACGCGAGGTCACCGAGCTCGAGTACACCATCACCTGCGCCCTGGCCGGCTCGACCCTGCCGCCCGGCTCGCTGACGATCGATCAGCCCACCGAGTGTGCGTCGATCGAGAACGCCTGCCCGCTGCCGGGCTGAGCCCGAGGACGTGCTAGACCTCGGCCGATGCCCATGCCACTCGAGATCGTCGGCCTCGGTAAGGCCGAGGTGAGGTTCGTCTGGGACGAGGGCGAGGAGGACGTGTGGACGGCGCGCACGCTGCGCCAGCGCTGCACGTGCGCGTACTGCCAGTCGGAGGCGACCGGCGAGCGCATCCTCGATCCCGAGAGCGTGCCGGCCGACATCACGGTCGAGAACATGGCGCTGGTCGGCAACTACGGCGTGTCGATCGCCTTCTCCGACAAGCACTCGACGGGGATCTATCGCTTCCGCGAGCTCCACGCCTCGCACCCCAGCCGCAAGGGAGGCACGCCGTGAGCGCCGATCTCGAGACGCTGGCGCGCATCCTCGGCGCCCGCAAGAGCGTGCGCGCCTTCCTGCCCACGCCG
Organism: Myxococcales bacterium; assembly: GCA_005779305.1. Taxonomy (GTDB): domain Bacteria; phylum Myxococcota_A; class Polyangia; order Haliangiales; family Haliangiaceae; genus UBA2376. The sequence continues at coordinate 5,275 of SXJR01000149.1, forward strand.
GTGCCGCGCGAGCGGCTGGCGGCGGTGTTCGGCGCCGCCCAGTACGCGCCGTCGTGGTGCAACACCCAGCCCTGGCGCGTGGTCGTCACCGAGCCGCCGAAGACCGACTCCGTGCGCACCGCGCTGGTCACCGCGGCCAGGAGCGGCCTGCCCTCGCCCGACGTCGCCTTCCCCATGGATTACCCGGAGCCGTACCTTTCGCACCGGCGCGCCTGCGGCTTCGCGCTCTACGGGGCCATGGGCATCGCCCGCGACGACAAGTCTCGCCGCTACGACGCCTGGCTGCGCAACTACGAGATCTTCGACGCGCCGCACCTGGCGGTGGTCGGCGTCGACCGCCGGCTCGGACCCTATGCGCTCATCGACATCGGGGTCTGGCTCGGCCAGCTCCTGGCCGCCTTCACCGCCGACGGGCTCGCCGCCTGCTCGATGGCGTCGATCGCCGCGTACCCCAAGGTGCTGCGCGCCGAGCTCGGCTTCGCCGACGAGCTCGACCTCCTGTTTGGCATCGCCATCGGCCACGAGGACGCGGCCTCGCCGACCAACCAGTTCCGCACCGCGCGTGGCCCGGTCGATGCCAACGTCACGTTCCTGGCCTGAGTACGCGCCCGATCCCGGTGCTATCCTCCGCGGGCCATGGTGCGCCTCCTCCTTGCCCTGTCGCTGGTCGCCGTCCTCGTCAGTCCCGTGCTCGCGCAGCCCGATCAGCTGCAGAAAGCGCAGGGGCTCTTCGACGACGCCCAGCGGGCCATCGCCACCGGTGACTACGACGGCGCCGCCAGCAAGTTCAAGGCGGCCTACGAGGCGCGGGCCCTGCCCGACCTTCTCTACAACGTCGGCACCGCGTACTACCTGAAGGGCAAGAAGGGCAACGACGCCGAGTCGTACGGCCTGGCCGTCAAGTACTACAACGACTACCTGGTCGCGGTGCCCAAGGCGGCGGACAAGCCCGAGGTCGACAAGGCCATCTCGATCATCAACAAGGAGATCGAGCGGATGAAGGCGGCGGCGGCCACGCCCGAGGCGCCGCTCACGCCGTCGGAAGAGGTCCAGAAGCTCGAGCAGAAGACCCGCTCGCTGGTCGTGATCGAGACCGAGCCCCAGGGCGCCAACATCTACCTCGACGACAAGAAGAACGGCGTGTTCGCACAGACGCCGTGGTCGGGCTCGCTCGACGGCACCCACAAGGTCCTGATCGAGAAGCGCGGCCACAAGTCGAAGGAGTCGACGTTGTCGCCCGATCCCAACCGCCTGGTGATCCTGCAAGTCGTGCTGTCCGAGGAGGACTACCTGGGCTGGCTCGAGATCCGCAGCAACGTGCCGGGCGCCAGCATCTTCCTCGACGACAAGGCCGCGGGCGCGGTCGGCAAGACCCCCTTCTCGGGCAACCTCAAGCCCGGCAAACACACGGTGTGGATCTCGGCCGACGGCTATGACGAGACCGAGCACAAGGTCGAGATCATCGCCGGCGAGACCCACGAGATCGTCGCCAGCCTGACCGGCACACCGGTCGGCTATCTCGACATCCGGGGCTCGGGCCTCGACAACGCCCGGGTCCACGTCGACCGCGATCTGGTGTGCGAGCGCGCGCCGTGCCGCAAGCCGGTCAAGGAAGGCTCGCACACCATCTCGATCTCGCGCAGCGGCTACAAGACTTTCCGCACCCGCGTCGACATCCAGCAGAAGACCGAGCTGTCGATCCGCCCCAACCTCAAGCCCAAGCCGTCGCGCGTCGACGCCGTGGTCGCCTACATCTTCGCCGCGGCGTTCGCCGGTGGCGGCACCTACGCCTTCCTCTACTCGAACAAGCTCGAGGTGGGCGACAAGCACTTCGACAAGAAGGACCAGATCAAGTACGGCGCCTACGGCGGCTGGGGCCTGGGCGCCGTGATCGGCCTCTCGGCCGTTTACTACACGTTCCGCGACAAGGGGCCCCCGTCCACCGGCCAGGTCGAGATGCGATCGATCGCACTCGAGCCGACCATCGGCCCGAACTACGCGGGTCTCGGCCTCGGCGGCCGTTTCTAGCCGCTTCCTGCCGTCACGCCGCGAGTGGCGCGCCGCCCTCGGCCGGGATATCCTCCCGAGCTGAGGGTGGTTGGCATGAAACTACGCATTCTCCTTGTCTTTTCGTTGTCGCTCGCGCTGATCGCAATCGCCGGCGATGCCCGGGCCCAGAGCCCCGAGTGGAAGGCCGCCCAGCAGGCGTTCGACCAGGCCCAGGGCGCGTACCTGGCCGGTAACTACGACGCGGCCGCCGATGGCTTCAAGAAGGCCTACGAGTCGCGACGCATGGGGCAGTTCCTCTACAACGTGGGCGCCGCGTACCACATGAAGGGGAAGAAGAACTCCGACCCCGCCGCGTACCAGCTCGCCGTCGACTACTACAAGAGGTACGTCAACGAGGACAAGGAGGCCGACGACAAGGCCACGGTGCAGAAGACCATCGAGGTCCTCGACGAGGAGATCAAGCGCCTGGCGGTGGCCAAGCCGATCGGCAGCGACAACCCGACCAACACCCCGACCGTCCCGTCGGAGCAGGTGCAGGCGCTGGGTGAGGTCAAGGTCCGCGGCCTGATCGTGATCGAGAGCGAGCCGCAGGGCGCCAACATCTACATCAACGGCAAGGAGAAGGGCCCGTTCGCCCAGACCCCGTGGTCGGGCTCGATGGAGGGTGAGTTCCAGTACCTGGTCGAGAAGCGCGGCTACAAGAGCAAGGAAGGCCGCACCTCGGCCGACCCGTCGCGCCTGATGGTGCTCCAGATCGTCCTCTCCGAGGAGGACTACCTGGGCTGGCTCGAGATCAAGTCCAACGTGCCGGGCGCCGACATCTTCCTCGACGACAAGAACATCGGCGCGATCGGCAAGACCCCGTTCTCGGGCAACTTCAAGCCCGGCAAACACAAGGTGTGGATCTCGGCCGACGGCTACGAGGAATCCGAGCACGACGTCGAGATCATCGCCGGCGAGACTCACGAGATCGCGTCGACGCTCAAGGGCTCGCCGGTCGGCTATCTCAACGTGCGCGGCGTCGGCATCGAGGCCAGCGAGATCCTCGTCGACGGCGTGGTGGTGTGCCCGCGCGGCCCGTGCCGCAAGCCGGTGCGCGAGGGCGTGCGCCGCATCACCGTGCGCCGCCCCGGCTACAAGCCGTACACCACGACGGTCGACGTGCTGCAGAAGACCGAGATCTCGGTGAAGGCCATGCTGGTCAAGAAGCCGGGCCGCGGCGACGCTGTGGTCGCCTACGTGTTCTCGGCGGCGTTCCTGGGCGGCGGCATCTACCTCGGCCTCGAGACCAACAAGATCCGCGACGAACTGCGCGGCGCGATCGACGCCGGCAACCCGCCCATCGACCAGTCCGACCCGCGCTTCACCCGCGGCAAGTACATGGCGATCGGCGCCAACGCCGCCTACGGCCTGGCCGGCATCGTCGGCCTGATGGCGGTCTACTACACGTTCCGCGACAAGGGCGCACCGTCGACCGCGACCGTCGAGGTCCGTGCCCTCGCGCTCACCCCGACCATCGGCCCCGGCTACGGCGGCCTCAGCATGGAGCTGTCATGGTGACCCGCCGCATCGTCCTGGCCGCCGCGGCCGCCGCGCCCCTCGCCGCCTGCAACTGGGCTCAGTTCGACGAGCTCACCGACGAGGCCTGGGTCGACCGCGTCACCAAACCCGAGGCCACCGACTCGCGCCAGTACGGCGCGGCGCTGGTCGGCTTGAACGCGCGCGACGCCGGCGCCCGCGCCTTCGTCCTCGGCCGCTCGCGGGCCAGCCTGTCGACGCTGGCCTACGACGACGAGGGCAAACGCCAGGCGGTCGAGGCCATCGACCCGCGGGCGACGCTCTCGTTCGCCGGCTTCCCCGATCGCCCGGCGCTGGCGATCGACCCCGACACCGATCGGGTCGCGTTCACCGTCGTCATGGGCGAGAACGTCGATCCCACCCGCGTCGCCGTCTACGAGGGAGCCAACCTGGCCGCGGTCAAGTCGGTGGTGCTGTCGGCGCAGCACGAGGTCGACGGCACCCAGCGCCACAACATCTACGCCGAGGGAATCTCGTTCGCGACCCTTCCCGGCTTCGGCATGGACACGATCAAGGACCTCGTCGTCGCCCGCGGCCCACAGCTGGTGGTGATCCAGGACTACTCCGAGGCCGACAGCGGGACCACGTTCGCCCTCAAGGGCTGCCGCGCCGCCGACACCTCGTTCGACTGGTCGTACGCGGCGATCGTCGCCAACATCATCGACGATACCACCCACGCCGGCCCCGAGATTCTGATCTCGGTCGGCGAGGAGCGGCGCGATGGCATGTCGGAGATCCTGGTCCTCGACCCGGCGCAGGTCACGCAAGGCTACGAGACCACGATGAGCTGCGAGGCCAACGCGGCCGCGCTGACGCGCATCACCTCGGTCGAGGCGCCGGTGGACCTGGGCGCGCGTATGCTCGCCGCCCAGTTCCCCGACGTGGTCGATCCGGCGCCCGGCTTTGCCCTCGACGATCTGGTCTACACCGCGCCTAGCCTCAACAAGGTCTTCGTGCGCTTCGGCGGCGGCGGCGGCGCCGAGGTCAGCCCCGGCGAGGCCGGCAGCGAGTTCGGCGACTCGGTCCTCACCGCCGACATCTTCGACGACGACGGCGTGCCCGAGCTGATCGTGGGCGCGCCCCGCAGCGATCCCGACGGCATCTCCAACGGCGGCTCGGTCTATATCTATCGCTTCCGCACCACGCCTCAGCCGGGCTTCGACCTGGCCATGACGCTGCGGGCGGCCGAGCCGGTCGAGGAGGAGCGCTTTGGCAAGAGCGTCGCGGTGGCGCCGTTCGGAGCCACCGGCACCAAGAAGGTGCTGATGATCGGCGCCGAGGGTGAAGTGTTCACGTACTTCCGGACCACGGAGTACGACGACGTCCGAACCGGTCGCGCGCCCTGAGAGGTATTTGATCCCACGTGGCCCGGTACTGGTGTCCCAACTGTCATCAGTTCTACACCGAGGCCGGATATTGCCCGTTCGACGGCGCACGCCTGTCGATCCCGCCGGATGCGATCTCGCAACCGGCGCGGGCGATCTCCGCGCACGACGGTGAGGACGCGATCCGCGCGCTCTTGCAGACCGACAGCGCCGGGATCTACGAACGCCTGGTCGGCCAGACCCTCGACGGCCGCTACCACATCGAGCGCAAGATCGGCGAGGGCGGCATGGGCGTGGTCTACGCCGCGCGCCACCTGATCATCGAGCGGCCGCTGGCGGTCAAGGTGCTCAAGCGCGAGGTGGCGCGCGACCAGAGCACGATCAAGCGCTTCGTGCAGGAGGCCAAGGCAGCGTCGCGCATCGGCCACCCCCACATCGTCGACGTCACCGACTTCGGCACCACGCCCGACGGCCTGACCTACTCGGTGATGGAGTACGTCGACGGCTCGACGCTGTCGTCGGCGATCAAGCTGTCGGCGCCGCTGCCGCTCGAGCGCATCCTGCCCATCGCGGCCCAGATCGCCCAGGCGCTGGGCGCCGCCCACGCCAAGGGCATCGTCCACCGCGACCTCAAGCCCGAGAACATCTTCCTCATCAACCGCGACGGTCGCCGCGACTTCGTCAAGATCGTCGACTTCGGTATCGCCAAGGTCACGCCGATCGACTCCAACGCCCCCGCCGAGGGTCCGCGCCTGACCCGCGCCGGTGCCGTGTTCGGCACGCCCGAGTACATGGCGCCCGAGCAGGCGGCCGGCCGCAGCGACACCGATGGCCGCGTCGACGTCTACGCGCTGGGCACGATCATGTACGAGATGCTCACCGGCCGGGTGCCGCACAAGTCGGAGAGCATGGTGCGCACGCTGGCCATGCAGATGCTCGATCCGATCGAGCCGCCGTCGAAGGTGCGCCCCGACCTGCACGTCGCGCCCGAGGTCGAGGCGGTGGTCATGCGCGCCCTGGCCAAGAAGCGCGAGCATCGCTACCAGACGATGAGCGAGCTGTACGACGCCATCAAGTCGGTGGCGGGCACCATCGACCTGTCGCAGCCGGTGTCGTCAAGCGTCACCGCGCAGAAGCAGGTGCTGCAGCTCCAGCCGTTGCCGCCGGGCGCGGCCGGCCCTGGCGAGAAGACCGTGCGGCCGCCGCGCGAGACGCTGGAGTCGGCGCCGCCGCCGCCGATGCCGCCGGTCACCGCGTCGGACACCGACATCACGCGCGCCGGCGCCCGGCGCATGAAGGACGAGCCGGCGTTCGTGACCCGCGAGCCGCGGGCCGAGACCTTCCAGATCCACGACGACGACGAGCCGGAGGCGCGGGCGCGCTCGCGCTGGCCGCTGGCGATCGGCGCCATCCTCCTGTTCGGCGCCGCCGGCGTCGCCGCGGCGTTGCTCCTGTCCAAGAAGAACGCCGTCGAGCAGGCGCCCGACGCGGCGGTGGTGGCCGAGGTCCTCGTCGACGCCGGGCTCGTGGTCGAGATCCCCGCCGACGCCCAGGTCGTCATCGAGATCCCCGCCGACGCCGGCGTCGAGGCCGACGCCGGCAAGGTGGTCGGCGTCCGCCCCAACCGCGACGCCGGGCTGGGCGTGGTCATCGATCTGCGCAAGGACGGCGGCATCGGCCGTACGCCCGAAGAGCGCGGCAACGTCAGCATCGAGGTCATCACCCGCCCCGACGGCGGCATCCTCTACATCGACCAGTCGTACCGTGGCCCGGGCGGCACCCACCTCGAGGAGCGGCGCGGCACCAAGGTCAAGGTGAAGTGCACCCTGCCCGGCTACGACCCCGGATATCTCGACCTGAAGTTCGACGGCAAGACCGAGGTCGCGATCTGCTCGATGACCCGCACGGTGAAGTGCATTCCCGGGATCAAGAACCCGTTCGACGACTGTCCGGACTGATGGCGAGGATCGTCCCGCTCCTCGCCATCTCGCTGCTCGCCGGCGGCTGCGGTGGTGCGCGCTCGTCCGACACCGCGAAGCTGCCGGCCCCGCCCACGTGCACGCCGCATCCGCAGGTGCAAGCCGAGGAGACGGCGGTCGCCGAGCGGAACCAGGCCGCGTTCGCGCGCGCCCTCGCCGAGCAGGGCCTGCGCGAGCCCGACTTCACCAGCGACTACTTCGACTCGAGCGACGCCGCGGGACGCGAGTGGCAAGTCGTCGACGACGCCGAGGGCCGCACGCTCCTGGCGCCGGTGAGCTACCTGTCGTGCGGCGTCTCCAACCCGTGGCGGCTGGCGCAGGACGGCAGCGGCGGCGTGTCGGCGCTCGTCATCAGCGACCGCCCGACGACGACGCAACACCTGGCGATCTGCGGCTGCCAGGTCGACATCCCGATCACCTGCGGTGGCGCGGCGCCTCAGCCGGTGCGCTGGCGCTGGCGCATGCCGGCAAGCACGAAATGGAACGGCCCGCTCAGCGTGGTCGTCGACCGCGAGACGCTGACGACGTCGTTTGCGGGGCGTGGCGACGGCAAGGTGTGCCCGACGCCGACCGCGCCCCCGTGACGCGAGATCAGCTCACTTGGGCGGATCGGCCGGCGGAGCGCCCCCGGGGGGCGGGCCGCCGAGGCCGAGCTGCTGCATGAAGGCCGCGCTGTTCATGAACATCCACGCCTTGTCGACCTTGCCACCGGCGAAGTGGTTGATCTCCACGTACGGTACGTCGAACTTCTTGCCGGTCTTGTCGAGGCCCATGGCCGCGAACGTCCCGTCGTTGGTGCCGGTCGCGTTGCCGACGGCGACGACGTAGTCGCCGGCGCCCCACGCGGTCTTGACCGTCAGCTTCATGTCGGAGAAGCCGGCCCAGAACTCTTCGAGGCCCTTGGTCATCTCGGCGAGGGTCTGGTCGGCGGGCGCCGACTGCTCGGACCACACCACGTTCTCGGCGAAGGTGGCGGCCAGCCCCTTGATGTCGTGCTTGTTGAAGGTCTCGATGCCGGCCTGGTACGCGGCCACGTTGGCGCTCTCGGTGGCGTCGCCCTTGGCGAGGACCACCAGCTTCTCCGGCCACGCCGCGGCCGGACCGCGGAACGGCACCTCCTTGGGCAGGAGGCCGAGCTGGCCCATGAACGACGCGCCGTCGTTGAGGAACCAGTCGTGGGTCGCCTTGCCCTGGGCCAGGTCGAGCTCGGTCGCGTGGAAGGACAGGATCGACACCTTCTTGCCGGTGGCCGGGATGTCCCCCATCGGCGACTTCATGACGCCGTCGTGGGTCCCGGTGAATAGCTGGATGGCGGCGATGTTCTTGCCGTTGACCAGGGTGAGCTGCGCCTCGCCCTTGGTGTCCGACATGGCGTCGGCGTACTTCTTGGCCTCGGCCACGATCGCCTCGTTGCCCTTGGCCTGCATGCCCATGCCCATGTCGTCGCTGACGGCGTCGGCGGCGAAGCAGTTCTTGAAGTCGTCCCACGTGCGGCCGTTGAAGTGGCCCCAGCAGGCCGCGTACATCTTGGCCGCGTCCTCCTGGGTGAGCGCGGTGGCGGGCGCGCCGGTGGCGCTGCCGCTGCCCGACGCCGAGGCCGAGCCGCTGCCCGACGCCGAGGCCGAGGCCGAGCCGCTGCCGGTGGCGTCCTGGTTCTTCTTCTTGCAGGCGGTGCCGGCGCCGACGGTGGCGACGAGCGCGAACGAAAACATCCCAGCCCTGATCACTGATCGCATGGAGTCCCTCCGAAATGTGGAGGGACTCTACACGCGCTCGCTAGCGAATGCCGGCCGGCGGGCGCGCGAAACCGCGGTCGCCGGGGAACGGATCAGCGGTCTCGCGGGTCATGATCTCGTCTGCGTCCGGGAGCGGCTCGACCAGGATGCCGAGAGCTTTGAGGCCGGCGGTGTCGTTGTAACGGAGCTCGGCGACGGCGACCGGGCGGTCGCTCGAGCGCACGAAGCGGGTGTAGCTGGCGGCCGAGTAGCGCTGCTCGCCGAACTCGGTGCCGAGCCCGAGGCGCTCCTTCTCGGCGGGCTTGTCGCCGCAGCAGCGCTCGTCGCGGTCGCGGACATCGCGGGGCGGAGGCACCGGAGCCACCGCGCCGCCGACCGAACCGCCCGAGCCGCTGCCGGAGACCGACGTGGTGGGCGCCTCGGCCTCCCCGCCGCGGTCGTCACCGCTGGTGTCGGGCGCGGGCCGCTTGGCGGCGACGCGGCCGCTGCCGCCACCGCCGCTGGGAGCGCGCGAGTGCGAGCCCGGCGAGCCGCGATCGAGGTAGCCCTCGACCTTGTCGCCGTACCCGTCGTCTTCGTCGTAGTAGTAGGGCTCGTCGGGTTCATCGACGATGATCTGAGGCGCGGCCTGCTCGGCGAAGAGCGCGACGGCGATCACGCCGACGTTGCGGGCCTTGCCCTTCTTGCCGGCATAGCTGCTCTTGACCGACGAGAAGCGGAAGGCGGCGACGTCGGAGAGGGACGTGCGCCAGCCCTCGATGAGGACCTGGCCGTGGGCGGGAACGACGTAGCCGCGCTTGCGCAGGTCACCGGTCTCACCATCGATCACGTCGATGCCGTCGACCGAGACCACTGCCTCGATGCGGGTGTCGGTGGGGTTGGTGACGCGGATGGTGTAGCGACCGCCGTTGGAACCGTGGACGTAGTAGCGGCCCTTCTGGAAGAAGGTGTCGAGGGTGCCGCCGTCATCGGCGATCACCTCGACCTGGTACGGCGAGCGCACCGCATCGGGCGCGACCGCGATCGGCACCATCGGCCGCATCGACGGCGGCGTGACCCGATCGGCGTACGCCGCGGTGCAGCCACCCAGGAGCGAGAGCGAGAGGAGAGAACCAAGGAGCAGTCGTCGCGCCATGCCTCCTACGACGGACGAGGCCGTCCGATGATCTACCGATAATGGATTGGCGCGCTTGCGCCGAAACCCCGGCGATCTCCTGTGTATAGTCCGCCGCATGGCGAAGAAGCCCCCGAAGGCCAAGGACAAGCCCGCGGCCAAGCCTGCGAAATCAGCCAAGCCGGTGGCCAAGCCGGCCGCTCCCGCAGCCAAGAAGAAGCTGGCGGCGGCGGTCGCGATCGACATCGTCGCGTCGGATCCCGGCCTGTTCGCGCCGCTCACACCCGGTGAGGTCGCCGACGCCGTGCGCACACTCACCGAGGATCGGCGCGTCACCGGCATGGCCAAGGTCGGCCGCTACCGCGTGATCGCCACCGAGCCGCTGGTGGTCAAGCCGCCGCACTGGATGGCCGGCCATCGCCTGGCCCGCGTCGTGGTCTACGACTACGCTGCCGATCGGTGCGTCGACGCGTGCGTCGATCTCGACGCCGGCGTGGTGGCGAACCTCGACATCAACAAGGCCCAGCCGATGCTGTCGCGGGAGGAGGAGTCGGTCGCCATGTCCGTGGCCGTGGTCGACGAACGCGTGCGCGACAAGCTGGCGCTCGGCGACGAACCGCTGGTCACGATGCACTACTGGGGCAAGGACGCCAACGACGCGGCGTACACCCGGCGTTCGGCGGCGGTGGTGTTCGGACGGCCGGGCGGCCATCCCTCGGTGGTCGCCGTGGTGGATCTCCTCGACAACAACGTGACCGCGGTCGTCCCCGCGGCGCAGTGGTGAGCAGCGAGGACCGACAATGAGCAACGTCATCGCCGAGGCCAACTGGAAGTTTCACTGGCGGCTCACCGAGTCGGCCGGGATCATGGTGTACCTGGCCGAGTACCGCGGCCGGCGCGTCCTGTGGGAAGCGTCGATGCCGTACGTCACGATCGATCACCAGCGCGACGAGATCGAGGTCGGCAGCGAAGGCGCAGAGACCCGCGGCCCGTGGTGGGTCCCGCTCGGCACCCGCACGCTGGCTGGCAACGTGCGCGTGCAACCGTTCCGCGGCGGCATCGAGCTGTCGGCCAACTTCGTGGCCGGGCCCTACAGCTACATGCAGCTGTGGCGCTTCCACGACGACGGACGCATGTGCCCGTGGCTCACGGTCTACGGTACCGGCGTCCACGACCAGCACACGTATCACCCGCACTGGCGCTTCGACTTCGATCTCGACGGCGCCGGCCACGACGCCCTCGAGTACTTCGCCGACGGTGCCTGGGTTCGCGTCGAGGAGGAGGGCTGGTTTCCCTCGACCGGCGAGGCCGACGAGAATGGTTTCGTGTGGCGCCAGATCGACTTCGGCACCGGCTCGTCGGTCAACGTCCGGCCCCACACCTGGGACGACGCCGAGCTGTTCGCAGTGCGTTACCACGACGGCGAGTGGGCCCCGTTCTCGCCCCGTTCGGCGGCCGGCGCCGCGCCCTTCCCGGCCGCCTACATCGGCCGCGAGCCTCTCGAGAATCAGGACGTGGCGCTCTGGTACGTCGCCCACGTCCACTTCGATCAGTCGTTCCCGTACACGTCGGGCCCGTGGATCAGGCTCGACGGCTTCGGCGGCAAGTAAATGCGTCCTGCGACTCGGTGACGCTCGGGCGGCTGAGAACGAACGAAGCGGGGGGAATCAGGCCGCGGCGCCGTGGCACTTCTTGTACTTCTTGTCCGAGCCGCACGGACACTGGTCGTTGCGGCCGGGCTTGGGCGCGTCGTTGACGATCGTGCCCTGGGACTCGCCGGCGCGGCGGCCGGTGAGGGCGGCGTCGAAGGCCTCGATCACGACCTGGGTCGGCTTGTAGATGACGGCGGCGGTGTCGGCGGCCATGGCGGCCTCGCGCACGTCCTCCTCGACCAGCTCGCGCAGCTTGGCGCAGATGTAGGGCTGCGACACGAGCAGGGACGGCGACATGCGCTCGTGGATGGGCTTGTCGGCCAGGCCCTCGATCGCCGACAGCGCGGTGGTGACGGCGGTGTCGGCGTCGGCCAGGTTCTGCGCGGTGAGGCGGGGCAGCGTGCCCTCGTGGCCGCGATCGAACATCGCCCACACCAGCGTCGCGTAGAACACCGAGGCCTCGCCGACCTTGTCGCCGTGCTCGCCGCGGGTGGCGGCGGCGTACTGGAGGAGATACGGCTGTTCGCGCTGGAGGCGCGCCGCCAGCTTGTTCATCGCCTTCTTGTCACCGCGCTGATCAAGGCGGGTGAAGGCGGTGATGGTGCGGTCGACGTCTTCGGCAGGCACGGCGGCGGAGGACATGAGGCCGCATGTTGGTGAGCCGACGGCCGCGCGTCAAGAGGAGGGCGGCCACGGTGAACACGAGCACCGCGCTGGCGCGCGGATCGCCGCCGCCGGCGCCACAGCAGCCGCCGGGCTCGTCGATGTCCTCGGGCTCGGGCGGGACCCCTGCGCCGGCCAGCGCAGCACCGAGGATGCGCGCGCGCTCGCCGTCGGTGGGGACGGTCTCGACCGGGAAGCCAGTGACCGCGGCGCGCCAGGGCGACGCCTGCACCAGCGCCGCGATGCCGCCGTCGGGATAGGTGAGGAGCGGCGCGCCGCCGCCGGCCACGGCGAGCACGTCGGGTGCGTCGGCGTCGTAACCGCCGGGACCGCGGTCGTCGAAGGTGAAGGTCTCGCCGGCGAGGGCGCCGCTGCCCTGGAGGCTGTAAGTGCCTGCGTCGTCGGTGGCGAAGCCGGCCCCGAGCCCGGAGAGGAAGGCCGCGTCGTCGGTGGCCAGGCCGCCTGCGGCGTCGACGCCGGTGAGCACGAGGGCGCCGCCGCCGTCGAGGAACGTGGACAGCGCGGCCCGATCGGCGGCGGTGAGCGGCGCCGGCTCCTCGCCGCCGAGCCAGACCACGGCGCGGTAGTCAGCGAGCGAGACCGCGCCGGCGCGCACGGCATCGACGGAGGCGACCGCGTAGCCGTATCCAGCGGTGCCGAGCGCGCGGCCGATACGACCGCCGTGGCTGGCGTCGTTGATGCGGCTCTCGTAGGCGCGATCGATGGTGCCGAGGCCTCGGCTCGAGAGATCGTCGCGGAAGAGCATGGCGCCGTCGAGCCGGGTGAAGCCGGCGACGACCAGCACGTCGGGCAGCTCGCCGCGGCCGTCGGCGCCGACCACCGGCGACGGCCGCGAGCGACCACCGCCGTTGTGGGCGGCGATGCGCGCGAAGCGAGCGGCGCCCAGCTCGGCGACCGGGATGGCGAGGGAGAGGCCGTCGGCGGCGCGGCCGTCATCGAAGGCGCGGCCGTCGGACGAGAGGTGCACGGTGTAGCCGGTGGGCGCGTCGCCGCCGGCCGGATCGGCCGCAGGTGGCGCCCACGCCAGCTCGAGCCCCCCGCCGCTCCAGCGGGCCCGCACCTGGGTCGGCGCGCCCGGCGGCAGGGTCAGCCCGGCACCGTCGCGGGTCGCGAAGTAACGGGCGATGCCCTGAGCGATGGCGCGCGCGGCGAGGTGACGGAAGGCCGGCTCGCGCAGCGCGTCGGCGTCGGCGAGGGTGTCGTGGAAGGCGACCTCGATGAGCGTCGCCGGCATCTCGGGGTTGTGGCTGGGGTTGACCTCGCCGAAGTAGGCGGTGTGCTGCTGGCGATCCTGCCAGGCGGGATCCCAGCCGGCGCGCAGATCGGCGAGCAGCTCGCGGTGGATCGCGTCCATGAGCTGGAGCGAGCCAGGCACGCCGCTGAACTCGGAGAGCGGCCCGAACGAGCTCGGGCCGTACGCGAACGACGACGTGCCGCGCGCCGGGCTGGGCGCATTGGTGTGCCAGGCGACGTAGACCGCGTCCTCCCCGGTCTCGTGGTCCCAGGCCGAGAAGCGCGAGCGGGTACCGACGTCGTCGTTGCCGTCCTCCGCGGCATAGTCCCACACCGTCGACGGCGCGCCGTTCCACTGGGCGGCGTAGCGAGCGGCGTCCTCGAAGGCCGGCCGGCCGCTGGTGCCCTGGCCGCGATCGATGCGGCTGCCACCGCCGCCGGCCCGCACCGCGTCGATGGAAAGGGTCGCGCCCGGGCTGGCGGAGTCGGCAAGCAGCTCGATCGAGCGGCGCTCGGGCGGATCGGAGGCGAGGAAGCGGTAGCTGCCGATCAGCACCCAGGTCGAGCCGTGGCGGCGCTGGTCGACGCGGACCTCGCTGTCGCCGCCGGCGTGGTGGATGACGTAGTGCGCGTCGGGCGCGCGATCGGCGGCCTGCACCCACGACAGGTAGACCAGGCCCTCGAGATCGGCGGCGGGCGCGAGGGTCCACAGGGCGACGCGATCGGGCGACGCCGTGGCGGTCGCGATCTGCGAGGTGCCGGCGGTGAACGGGTTGGCGGCGCCGGTCAGCGGCAAGGTCGGCGTCGCGAAGCCGGCGCTGTCGGGGGTGGTCGCGGCGGTGACGGTGGCGCCGGCGTCGGCGTCGTCGACGAGGACGAGCTCGGGCGACATGTCCGCTTCCCGGACAGGGACGACGTAGGCGCCCATGTCGTGGAGGAGCGGGATCAGGTGCTGGGAGATGGTCTCGGTCGAGATGAAGTCCTCGACCAGAGAGTGGGTGTTGCCGCGCTGGGCACGCCAGCGTCCGAGGCTGGCGTCCCAGACCCAGCCATGGCCGGCGGAGACGTAGATAGTCTTGCCGGCCAGGGCGCCGGCGGCGGATCTCGGCCCGATGTGGAAGAAGGGCGAGGGCGAGGAGAGCGGGAGCGGCGTTGCGCCGGTTCGAGCGGGAGGCGGGCCGGCGCGAAGGGCGATGGCGGGATCCTCGAGGTCGCCGTCGGCGAGCGCGGTGGAGGCGAGAGCGCAGAGGCCGAGGGAGACGAAGGAGAGGGGGCCCGAGCGCATCAGGGCGATGGTAAGGCCCCGGACGGTAGAAGGTAAGGGTAAGGGTAAGGGCAAGGGTGGTCAGGCGATCATGGCATCGCTGACGTCCGCGCGGCGCGCGGACGTCAGCGCCCAGGCGATCGCGGTCACGGTCCTGAGGACTTCCTGCTCCTCGTTGCCCGAGAGCACGACCGGGGCGCCGCCGATGAGCTCGTTGATCCAGCCGGTCAGGCTCACCGGCGGCATCATCTCGAGGCCCTCGCGGAGGAGCCGATCCTCGACGCGGGGCGGCTCGACGCCGTCTGAGATGCTCATCGCCGCGTGCAGCCGGCAGGCGGCGTCGAGGGCGACCGCGAAGGCGTCACCGTCGGGTGCCCACAAGCGCCGCTCGAGGAAGCGGACCACGGTGGGTTGCCGGATCGCGAACCACGACAGCTCCTTGGCGGTCTGCATGGCTCGACGCTAGGCCCGGCCGCGAGCGTGGCCAAGTTTTCGGAAACGACGGGTTGGGGTATGGTCCGCGCCATGACCCGAGCCGCCTACATCGTCGACGGAGTCCGCTCGCCCTTCGGCCGCTACGGCGGTGGGCTCGCCGGGGTCCGCGCCGACGATCTGCTCGCCCGCGTGATCGCCGCCCTCGTCGAGCGAACCCAGATCCCGGCCGATCGCATCGACGAGGTGATCGCCGGCTGCGCCAACCAGGCCGGCGACGACAACCGCAACGTCGCTCGCATGTCGGCGCTCCTCGCCGGGTTCCCTGTGTCCGTCCCCGGCGTCACCGTCAATCGCCTGTGCGGCTCGGGTATGCAGGCCGTCGCCGACGCCGCGCGCTTGATCGCCACCGGCGAGGCCGAGCTGGTGATCGCCGGCGGCGTCGAGCACATGACGCGGGCGCCGCTGGTCATGGGCAAGCCCAACGAGGCCTACCCGCGCGGCAACCACACCGTGTACGACACCACGCTCGGCTGGCGCTTCACCAACCCGCGCATGACCGAGCTGCACGAGACCCTCGGCATGGGCGAGACCGCCGAGCGCGTGGCGCGCGAGGTCGGCGTCTCGCGCGAGGCCCAGGACCGCTTCGCCGCGCGCTCGCAGGAGCGCTGCGCCCGGGCCCAGGCCGCCGGCCGCTTCGCACGCGAGCTGGTGCCCATCACCACCGGCACCGATCGCAAGACCGGCGCGGCCATCCAGGTCACCGCCGACGAGCACCCTCGGGCCGACAGCACCTACGAGAGTCTGGCCAGGCTCAAGCCGGTCTTCGCCAAGGACGGCACGGTCACCGC
>SXJR01000150.1 GCA_005779305.1 Myxococcales bacterium
AGCTGTCGGGCGGGCAGCAGCAACGCATCGCCAGCGCCCGCGCCCTGCTGGTCGATCCGCGCGTGCTCATCCTCGACGAGGCGACCAGCAACCTCGACGCCGGGAGCGAGGCCCTCGTCCAGGAGGCGCTGGCCCGGCTCATGCGCGGCCGCACCACGCTGGTAGTCGCCCACCGCCTGTCGACCGTGCGCGACGCCAACCGCATCATCGTCCTCGACGGCGGCCGCGTGGCCGAGCGCGGCAAACACGCCGAGCTCATGGCCAAGGGCGGCATCTACAAGCGTCTGGTCGAGCACCAGGTGATCACCGACGAGCCCGATCCGGCTCCGGACGCGGATCCAACGCCGGCTCCGGATCCGGCGAGCGCCGCCGCCGCCGCGACGACCGCGGTGGCCACCTGAGCGCGACGAGTACGCCCAGGCCGAAGGCGATCACGCCGCCGGCGGTGGCGCCGGCGTCGCGGGCCGCGCCGCATCCACATCCGCCAGGCGCGACGGCCAGCTCGTCGCCGGCGTCGGCGCTCGCGCTCGGGCCGGCGTCGACGCCGGGCTCGGCGCACGCGTCCTCGTCGATCAGGCCGTCGCAGTCGTCGTCCTCGCCGTCGCAGGTCTCGACCGAGGTCACCGCGGCGATGTCCATGAGCGCGGCCAGGAGCGCGGCCGCGTCCTCGGCCTGGTAGTAACACCGAGTGGCGGCGTCGCTCGATCCAGGCGTGCACCCGGCCCGCGCCGTACCGGCGATCATCGCCATCTGATCGAGCGTGACCTCATCGGCGCCGCCGCCGAACCCGACCACGAACGTGGTGACGCCGGCCGCCCCGAGCGCCTCGACTCCGGCCAGCGGCAAGCCGCGCGCGGCGGGATCGAACGGCGAGCACCACTGGAAGCCGTCGGTGATGACCACGGCGTGGGCCGGCGCGACCGCGCTCACCATCGCCGGATCGTCGGCCAGGGCCAGGAGGGTCTCGCCGAGCGGGGTCCACGCGTTGGTCTCCGGCGGTGGCGCCGCCAGCGCAGTGGCCAGTGCATCGCGCCGGCCCAGCCCCGGCGCCACGTCGAGGCGACCGGGACCGCATTGATCCGGATACGGGAACGTGGCCAGGCCCAGCTCGATCCGATCACCGTACGCGGCCGCGACCTGGTCGATGGCCGCGCGCGCCGCCGACCACTTGCTCTCGGTGCCGGCGACGCCGTTCATCGAGCTCGATCGATCGAGCACGATCACCAGCTGGGACGGCGCGCAGGGGGCGGCTCTGGCCGCGGAGGTGAACAGGATCGAAGAGAGGAGAGAGAAGACGATGGCAGCTCGCATGGGCCGCTGCTCCAGCAACCGCGGTGCCAGGTTCGGGCGCCGATGATCTCGCGCGCTTGCCAGTGCGCTGTCCGGGATCCGGCCGGACAGTGTCCGGTATCCGGACATTGTGGGCCGGACAATCCGGACCGTCCACCGTCGGGTGCTCACTGCGTGAAGATGTAGACGACGTTGTCCTCGTAGCCGGTCACGATCGTGTCCTGCTTCGAGTCACCGTCGAGGTCCCGCACCACCGCGCCGCCGGCCTGGCCGAGGCCAATCCACCAGGTCGACGTGGTGATAGAAGTTCGCGTTGCCGAGTGGCACCACATCGCGGCGGGTCCACGTGCCCGCGTTCTGTTCGTACCAGGCGAGGCCGCCGCATGCGGCGCCACCTGGGATCGCGGCGCAGGCCAGGAATCCCGAGGGCAGGATCATTCGAGGTCGTTATCGCCGTCGACATCGACCAGGGTTGGCTGGCCAGGGAACTTCACGCCGGCCGACGCGGGCACGATACCGGAGCGGGTCCAGGTTCACGATCAACCTCCGTCGCCCCGTAGGGGCTGAAGAACCGTTAACGACCGCACTCCCATGGTGGGACCGTGAGAAGTAGGAAGTGCAACTGTCAACCTCCCGTTCCGGGCGCGTTTCGGCTGGGCCCAGTCCTGAAGGTCGAGCGGTCGCGGCGAAGTAGACTGCGCGGGTGAGCGAGCTCCTGGCCCTCGACGTCGCGACCGGCTCGTTCCAGGCTCTGGCCAGCGGCGCGCCCGATGCGCCGCTGGTGCTGGTGCTGCATGGCTTCCCCGACGCGCCGCCGACGTTCGAGACGCTGCTCGACGAGCTGGCCGGGCGCGGGTTCCGCGCGGTCGCGCCCTGGGCCCGCGGCTACGCGCCCTCGGTGCTCGATGGGCCCTACGACGTCGAGACCCTCGCCGCCGACGTGCTCGCGCTGTGTGACGTGCTCGCGCCCGACGGCGCGCCCGTGTACCTGCTCGGCCACGACTGGGGCGCCGCGGTGACGTACACGGCGTGCGCGCTGGCGCCGGCGCGGTTCGGCGCGGCGGTGGCGCTGGCCGTGCCTCATCCGCTGGCGTTCCTGCGCGCGCTGTCGCGGTCGCGGCAGGCGCTGCGCAGCTGGTACATGTTCTTCTTCCAGGTGCCGGGCGCCGAGCGCCTGGCGGCGGCGCGCGACTTCGCGCTGATCGATCGGCTGTGGCGCACGTGGTCGCCGGGCCTGGCGCTGCCGGCGGCGAGTCGCGCCGAGGTCCACGCCTGCTTGCGCGCGAGCTGGCCGGCGCCGCTCCTCTACTACCGGGCGATGTTCCGGCCATTCGGCGAAGCGATGAGGCGCCTGCGGCCGAGCACCGGCATCGCGCGTCGGCTGACGGTGCCGCTGCTCTACCTGCACGGCGCCGACGACGGCTGCATCGCGCCGGCGGCGGCGAGCGGCGCCGAGCGCTACTTCGCCGGGCCCTATCGCAGCGAGATCGTCGAGGGCGCGGGGCACTTCCTCGCCGCCGAGTGTCCCGATGAGATCGCGACGCGCGCGGCGAGCTGGTTCGGCGTGCACGCGCGTCCTCACTGACAGGACGATGCGGGGACGGTGAGCCCGACCACTCGAGTTGCCGGATCCGGTCGTACATCGGGTCACACGTCCCCACGTGGCCTCGAGATCCGACTCAAGTGATGGAGATCGTGGTGCCTCTCGTCGTGGCACGACCACTGCAAAGGGCGACGGCAACCCCAACAAGGTGCCAACCGCCATGAAGACCCAGCTCTCCACTGCTCTCCTCATCGGACTCTTCGTCGGCACCGGCGCCGGCTGCTCGAACGACGACTCCGGCCCGCGTCCTCCCGAACAGGGCGACGCATTCCTCACCATCGTCGGTGAGACCAGCGTGTTCATGGAGAACGGCTGGCAGCAGGGCGTGATCGTCCGCTACCACGACGGTGAGGACAACCCGCTCGCCGGCGAGGTCGACTTCGCCATCGGTGGCACCGCCGCTGGCGCCACGCTGTCGGCGCCGAGCGCCGTCACCAACAGCGAGGGCGAGGCCACCGTCACCGTCAACGCCGGCGCGAGCGGCGAGGCCGCCTTCACGCTGCAGGCGGTCGCCGAATACGCCGATCCTGTGAGCTGGCGCATCGCGGTTCGCACCAGCCAGCCCATGGGCCCGCTCGATCCCAAGGGCACGTATCGCATCGCCAGCAACTTCGATCTGGTCTCGGGTCTGCCCGGCACCGTCGGTCAGGTGACCAACACCTTCATCGACATGACCGACAGCCCCTACGACCCCGCCACGTTCCTCCTCGATCAGGCCGTGGCCGCCATCAGCGACCCGGTCACCCGCGGCTTCATCAACGGCGCCCGCCCCGCGCTCGACGCCATCGTCAACGACGCCATCATCGCCGGCTCGCCCACGATCGTCACCGACCTGCTCGCGGTCGGCAACGACTTCGGCCAGGTCGCCCGCAAGTTCGGCACCCAGTCGACGCTCGAGGTGACCGCCGCGACCGAGGGCTTCGCCGCCAAGCACACGATGACCCACGTGGTCTTCACCGTCGACGGCCAGTCGTCGCAGTTCCTGCTGACGGACCTCGGCATGGCCAACCTGGTCTCGCCCAACCTCGGCTTCACCCAGACCAACGACCGCACCGACATCGCCCAGCACCAGTTTCCGCTCAGCTACGGCGCCATCCTGATGGCCGCGCTCAACGAGGTCATCATCCCGCTGGTCGATCCGCAGGCCACCAACATCAACACGCTCCTCCAGGGCCTGATCAACTGCAACAGCATCGGCGCCGAGATCTCGGACTTCATCGGCTTCGGCTCGCCGTCGCTGTACGCCGGCGCCTGCCGCCTCGGCATCGGCTACGCCTCGAACTACATCGAGGGCCGCATCCGCTCGCTCGACAGCTCGGCCATGCTGCTCAACATCGCCGGCAACGCCAAGCCGATGGACACCAACACCGACCGCAAGGTCGACATCCTCCAGATGGGCACCTGGACCGGCTCGATGTCGTACGCCAACCAGCCCGTCACGCTCGGCGCCTCGACCTTCCGCGGCGACCGCATGGCGGCGCCCAACTGATTGCGCTGGAACTGGCCTTCCACTGACCTCCCACCCCAGCCGCTCGGCCCGGTGCCCCCTCCCTGGCACCGGGCCGGCGCATTTTCGGAATGCGCGGCGGCGGGTGCGCGTCTGGCACACTGGAGCCATGGCGTCCTCGGTCGGCAAACGCGCCGTCGTCTGCGCGGCGCTCGGGGCGCTCGCGGCCTTCGGTGCCCTCTGCGCGTGCAAGACGAGCGCGGCCTCGCCGGCCCAGGAGCGCCTGCGGCTGGCGCCGGTCACGTGGGCGGACGTGCCGGGCTGGACCGACGACACCCTGGCCGACGTGATCCCGCCGCTGCTCGCGTCGTGTGGCCGCCTGGCCAAGAAGGGTGACCGCGAGGCGATCAGCGTGGCGCCCTTTGGCGGCACCGCCGGCGACTGGCGGCCGCTGTGCAAGGCGGCGGCGAAGGTGAAGACCGGCGATCACGCGGCGGCGCGGGTGGTGCTCGAGCGCGAGCTGGTGCCGTACGTGGCGTCGAACAAGGAGGGGATGACGGCCAAGCTCACCGGCTACTACGTGGCCGCGATGCGTGGCTCGCGCACGCGCCACGCTCAGTACCAGGTGCCGATCTACGGTCGCCCGCCCGATCTGGTCTCGGTCGACCTGACCCATTTCGTCGAGGACGCGCGCGGCCGGCGGCTGTGGGGCCGCCTCGATCCGAAGACCGGCGCGGTGGTGCCGTACGCGACGCGCGCCGAGATCCGCAACGGTGCGCTCGACGGCAAGGGCCTCGAGATCCTCTGGGTCGACAGCAAGGTCGACGCGCTGTTCGCCGACATTCAGGGCTCGGCCCGGGTCGAGCTCGACGACGGTAGCGAGGTCTGGCTCGAGTTCGACGGCAAGAACGGCCAGCCCTACCAGGGCGTGGGCAAGCTCCTGCGCCAGATGGGTGAGCTCCAGCCTGGCGAGGGCACGATGCAGGGCATCCGGGCCTGGTTCGAAGCCCACCCCGACCGCGTCGACGAGATCATGGACCTCAACACCAGCAAGGTGTTCTTCGCGCTGCGCACCAAGGCCGGTGCCCGCGGCTCCCAGGGGGTGATGCTTACCCCACGGCGGTCGATGGCGATCGATCGAGCGTTCATCGCCCACACCACGCCGGTCTGGGTCGAGGCCGACGTGCCGCTGGCCGGCAAGCGCGACACCGAGAAGCGGCGGTGGCTCCTGATCGCGCAGGACACCGGCGGCGGCATCCTCGGGCCCATCCGCGGCGACGTCTTCTGGGGTGATGACGAGGCGGCCGCCGACATTGCCGGCCGCATGGGTGGTCCGGGCCGGTTCTGGCTGCTCCTGCCCCGGTCGATCGCCGTGTCCCACACCGACTGACATGGTCACGCCCGCTGGATGCCGACCCTGACAGGGGCCTGACCCGTCGGGGAAATCCTCCGCGGCTGTCAGGCGTTGAATGAAGCGATGAGCATCAGGGCCTACGCGATCTGCCGGACCTGCATCGCGGTCTACCCCGCTGTCCGGCGCTGTCCGAACTGCGCCGGTGACGTGGAATCGGCGCGGATGGTGGCCGAGGCCACCGCGGTTGCGCTCGAGCCGGTTCACCGCGCCGCGGCGGCCACCCGCTCGCGCGATCGCGCGCTGCGTGTGGCCGGGATCAGCGCGGTCGCCTCGGGCCTCGGGATCGTTGCGTTCGCCGCGATGGCCGTCCTGCTGTGAACGTCGCGTCGCGCGCGCGGTGAGCCGGTGTCATCGAAGGAAACCGTCCTCACCTCATTATGGGGATTCTCAGCCGCGGCGGGCTGACCTACGATTCGTCCGTGTCCGACGATCGCACGTACCGGATGATCAAGCGCAGGCCGGGCGGGACGGGGTCCGAGAACGCGATCCGCGAGTCCTTCGCCGAGAAGGACCACCGCGTCACCGAGCGCGATCTGCCGGTGGTCGTGGTGCCCGCCGGCACCCAGCCCGGCAACGTGCTGCCACGCAGCGCGCCGGCGCCGCGTCCGCCCGATCTCGCCGAGCGTCGCCGCTTCGGCAACGTCGAGGTCACGATCGAGCACCGCGGCGACGAGGTGTCGATCATCGTCCCCGGCGTCGTGCGTCTGGTCGGCTCGCGCGCCGACGCGCTGGCCATGATCGAGGCTCTCGCGAAGTCGCCGGTCCGCCCGGCTTGAGCAGTCGCGTGAATCTGCCGCGACTCACGTGAGCCGTCATGCGCGACCCACGTGGGTCGTCACGCTCTGGCGCGCGCCAGCTCGGCGGCGGTCTCCAGCCAGCCGCGCACCGAATCGGCCGGCAGATCGTCGAGCCGGGTGAGCTTGAGGTGACGGCCGGTCTTGCCGTCGCCGGCCAGCCGGCCGTCGGGATCGTCGAACGTGCCCGGCGGGCCCCACAGGATCAGGTTGACGTGAGCCTTGTGCGCGCCGAGCGCGCACATCATCGCGTCGCCGATGACGAAGAACGGCATGCCCCACTTGATCGACGAGGTCGCCTCGGGCGCCGCCGCCTCGACCATGCCGCGCAGAGTCTCGAGGATCGGCCGGAGCAGCGGCGACTGCTTGCGGAAGAAGCCGTCGATCGGCGCGCCGAGGTCAGCGCGCGGCGCCGGCCGGGACGGCGGCGCCGGGGCCGGGGTGGTTGCCGGCTTGCTGACTGCCGGCTTGCCTGCCGCCGGTTTGCTGACCGCCGGTTTGCTGACCGCCGGTTTGCTGACCGCCGGCTTCTTCGCCGCGGACTTCTTGGCTGCCGGCTTCTTCGCCGCGGACTTCTTGGCTGCTGGCTTCTTCGCGTACGTCGCCCTGGGCTTCCCGGCCATGGCGTGATTGTACCCGGGGGGGGGGACTCACGCTGACCACGGTGATCCCTTTGCGAGCGCGACTCTGTCGAGCGCTCGCTAGTCGCTCGCTGCGCCATCGCACCAGCTCGGCGGCGTGCGGCCGTCGTCGTGGAACAGGCCGAGGCGGCGCAGGTGCCAGAGCTCGCTCAGCGCCAGCGGCAGCGTCGGATCGCAGGCCGCCTCGCTGACCGCGGCCGACGCCGCCGAGTCGGCGTGGAGCGCCGCTGCGCCGCTGCGCCGGGGCGCGGCCTTGGTCCGGAACGGCGCCCGGCTGCCCAGATCATGCGCGCTCCACGACTCGCGCGGCAGGCCGCGATCGCGCACCCTCACGACGACGCTCCCCGCCGCTTGCCTGCCGCCGCGGCCTCCATCGCGCAGCAGACGCACTCGTCGCTGTCGCACAACGAGCGCTGCATGCGCCACTCCGCCTCCACCTTGCGAAAGGCCCGGTCCACGAGGTGTGCGGCCAGCGCCGCGGCCGGGACCGTGGCCTTGTCCGCCCCCACCTCCTCGCCGATCGCGCTCACCGCCTCGATCACGTCGCGCTCGAGCTCGAGCAGCCCGACGACGTCGATCTGCTTGCGCACCATCTCGGTGACCAGCTCCTCGGCGAGGAGCTGGGCCACCGTCGGCGCCACCGGGCCGGGTGGCGCCAGGTCGGCCTTGCGGGCGATCACGACGCCACCCCGTTGCCGGCGCCGTGACCGCCGCCGGCCCCCGCCGTCGCCAGCTTGGCCTGCTTGACCAGCACGTCGCGGAGCTGCTGGGCCAGCACCGGGTGCTCCTCGAGGTGGGCCTGGACCTTGTCCTTGCCCTGGCCGAGCTTGGCGCCCTCGTACGAGTACCAGGACCCGGTCTTCTCGACGATGCCGAGCTTCTCGGCGGTGTCGACCAGCTCACCCAGCTTGTTGACGCCGGTGCCGTACAGGATCTCGAACTCGGCCTCGCGGAACGGCGGCGCCAGCTTG
>SXJR01000151.1 GCA_005779305.1 Myxococcales bacterium
CGCCGAGGCCGCCGAGACGCTGACGCACGTGCGCATCGCCGTCGCGTGGGGCTACGCCCCGGACGCCGCGCTCGCCGAGGTGCGGGCCCTCGAGGATCGGCTCCAGGCGGTGCTCTACCGCCTGCGCAACCCGCGGCGGTAGCCGCCACGGCGGCCGGCCGCCGCCCCATCGGCGGCGCCGAGACCGAAGCCGAGACCGAGACCGAAACCGAAACCGAGACCGAGACCGAAACCGAAACCGAGACCGAAACCGAAACCGAGACCGAAACCGAAACCGAGACCGAAACCGAAACCGAAACCGAAACCGAAACCGAGACCGAAACCGAAACCGAAACCGAAACCGAAACCGAAACCGAAACCGAAACCGAAACCGAAACCGAAACCGAAACCGAAACCGAAACCGAAACCGAAACCGAAACCGAGACCGAAACCGAAACCGAGACCGAAACCGAAACCGAAACCGAGATCAGCGGGGTCAGGGTTTCAAGTGTTTGCCCAGCCAGCGCCGGGCGCGCTCGATGGCGAGCTGCTTGCCGAGCTCCTTGCCCAGCGCCACGAGCTGGACGCTCTCGCTGCGGTCATCGAGAGGCGGCAACACGAACGGGATCGTGACCGGGGTCGCGCCGAAGAAGCCACCCGAAGCGGAGAGCGCGCGGTCCTTGTAGGTGATGCGCACCGTCATGCCCGCCGGAAGATCGACGCGCGCGACCAGCTCTTCGAGTGTGAACAGCCACGACAGACCGGTGCGCAGCGTGGTCGCGTGCGAGCGCGCGCGCTCGATCGTGATCACCATGCGCGCCAACCCTGGCCAGTAGCCGGTCACCATCAGATCGATCACGCCGTTCTCGATCTCGAGGGAGCCCACCCGCACCGGTGGCTGCGCCGGCCGGGGAGGCAGGTTCAGCGCCTCGGGCCCGGCGATGAGCAGGCGGCCGCCGCGGACGCGCACCGCGGCCGGCTCGCGGTCGAAGACCACCCACCCCATGGGCGCCACGTCGACCTCGAGGCGATCGATCGTGAGCTCCAGCCGAGCGATGTGATCGCGCTCGAGGTGCAGGTGCTCGACCTCGACCGTGCCGGTGATCAGCCCGACGTCGGTGTCACCGACCGTGACCCGGGCGTCCAGGGACCCGGCCAGCCGCGACTGGATGCGGTCGGCCACCACCCCCGCGGCGATCCACCCGGCGATCACCAGGATCACCAGGTAGATGGCGGCCAGGACGGCCAGCCCGATGCCGAAACGCGCCACCGGTCGCACGCTCAGCGTTTACCACGTGAATGCCGAGCGTCGTGCCCCGTCCCACTCTTGCCGTCTCCCGTCTCCGAGGTCTCCCATGTCCCGCCTGGTCCGCCTGCTCGCCCCCGCCGTCGCCGCCGCCCTCGCCCTCGCCGCCACCGCGCCCATGGTCTCCGACCATGCCGCCGCCCGGCCGGCCCGGCCCGACTGGGATCGCCGCGACCACCACCAGGAGATCGAGCAGCTCCGCACCGAGCTGAGTTACTACCAGCAGGCGTACGCCGAGCTCGACGCCGGCCTCGATCGCGTGGAGCGCGCCAATCGCCGCAACCGCGATCGCCGCGCGTCGATGCAGATCGATCGCGCCCTCCACCACGCCCGCGACCGGGCCGCCATGTACGTCCAGCCGTGGGACCACGAGCAGCAGGAGCCCGACTGGCGCGACCAGGACCACTGGCGCACCGTGCCCCCGCCACCGCCGCCCCCCCCGGGCAGCGTCCGCGACCGGCGCACCCCGCCGATGCCCGCGCCGATCGCGGCGATGCAGGCGAACGCCTTCGCGTCGCTCACCGATCAGATCGGTCGCGCCGCGTTCGCCGACGACAAGCTCGGCCTGGTCATGACCGCGGCCGCCACCAACTATTTCACCGTCGCCCAGGTGGTGCAGCTCATGCAGCTGGCGAGCTTCGACGACACCCGGGTCGAGATCGCGGTGGCGTGCGCGCCCCGCGTGATCGACGGTGAGCGCTGGTTCGACGTCTACGGCGCGCTGTCGTTCTCGGCGTCCCGAGACAGCCTGCGGCAGCGGCTCGGCGGCCGCTGAGGCCGCGACGCCTCGCTCGGACGCGCCGTTGTGAGCGGCGCGCGTGGGGCGCCCTCGGGGGAGCAGGAATTTCGCGGCGACCTGCGTGGTAGGTTGCGCGACCCCAAAGGAGCCTCCGATGCGCCTCCGCCCGATCGCCGTCCTTCTCGCTGCCGCCGCGTGCGGTCCATCCAGCAAGCCTAGCGCGCCCGGCGGCGGACCTCCGGGACCGCGCACCGAGAACGTGTCGATGGCCAAGGTCGGGCTCGAGGCCGCCTCGCTCGACCAGGGCGCCGACCCCTGCACCGACTTCTTCCAGTACACGTGCGGCGGATGGCTCGCCGCCAACGAGATCCCTGCCGACAAGGCGCGTTACGCGCGTTTCACCGAGATCGACGACCGCAAGGACAAGGCGGTCCGCGCCATCCTCGACGAGCTCGCCGCCGCTCCCCAGACCGACCCGGCCAAGCAGAAGCTCGGCGACTTCTACGCCTCGTGTCTCGACGAGGCCGCGATCGAGTCGCGCGGGCTGACCGGGCTGGCCCCGCTGCTCGGCGCGGTCGACAAGGTCAAGGACAACAAGACGCTGCTGGCGGCGGTGGCGCTCCTCCACAAGCACGGCGTCTTCGCGGTGTGGGGCCTGGGCACCGAGGCCGACTTCGCCGACTCGACCACCAACATCGTCTACCTCGACACCTCCGGCCTGGGTCTGCCCGAGCGCGACTTCTACGTCAAGGACGAGTTCGCGCCGGCGCGCAAGGCCTACCAGGAGCACCTCGCCCGCCTGTTCGGACTGCTCGGCAAGGGCAAGGTTTCGGCCGGCCTCGCGACCGACGTGATGGCGCTCGAGACCCGCCTTGCCAAGCTGACCAGGACAGGCGTCGAGCGCCGCAACCCGGTTGCGATGTACAACCCGACCGACCTCGCCGGCCTGACCAAGCAGGCACCGGGCGTCGACTGGACTGCGTACTTCACCGCCCTCGGCAACGCCACGCCCGGCAAGATCGCCGTGACCACGCCCGACTTCATGTCCGGGCTGTCGGCGGTCCTGGCCGAGACCAAGCCCGACGCCTGGCGCGCGTACCTGACCGCGCAGGTGGTCAGCCGCAACGCGCTGGCCCTGCCCCGAGCCTTCGACGACGAGCTGTTCAAGCTCGAGCAGGCGCTGTCCGGCGTGGAGTCGCGGCCCGAGCGCTGGAAGCGCTGCGTGCAGTCCACGTCGTTCGCGCTGTCGGAGATCCTGGGCCAGGTCTTCGTCGAGAAGCACTTCCCAGGCGAGTCCAAGGCGACGGCCGTGAAGCTGGTCGCCGCCATCGCCGACGTCATGAACGAGCAGATGGGCGGGCTCGACTGGATGACGGCCGAGACCAAGGTGCAGGCCCGCGGCAAGCTCGACCGCATCGAGGCGCTGATCGGCTATCCCGACACCTGGCGCACCTACGACTTCGAGGTGTCGCGTCAGAACTTCTCCAGCAACCGGCTGGCGGCGCAGGCCCACGAGGCCCACCGCCAGTTCGTCAAGGCCGGCAAGCCCTACGATCGCAGCGAGTGGCTGATGCCGGCGTTCATGGTGAACGCCTACTACAACCCGCTCGCCAACAACACCGCGCTGCCGGCCGGCATCCTGCAGCCGCCGTTCTTCGCCGCCGGTCGCTCGGTGGCAGCGAACCTTGGCGGCATCGGCATGGTGGTCGGCCACGAGCTCACCCACGGCTTCGACGATCAGGGCGCGCAGTTCGACGCCCAGGGCAACCTCAAGAACTGGTGGCAGGCGGCCGACCTGGCCGCGTTCCAGAGCAAGGGCCAGTGTCTGGCCAAGCAGTACTCGTCGTTCGAGGTGCTGCCCGGCAAACACGTCAACGGCGAGCTCACCCTGGGCGAGACCATCGCCGACCTCGGCGGCATCAAGCATGCGTTCCTCGCCTATCGCGCGCTGCGCGCCGGCGCCGACACCGTGTTCGTCGCCGACGGCCTGAGCGAAGACCAGCAGTTCTTCGTCGCCGTCGGCCAGGCCTGGTGCTCGAAGGATCGCCCCGAGGAGGCGCTCAAGCGCCTCACCGACGACGTCCACTCGCCGCCGAAATGGCGAGTGAACGGCTCGCTGCGCAACCTACCCGAATTCGCGACCGCCTTCGGGTGCAAGGCCGGCGCGGCGATGGCGCCCAAGGAGACCTGCACGATCTGGTGAGCTAGCACTGCGGCGCCCGCGCCGCGACGGTCGCAGCCGACGATCATCTGACCAAGAGAACGCGCATGCCGCGATCATGCCCTGTCGCCTCGCCGTGACAACGCGCGAACCCGAGGGTCGCGACGGCTCAGGACCGCCGGTGCGCGCCGTCGTCCCGCGACCAACCTCGGCGCGCCGTGCGTTGCCAAACGCAACACGCCCACGAGCCTCGGCCAGCGAAGCGCGGGAGACTGCTCGGCCCAGCACCGGGCGGCGCTGGCACGTGGCTTGATCGGTGGCATCCCGTGGGGAGCTCCAGGCTTGAGGCAGTGGCCGTGGCCGTGGCCGTGGCGGCGTGCACGTCGCAGGAGGCGCCTCCGGCCGATGACGTGGACGTGGACGTGGACGTGGACGGCGGCGAGCCCGACACCGCCACGGTCGGGCCCACCGACGACTACCAGCGCACGATCATCTTCATCCTCGGCGACACCCGCCCCGGCGAAGACCTGTTCCTGCGCGGCGGCCTCGACCACGATCAGGCCCGGGCCCGCCTTGGCCTCGAGTGCACGGCCGAGAACCTGGCCTGTGCTCTGCCGATCCGCCATCGCAACCTGCGCAACGCCACCACCGCGCCGTGGAAGCGCGGCGACGACGTCCTCGACTGGGTGGGCCGTGAGGATGGCCAGACCGAGCTCTCCGACGGCCGGCCCGCCGACGGCACCGCCGCCGACTGGACCACCAGCGAATGGACCGCCGAGCTCGGTCAGGCGCGAACCGTCGCGGTCGACGGCTTCGGGCTCGAGCCACTCAACCGCTTCGGGCCCGGCTACTGGATGCTCGACGTCGACGTCGACTGCAGCCGCGCGCTGCCCGCCGCGGGCGCACGTTGGTTCGAGGTCAAGTCGTTCATCGCCAACGGCGCGGGCTGGGAGCCCGACGTGGCCCAACCCGGGGCGCCCTATCCGTCGCCCAACCACGTCGTGCGCTGCGGCGCCATCAACGTGTTCCGCCGCGGCTCCAGCGCGGCGCGCGTGTACCCCCTCGACGCGCCGCCTCCGGCCTCGTTCCGCTTCGTCGCCGTCGGCGACACCGGCAAGGGCAACCAGGGCCAGCTCGACGTGGCGCGTGGCATCGGGCGCTACTGCCGCGTCCACGGCTGCGACTTCGCCGTCCTGCTCGGCGACAACATCTACGACAGCGGCGTGACCTCGGCGGCCGATCCGCAGTTCGCCCACAAGTTCGAGACGCCCTACGCCGGCCTCGGCCTGCCGTTCCACGTCGTCCTCGGCAACCACGACTACGGCGGCGGAGGCGCCGGCGACGAGCACCACAAGGGTCAGTTCCAGATCGACTACACGCGGCGGTCACGGACATGGCGCTTGCCCGCGGCCTACTACCGCTGGCAGCGGGGCGAGGTCGAGCTGTTCGCCCTCGACACCAACGCCCAGATGCACAGCCGCGACACCGACCAGGCGCGCGACGTCGCGATGTGGATCACGAGCTCGACGGCGCGCTGGAAGATCGCTTACGGCCATCATCCGTACCGCTCGAACGGGCCCCACGGCGACGCCGGGCGCTACGAGGGTGCGGCCGGGGTCACGCCGTGGAGCGGCGACGGCGTCAAGCATTTCTTCGACGCCCACATCTGCGGCCAGGTCGACCTGTACCTCTCGGGCCACGATCATAGCCGGCAGTGGCTGACCGAGCCGTGCGGTGGCAGGACCGAGCTCGTGGTCAGCGGCGCCGGGGCCAGCGCCAGCAGCCTGCCCGGCGCCCACCCGACGCACTTCCAGTCGTTGGCCCTCGGCTTCGTCGCCATCGCCATCGAGGGCGGCACCCTGACCGCCGAGGCCGTCGACGTCAACGGGCAGGTCGAGTGGACCCGCACGCTCACACGGCCCTGAGCGGCTATCGTCGCGCGACGGTTCAGCCGGTCGTGATCGAGTGGGTGACGGTGCGGTCGCTCTGCACCCGGCCGTCGACGAGCTCGACGATGCGGTCGCAGGCCCCGGCGATGCGCGAGTCGTGGGTGACGATCATGAAGGTGGTGCCGAAGTCGCGGTTGAAGCGGCGCATCAGCGCGAACACCTCGTCCGACGAGGCGGTGTCGAGGTTGCCGGGCGGCTCGTCGGCGAGCACCAGCGGCGGCCGGCGGGCCAGGGCCCGGGCGAGTGCGACGCGCTGCTGCTGACCGCCTGAGAGATCGTTGGACCGGTAGTGCAAGCGATCGGCGAGGCCGACCGCGCGCAACAGCTCCTCGCCGGCGGTCCGGTCCGCCTTGCTCGGGCGGCCGCGATCGCCCCAGGCCGGGAGCAGGACGTTCTCGAGGGCGGTGAAGGCAGGGAGCAGGTGGTGGAACTGAAAGACGAAGCCGAGCATTCGGGCGCGCATCGCCGTCAGGCCGCGCTCGTCGAGGTTGGTCGTGTCGTGGCCGCAGACCTCGATCCGGCCGGCGGTCGGTCGATCGAGCAGGCCGATGAGGTTGAGCAGGGTGCTCTTGCCCGAACCAGACGGGCCGACCAGCGCGGTCAGCTCGCCCGAGCCGACCGTGAGGTCGACGCCGTCGAGGGCACGGGTCTTGACCGTGGCCCCGTACTCCTTGACGACGCCAGCGATCGCGAGCACTGGCGCCGGGGTGTCAGCCATTGCGGATCGCCGTCGCTGGATCCAGCTGGGAGGCGCGCCGGGCCGGGATCGTCGCCGCGAGCAGGCCGACGCCGGTCGCGACCGCCGTCGCGATGGCGAACAGCGACAGGTCGAGCTCGACCGGAAACCTGGGCGCGCCGCCGATATCCCGGGTCAGGTACTCGAACAGCTTGGAGAGCAGCGCGCCGATGCCCGAGCCGATGATCGAACCGATGATGCCGAGCACTCCGCCCTGGATCAGGAACACGAGCAGGATACGGCGGGCGGGCGTGCCGACCGCGCGCAGGATGCCGATCTCGCGCGACCTCTGCACCACCGACACGATGAGCACGCTGGCGATGCCGAGCGCGACCGCGACGATCACGAAGAACTGGATCAGCAGCTTCGAGCTCGACTGGGCCGACAGCCCCGATAGCAGCTCGGCGTTGACCGTCATCCAGCTGTCGGCGCGCAGCGCGGTGCGGCGCTGGACCTCGAGGGCGATGCGCTGGGCGGCGAACACGTCGGCGACCTTGAGCTCGATCGTGGTCACGCCGCCAGGCAGAGCGAACAGCGACTGAGCATGGCGCAGCGAGGTCAGCACCCAGGTGCCGTCCACGGCCTCGCTGCCCAGGGTGAAGATGCCGCGTACGGTGACGACGTCGTCGCCGCCCTCGCTCGACGACAGGCGCAGCTTGTCGCCGACGCCGACGCCGAGGTTGGCGGCGAGCTTGGAGCCGATCACCACCGCGCCACCGTCGAGCTCGTAGCGGCCGGCGACCAGGCGCGAGCGCACGTCGATGATGGCGAGGAACCGCTCCGGCTCGACGCCACGCACGACGATGGCACTCTTGGCGTCGCCGCGCACGGCGAAGCCGGCACCGGTGATGGACGGCGAGATCGCGGTCACGCCATCGACCCGCTCGACGCTGGTCACCACCATCGGCCATTGATCGATCGATCGAAGGCGCTGCGAGCTCTCGGCTACCTGGCGGGCGATCGCCACACCCGGGCTGGATTCGACCAGCGGCCTCGCAACTTCGCGCGGGATGCGCAGCGTGATGTGCGGCTGCGAGCCCAAGGTCTTGTCGATGAGCGAGGTCTGCAGGCCGCCGATCAGCGCCGACAGGAAGACCAGGACGCTGACTCCGACCGCGACCGCCGCCAGGATCAGGAGCGTCTGGCCGCGGGCGTCGCGCATGTAACGCAGCGCCACGAACCACGCGAACGACATCTCAGTCGCGCTCCGGCCGCACCCGCGCCCCGGGCGCGAGCCGCTTGCCGTCGGGCAGGATGACCTCGGCGCCCTGGTCGAGCCCGGCCACGATCTCGGTGGCCCCGTCGCCGCGGATGCCGAGCTGTACATCGCGCCGCGCCACGCGGCCGGCCTCGACGGTGAGAACGTAGGGCGACTGGGTCCCGGCGCCGCGGACCGCCTCGCTGGGCACGGTCAGCGCGCTGGCCTTGGCCGCGACCGTGAGATCGATCGACACGGTCATGTCGGGCTTGAGGTGCGCGGGAGGTGCTGGCACCGCGAGGCGAACCTCGACGCTGCCACGCTGCGGATCGATCGACGGCGCGATGTGGCTCACCTTGGCGTCGAACACCTGCTGCGGGTAGGCATCGGCCGAGGCGCGCGCGGCCTGACCGAGCGCGATCCAGGCCAGGTTGCGTTCGTCGGCCTGGAACACCAGCTCGGCGTCGGCATCGGCGGCGACCACCAGCAGGGTGCGCGAAGGCTGCACGACGTCACCGGGCTCGACCGAGCGAGCCAGCACCTCGCCGCCGTGCAGCGCCTCGATCCGGGTCTGATCAAGCCTGACCTGGGCGCCGGTGAGCTGGGCCTGGGCCTGGAGCAAGGCGGTCAGCGCAACCCGCGAGTCCGCCCCCATCGGGGCGGCGGCGACCTGCTGAGCCTCGGCCGCGTTCCGTTGCGCCCGGGCGATGTCGACCGCGCGTCGGGCGTTCTCGAGCTCGACCGCAGCCACGGCGTTGCTGGCGACCAGCTTGGTCGTGCGCGCCAGCTCGGTCTCGGCGCGTTCGAGATTGGTCGCCGCCTGGCGCAGCCCCTCGGTCGCGACGATCGCGCCGACCCGGCGCAACTGCTCGACCCGGGCCTTGGCCTGGCTGACCGCGGCCTCGGCCTGAGCCACCGCCGCGCGCTCGGCGCTGCCCTCGATCAGCACCAGCAGATCGCCGGCCTTGACGCGCTGCCCCTCGACCGCGCCGACCGCGACCACCAGGCCGGCGGTCTGCGCCGCGATCTGCACCCGGGTCGGCACACGGACCCGGCCGCTGGCCACGATGTGCTGCTCGATCGCCTGACGAACGACCAGCGTGGTGCGGACCTCGGGGCCACGGCCACGGAGGAACAGCACGCCCCCGGTCACGACCGCGACGGAGAGGGCGACCCACAGGGTCGGTCGGCGAAGGAACTTCGTCATCCACCTGGCCTGTACCACGACGGCCTCATGATCGCGGGAAGACGCGCGCCCGCGGACCTGGTCGGTCACTTCGGGTCATGGATCTCGAGTGCCTTGATCGCGAACCGCAAGAAATCGGCCTCGGTCAGCACGCCGATCAGCCGCTGCTCGGCATCGATCACCGGCAGGCAACCGAACCGGTTGTCGAGCAACAGCTCGCCCGCCTTCGACGCCAGCATGTCGGGGTGCACCGTCCACACGTCGACCGTCATGATCGATGAAACCGGCACCCGCGACTCCAGGCGTCGGCGATCGTCTACGTCGAGCCCGGTCAGGTCGCTGTACTGTGCCCGCAGCAGGTCGCGGTGGCTGACCAGGCCGACCAGACGGCCAGCGTCGTCGATCACCGGGATGTGCCTGAGCCGTTTCAGCTTCATCAGTTCCTCCGCGATGGGCAACGTCTGCTCGGCGAACAGCGTCAGGAGGTGAGTGCTCATCAAGTGGGCAACGCGGACCGGCTCCATGGTCTGCAATCGTGCAAGCGTCGGGCCGCCACCTGTGCGTGGCGTGCGGTCACGACCCCGCACAACCGGCGCGCAGCGACCGCGGCCGGCAAGAATTGCGGCTTTCAGGTCGTCATCGAGGATCCGCACGCTGACGTGGACACCGGGGCTGGACCGAGCGCCGGCCGTGACCATGTTGATGATGAAGGAGACAGGGAAGCCGCCCTCCGGGGCAGCTCCGCCCGGGCGCGCCGCGGCCCGCATCCACGCAGCACCACCCGCACCCAGAGACCCGCGAGGACCCCATGCAGCGCATCGCCATCGTCGTCGCCGACGCGGCCCGAGCCCGGCTCTACACCTACGAGCCCGCCGACGACCGCGGCGGCGCGCTCGTCGAGCACGTCGATCTGGTCGATCCCGAGCGGCGGCTGCGCCCCGGCCAGATCCACAGCGACAGTCGACCCGGTACCGGGTACTCGCCGACCGGGCTGAGCTTCGGCCTCGATGACCACCGCGACCAGCACCAGCACGAGGTCGACCAGCGCTTCGCCGGCGAGATCTACCGCCAGCTAGACGAGCTGTTGACGGCCCTCCCCTCGCGTCGCGTCGTGATCGTCGCCAGCCCCAACATGCTCGGCCACCTGCGGCTGTGGACCGGCGGCCTGGAACGGCGGCAGATCGAGCTCACCGAGATCTCGCGCGACCTGACCCGCGAAACCACGCCGCAGCTCCAGGATCACCTGGCGCGGCTCGGCTTGGTCCCTGCTCGCGAGCGCCGCGGGCTCCGCGCCTGAGCGGGCCGCGCGGCCGAGGGGGCCGAAAATGACGAAGCGCCCGGGTGGGCGCTGTGACGACTCTGGTGGAATCGCTCGTCGAACTGCGGGTGGTCTACCTCCCTCAGGGTGCCCGGGCAAGCCAATTCAACACGAACCGAGGGCGGCCGCCGGGCTGGCCGCACGAACGAGGGTTCGACCGAGGGTCGAACGACCGGTGGCGGAGTGCTACCAGGTGGTGTGCGTCGTCACCCGGGCGGAACGCACTGGAACGCGCCGTCGGCGTCGCTCCGGTTGTTGTCCTCGATGCACTCGTTGTTATCGCTCGAGGTCGAGGACTGGCACTCGAACCCGCCGTTGTCGACGCAGGCCCGAACGTCGACCTGCGAGGGCGCCGCCAGCCACACGCAGTGGACGTCGACACACGCGCCCGGAGGCAGCGGCGAGGGCGTGGTCATCGGGCCGCCCTGGCAAGCGATCTCGGTCATCGTGGTCCGGTCGTAGAAACGGACGGGGACGCCGGCGCCGACCACCACGTCGCCGGCGTTGCACACGCGGGCCTGGAGCGAGCAGCCCTGCGGCACGAGCGAGAGGAACACGGTCAGATCGGGTGCGGCCAGCGCGTCGAACTCGGGCAGGTTCTGGCGGAACGTGTTGAGCTTGCCCGAGATGGTGTTGGGCGTGTCGACGCGCCAGTTGGCCGGCTCGCTCGCCGGGATCTGGCCGAGCTCGGTCACGTTGGTGATGTGGTAGGCGTGCTGGTTCCATACGCGGCGGGTCGCGGCCCAGCTATCGGTGGCGTCGCCGATCACCCGGATCCCCTGGGTCGCGCCCGTCGTCGCGGTCGAGTTCTCGACGAAGACCACCTCGGCGTTGCCGTCGTTGTCGACGTCCGCGACGATCGGCATCTCGAGGCGCGTTCGCGAGCGGTTGGCCAGCGTGAGCCGCTCCGCGCCGCTCGAGCCGTCGAGGATACGGAAGTTCTGCTCGTCGGCGTAGACCACCTCGGCGCGGCCGTCGCTGTCGAAGTCGAACACGCTCGAGCCGGTGACGCGCGAGCTACAGTCGAAGTTCGCCACCTTCCAGCGGATGCCGGGGTCCGAGCATCCGGCCGGCAGCGGCGTGGCCAGGCAGTCGAGATCGGCGACCACGTAGTAGTCCGCGGCGGCGACGCCGATCTCGGCGCGACCGTCGCCGTCGAAGTCGGCGACGGTGGGCGGTCCGCCTTCGTTCTTGGTGCAGTCGTCCTTGGGGATCGCGATCCGCACCGGCGCGCCGCCGACCACGAGCTCGCTGCCGTCGTGCTCGAGGATGTAGATGGTCCCGCCGCGCACGCTCACCACCTCGCCCTGATCGTCGGCGTCGAAGTTGCCGGTGGCGGTGAACCCATCACACGGGAGCTGCTGGCACAGGGTCGTGGTCGCGGGCACCGGATAGGCGAAAGCCCAGCGGGTGGCGGCGGCCGCCTCGTAGGCGGTGCCGCCGGCGAGGACCTCGGGGCGCCCGTCGAGATCGAGATCGCCGGTGGCGGCGACGGGACCGAGGAAGCCGTTGACGCCGAGATCGCCGGTGCCAGCGCCGGCCAGGGTGCCGTCCTCGCCGTTCAGGATGATGCGCCCCTGGATCACCTCCGGTCGACCGTCGCCGTCGAGATCGGCGAGGGCCGGCTGCGGCGCGGCGAAGGTGTCGACGCCGTCGGGCTGCGCGCGGTTCATCCACAAGACGCTGCCGTCGCGACGCAGCGCGATCGTCCCACCGCCCTGGAGCGACGCGACGATGTCGGCCGCGCCGTCCGCGTCCACGTCGCCGAGCGCCACGCCGCCTGACGGATCGAAGTACACGCCGGCGACGCCGGTGTCGGCCAGGATCCGGGCCGGGCCGACGACCAGGTGCTGGGGCAGGACCCCGTCCGCTCCGCACGCGCCCGAGACCACCCGCAAGGCGCCGCCGACGCCCAGCCGGTCGACCTGATCGTCGTAGGACACGAACACGATGTCGGGGATGTCCGCCAGCGTGACCTGGCCGTCCTGATCGTCGTCGGTCAGGTTCATGACCATCGGCGTCATGGTGACGTCGTCGTAGGTGGGGTGCGGATCGCCCGTCGCCGGACGGTCCCAGCGGCACTCGACCTCCGGGTTGAAGGCGCCGGTCGGGGTGAAGGTGCAGGTCGGCACGCCGCCGTCGTCGCCGACGCCCGCATCGACCTCGCCGCCGCCTCCGTCGCCATCACCGCCATCACCGCCGCTTCCTCCATCACCACCACACGCGACCACGAACAGGATCGACGCTACCGACGCGGGACGCATCACGGGCAAGGCGGACCTCCTCGGCAAGAGCGACCAGCAACTTGCGTACCTGGCCACGCCGACCAGCCTTCGCGCGTGTACCCGGCTACTTGGTAGCGTGCCTCACTGGCCGCGAGGCGCTCGGGACAAGCGTTCCCGCGCGCTGGCGCCAGTCGACCCCGGCTCGCATCACCCGATCACCGCCGAGCCGAACCACCGGCGGCACCGAGGACGGCGTCATGACGCTGAACGGCGAGCCTCGCGAACAAGGCGGCCGCGTCATCGCCAGGCGCATGGTGTTCCCCGACGTCACGCCGTCCCCCCTTCCGGTGGACAGCCGACACCCTGGCCGTCGACGTCGGAAGCGGCCGCCGCGTCGGGCGCGCGGCACGATCGTCGAGCGCGCGGGCCGGCTGTCGCTCTCCGCTGCGCACCAGGCCGCGGTGGAAGAGCAGCTCGCCCCCTACCGCTGACGCCACGGCTGCCCTCGAGGATCAGCTGGTGTGAACCGACGCGTAACCATTCGCCGCGCCACGACGACCAACCAGGTACACATGGTGCGCGCAAAGACCATCGGAACGATGACGGTGCAAGACGAGCTGGGCGCGTCGGTGCGGCTCGACACCCTGTGGCGGGATCGTCCGGCAGTGCTGGTGTTCATCCGGCATTTCGGTTGAATCCACTGTCGAGAGCATGTGGTGCAGTTGCACCGCGAGATCGAGAACCTCCGGGCCACGGGTGCCGAGCTCCAGGTCATCGGCAACGGCGCCCCGATGTTCATCGCCGGGTTCCGCGAGACCACCGGGTACGACGGCCCGCTCTACACCGACCCATCGCTGGCCGTGTTCCAGGCCGCCGAGCTGCGCTCGGGGCTGCGGACCGTCCTCACGCTCGGAACCCTGACCCGCACGGTGGGCGCGCTGCGACGTGGGTTTCGCCAGGGCCGGACCCAGGGGAGCGCGATGCAGCAAGGCGGGGTGCTGGTGATCGCGCCTGATGGCCGGGTGCTGTGGCAGCACGTCTCGGCGGGGCCCGGAGACAACGCCACCGCTGCCGAGATCATCGCGGCGATCGGGGCCAACACGTGAGCGCCCTGACCGGCCTGCTCGACCTCGTGATGGCCCCCCTGGTGCCGCTCTCTTTCGGGCGGCCCGGGCTGAGGCTCCGCCGGGGCTCGTTCACCGAGCCGGGACGCCTGGACGGACGCCACGTGGTCATCACGGGCGCCAACAGCGGGATCGGTCGGGCCGCGACCGTGGCCATGGTGAAACGCGGCGCGCGCGTCACCATGGTGTGCCGTGATCGTGGGCGCGCGGAGGCCGCGCGCGACGAGATCGAGCTTGTCGCCGGTAGCCCGGGCCTGGTGGCGGTCGAGCTGTGCGACGTCGCCCGGCTCGACGACATGGCCGGCCTGGCGTCGCGCCTGCGCGATCCCATCGATGTCGTGATCCACAACGCCGGCGTCCTTCCGCCCGGACGGATCGACACCGAGGACAACCTCGAGCTCACCTGGGCCACGCACATCGCCGGCCCCCACCTGCTCTTGCGGTTGCTCCGGCCCCGCCTCGCCGCGACCGCCCGGATCGTGCTGGTGTCCTCGGGTGGGATGTACCTGGTCCCCCTGGTCGCGCCGGCGACCCTGCCCGAGCCCTACGACGGCGTGCGAGCGTACGCCTTCACCAAGCGCGCGCAGGTCGTGCTCGCCGAGCTCTGGGCCGAGCACGATCCGCTCGGCCCGCGCGTGGTCGCGATGCACCCTGGATGGGTCGACACCAGCGCGGTGCGGAACTCCCTGCCGGGTTTCCACCGGCTCATGCGACCGCTCCTGCGCGACCCGGCGGGGGGCGCCGATACCCTCGACTGGCTTGCCGCCTGTCCCCCGGCGCAGCTCGAACCCGGCGGCTTCTACTTCGACCGCAAGCGACGACCGACTCACGTCGTGCCCTGGCGGCGCGATCGTCCCGAGACCCGCGCGGCGCTGTGGCGGTGGTGCAACGCGGTCACGGAACCGTACCTGACCGCGGGTCAAGGCTCGGCCAGGAGCGCCTCGACCAGGCCCGGCAACGCGTCGTAGCTCGACTCGGGCAGCTCGTCGCCGCGAAACCGCACGCGTCCGGCGCGGTCGACGACGAGCACGGTCGGCAGGCGGCTGATCGTGTGCGGCGGATCCTGCACGGACAGCTCCGGATCGCGCGCGATGGTGAAGGTCGCCGGAACCTCGGCCAGGAACGCCTCCACGACCGCGTCGTCCTCGTCGACGGACACGCCGACCACGACCACGTCGGGATGATCGGCGGCGAGCCGGTTCAGCTTCGGGAATGAGCCACGACACGGCTTGCAGTAGGTCGCCCACACGTCGATCACCATCACGCGGCCGCGCGCGGCCTGCGAGCTCCACGGCTCGCCCGCGAGCAGCCGCAGCTCGAGTGGCGCCAGCGTGGGCGCCGCCGCCGCCGGCACGAGCGCCGGTCCGGACGACTGGCTGGCCGCGCACGCGGCGAGCGCGATCGTCGCGGCGATGAACGCGCTACGCATGCCGCGAGCGTACTGCGACGCTTGCGTCTTCAGGAGCTCGGCGTGAAGATCCGCGCATGATCCGCGCTCGTGTTCTGTCCGCCGCGGGTCTGGTCATCTCCGTGTTCTCGTGCTGGCCGACGCGCGTGCGCGACGCCGAGGCTTGAGGCATCGCCGCGCCCGTCGGTCCGACGGGCTGTGAGGGCGATTCGACGCACGCCGAGCCTCGCTGGCTGGTGGGCGCGTCGGCCGGCGCGATGTCGTCGACGATCGCGTTCGCCGACGGTCCGCGCGTCGACATCACCGAGACCGCGGTCATGGCGACGGTCAGCTACGCCACGCCGTCGCGCTGGAGCGCGCGCGTCGCCCTCGGCGCCGTGCTCGGCGGGGCCCTCGAGGCCGCCGGCCGCACGCACGATCTCGGGGTCGGCGTCGTCGCCGCGGCCAGCGGCGGGCGCACCTGGACCCGCGGCGCCTGGTTCCTCGCCGGCTCGCTCGGCGTCTCGGCGCTGCGGACGACCTCACGCGAGACCTCCGCGGGCGCGGCCAGCACCGCCGTCAGCGCGTCCGATCTACGCGCCGGCGTGCTCGCCGGGCGCAGCCTCGGGCGCGTCAGCCCCTACGCGCTCGCGCGCGCCTTCGGCGGCCCGGTGATGTGGCGCCTCGATGGCGAGGACCTGGTCGGCGG
The DNA here is from genome assembly GCA_005779305.1 of Myxococcales bacterium. GTDB lineage: Bacteria > Myxococcota_A > Polyangia > Haliangiales > Haliangiaceae > UBA2376. The sequence goes on from SXJR01000151.1 coordinate 16,018, forward strand.
CGACATCCACCACTACCAGCTCGGCGCCGGTGTGAGCCTCGGCCCCGCGCGCGGCTGGACGCTGGTGCTCGACGTCGCCGCGCTGGGCGAGCGCGGCCTCTCGTTCGGCGTCGCCCGCGAGCTTTGAGGGACGGAGCGGTCAGCGCGCGATCACCAGGCCCGTCGCCGACGCGGGCCAGAGGTCCGCAGCCACCGTGGCATGATCGCTCGATGCCACGCTCGGCCGAGATCGGATTGCTCGGATTGGTCGCCTGCTCGGCGGCGGCGCCACACGACCCGCGGGCGACGACGACCGCTGCCGCGACGACCGCGGAGGTCCTCGAGCGCATCCGTTCGACACCGATCGCCGAGCTGGCCGGTGGCCGCGGCGAGATCGACGTGGCCGCCGCCGACCTCGACGCGATCATCGCCGCGATGTGGGAGCGCTACCGGGGTGAAGTCGAGGCCGACCCGGCGCGGATGGCGTCCCGCTCGCGGCAGGCGCTGGCGCTGGGTGACGCGGTGATGCGTTACCGGGAGCAGACGATCGGCCCGCGCCCGACCGGTGGCTACCCGCTGTACATCGCGCTCCACGGCGGCGGCGGTGGGCCGCCGGAGCTCAACGACGATCAGTGGCAGCAGATGCAGTCCTACTACCGGGCCAGCATCGACGCCGGGGTCTACGTCGCTCCGCGCGGCGTCAGCGACACGTGGGATCTGCACTTCCGGCCTTCGTCGTACGCGCTCTACGATCGATTGATCGAGGACGCGCTGGTCTTCGCGGACGTCGACCCCGATCGGGTCTACCTGCTCGGTTTCTCGGCAGGCGGCGACGGGGTCTACCAGATCGCGCCGCGGATGACGTCTCGCCTGGCCGCAGCGAGCATGTCGGCCGGCCACCCCAACGGCATCGCGCTCGACAACCTGTATCACGTGCCGTTCGCGATCAGCGTGGGCGAGCGCGACGACGCCTACGGACGCAATCGGGTCGACGCCGAGTACTGCGGCAGGCTAGCAGCGCTCGCAGCCGCTCACCCCGACGGCTACGCCGGCGCGTGTTTCGTCCACGTCGACCATCCCCACAACTTCCGCGACAACGACCCGCGCGCCACCATGTATCCGGTGCTGGCCGACCCGGCCGCGTGGCTCGCCCGTGGCGAACGCGCCCAGCGCTCGGTCGACACCAACGCGGTCCGCTGGCTGCGCGGGCACCGGCGAATCCGCCATGCCCCCACGCTGCGCTGGAACCTCGCCACGCGCGCGCCTCCCGAGCGCCTGACCAACGGCGTCACCGGAGACGTCACGCTCCTGGCCCCGGCCCAGACCTTCGACTGGCTCGCGGTCGAGGACGACGCACCCCCGACCGGCATGCTCGAAGCGCGGATCGAGGGCAGCGCCAACGCGGTCATCGTCACGGGCGCGCCGCCGTCGGTGCGGATCCGGCTTGCGCCCGACATGGTCGACCTCGAGCGTGAGCTGCGGATCGTCGTCGACGGCCACGAACTGCGAGTGACCGCGCGCCCACGGTTGTCGACGCTGGCGCGAACGCTGCTGGAGCGCGGTGATCCGCGGCTGGCCTTCGCGGTCGACCTCCGACTGCGCCGCACCGGCGGCAGCTGGCAGGTCGCGCCGTAGGTTTGATCCCCCTGACGGTCCTCGAGCTCGATCGACCACTCGTGCCCACGTGTAGGACGGCGTGGGCGCGGCCAACTCGGTGGTGGCGACCGATCGTGTTAAGCTTCGCCAACTCCGATGGAAGGCGGATCGATAGGGCAGTACCGGATCCTCCGCAAGCTTGGCGAAGGAGGCATGGGCACGGTGTGGATCGGCGAGCACACGCTGCTCGGCCGCCGGGCCGCGATCAAGGTGCTCCTGCCGGCGCTGTCGGCCAACCAGGGCATGGTGCAGCGCTTCTTCAACGAAGCGCGGGCGGTGACTGCCGTCGCCGACCCGGGCATCGTCCAGGTCTTCGACTTCGGCTTCGACGGCTCGGGCAGCGCCTACATCGTCATGGAGCTGCTCGAGGGCGAGCCCATGGACGTGCGGCTACGCCGCATCGGTCGGTTCTCCACGATCGACTCGCTCCGCTTGATGCGACAGGTGGCCACCTCGCTCGCGGCCGCGCACGGCAAGGGCGTCATCCACCGGGATCTCAAACCCGAGAACCTCTTCATCGTCGGCGATCCGGCCGTGACCGGAGGTGAGCGACCCAAGATCCTCGACTTCGGGATCGCCAAGCTGAACAGCGACGAGCCCGGCAAGTTCAAGACCCGCACCGGGGTGTTGATGGGCACGCCGGTCTACATGTCACCCGAGCAGTGCCGCGGCACCGCCAACATCGATCACCGCTCCGACGTGTACGCGCTCGGGTGCGTGCTGTTCACGATGCTGTGCGGCCGACCACCGTTCGATGGAGAGGGCACCGGCGACATCATCATCGCGCACGTCCGCGACGCCCCTCCGCGACCGTCGAGCCAGGTGCCGGGGATCCCGGCCGAACTCGACGCCCTGGTGCTGCGCTGCCTCGAGAAGGACCCGGCCAACCGCTTCCAGTCCATGGCCGAGATGGCGCAGGCGCTCCACCAGATCGAGAGCGCGCTGTTCGCCTACCCGGCCGGCGGCTATGCGACGCCGCCGCCCATCGGCCTGCTCGCGGCGACGCCGACCCCCATGTACGGCGCGGCCATGACGCCGCCCCCGCCGCTGGCCGGCGCGGTCACCACGCTCGAGTCGGCGAGCGGCCAGGGCGGCACCACCGGCATCGTCCAGGGTGGCGGCCGGCGACGCTCCGTGCTCGTCATCGGTACCATCGCCGCCCTGGCGATCGGTGGTGGTGCGCTCGCCGTCATGCGCAGCGGTGGCGATGACGGCGACGGCGGCGGCGGCACGCCGGGCGGCAATGGCGCGGCGAGTGCGGCGCTCGCACCCGATGCCGGCGCAACGTCCGCGGCCACGCCGATGCCTGACGCCGCGGTCCTGGCGGCGCCGCTCACCGAGGCCGACGCCAGCATACCGTCCGTCGATCTCGCCGACGCCGCCCCGGCGACGGCGGCCGCCCCCGTCGATGCCGGAGCCGACAACAACAGCCGTCCGCGCGGTGGACGCGGCAGACGAGGGAGATCCGATCATGGCGACAACCAGGGTTCCGGTCTGTCGAATCGCGGCGACTAGCCTCGCCGCGCTCATCCTGGGCCTCGTCTTCGGCGGCGGGGTCGCCCATGCGCAGAACGCCGCAGCCGAAACCCTGTTCTCCGAAGGCGAGAAGCTCTTCAAGGAGGGCCGGATGGCCGAGGCGTGCGAGGCATTTGCCGCGTCGAACCGCCTCGAGGCGCGCGCCGGCACGCTGCTCAACCTCGGCACGTGCCGCGAGAAGCTCGGACAGCTGGCGTCGGCGTGGTCGGCGTTCAAGGACGCCGAGGTCCGCGCCAAGGACCCCAAGAAGAAGAAGACCGCCACCGAACGGATCAGGGCTATCGAACCGCGGCTCTCGTTCCTGACCATCTCGGTGCCCGACGAGAGCCGCATCGACGGGCTGGTCGTCTCGCGCGACGGCGTCGAGGTCGACGCAGCGCTGTGGAACCGCGCGGTGCCGGTCGACGGCGGCAGGTACGTGGTGGCCGGGCGCGCCCCCGGGCACGAGGAGTGGTCGACGACGGTCGAGGTCGACAACGAGGTGGACAAGGTGTCGATCGAGGTGCCCCGGTTCAAGGAGCTGATCAAGCTGGCCCCGCCACCGCCCACCCCCGACACCCCTCCGTCCGGGCCCGAGCCGCCCACGATCGACGAGCCTGAGCCCGGCGCGCCCGCGGGGATGTTCACCCCACGCCGCAAGCTGGCGCTCGGCGTCGGCGCGGTCGCGCTGGTCGCGCTGGCGGGCGGCGCGGTGTTCGGTAGCCAGGCCAACGGCTTCGAGTCCGATGCCGACGCGCTCTGCCCGGACGAGAGCGTGCCGTGTCCCGACGGCGACCGCGCCAACGACCTCATCGATCGCGGCAAGTCGCGCGCCCTGATGGCCAACGTGGCGTTCGGCGTCGGAACCGGCGCGGCCATCGGTGCGGCGGTCCTGTGGTTTACCGGACGGCCGCCGGCCGATGCAGGTGTGGCCATCACGCCGTACCTGGGCGAGACCACGGGTGTCGACGTGCAGGTGAGGTTCTGATGCGCACCGTGACCGCGCTCGTCATCGCCGGCCTGGTGGCCGGTCTCACCAGCCTGACCGCCTGTGCGGTCGACGGCCGCTACATCCAGGGCGATCCCGACGGCGCCCTCAACGACGGTGGCATCGACGGCGCCGGCGGTCCGCTCGAGATCGTGCTCTCGACCACGGCGCTGATCGTGCCCGAGAGCCAGACCCGGACCTTCACGGTGCAGCTGTCGCCCGCACCCGCCGAGGCCGTGCTGGTCACGCTCGAGACCAGCGACGACCTCCAGCTGGGCGTCACCCCCACCGCGCTCCTGTTCAGCACCTCGGACTGGGCCACGCCCCAGACCGTCACCCTCACCGGCAAGTCCGACGTCGATGTCACGGACGAGGACGTGACGGTCACCGCCCGCTCCACGGCGGTCGCCACGCCGGCCACCGTCGCCGTCACCGTCGACGATGACGACGGCCTGGCCCTGGCGCTGACGCCGACCGCGCTCGACGTGGGCGAGGGCTCGACCGGCACCATCCGCGCCCACCTCACGGCCCAGCCGACCGCCGATGTGGTGGTGGCAGCCGCGTCGAGCAACACCGCGGCCGCGACCGTCGCGCCCGCGTCCCTCACCTTCACCACCGCAAACTGGAACCTCGATCAGTCGGTCACGGTGACCGGCGTGCAGGATGCCAACATCTCCGCCGACAGCGCCACGATCGACTTCACCTCGGTCGATCTCACCGCCGCGTCGGTCGCGGTCACCGTCACCGACGACGACGTGCTCGGCATCCAGACGTCGACCAGCTCGCTCGGCCTCACCGAGGGTGGGAACGGCACGTTCACCCTGCAGCTCACCCAGCAGCCGGCGGGCAACGTCAGCGTCACGGTGATGACGTCGAACCCGGCGGCGGCCACGGCCGCCCCGACCACCCTGACCTTCACCACCGGCAACTGGAACCTGGCCCAGACCGTCACGGTCACGGCGCCGGCCGACGACGACACCGCGGCCGGCAGCGCCTCGATCACCCTGGCCGCCACCGGCCTGGCCAACCGCACGGTGGCGATCAACGTCGCCGACGACGACGTCCAGTCGATCACCGCGGCGCCGGCAGCGGTGTCGATGAACGAGGGCGCGAACGCGACGGTCAACGTGCGCCTGGCCTTTCGTCCCACGTCCGACGTCACGGTCACGGTGTCGAGCCTGGCCACCGCGGTGGCCACGGCGGTGCCGCTCACCCTCACGTTCACGCCGTCGAACTACGCTAGCAACCAGCCGGTCACGCTCACCGCCGTACAGGACGCCGACGCCGCCCCCGGCGCCACCACGCTCCGCCTCGAGGCCGCGGCCCTCGGCCTGGTCCGCGACGTGACGGTGAACGTGATCGACGACGAGATCCTGCTGATCGAGACCGACGTGGCCAGCGTGGCCGTCACCGAGGGCGGAACCACCACCTTCCGGGCGCGCCTTTCGGCCCAGCCCGGCGCCAGCGTCGCGGTGGCGATCGCCTCGAACGACCCGACCGCGGCCACCGCCGCACCGACGCCGCTGACGTTCAACTCCTCCAACTGGAACGTCTACCAGATGGTCACGGTGACCGGCGTGCAGGACGTCGACCTCGTGGGCGAGACCGTGATCTTGACGCTGTCCTCGGCCGGCCTGACCAACGTCACGGTCACGGCGTCGACCACCGACAACGACACCCAGGTGATCCAGGTGACGATGGCCTCGGTCACCGTCGCCGAGGGCGGCACGACCACGGTCGGCGTCGCCCTCGGTTACATGCCCGGCGGCAACGTGACGGTGACGGTGATGTCGGGCGATACCGCCAAGGCGACCGCGACGCCCGCGAGCTTGTCGTTCACCCCGACCAACTACGCGACGGCCCAGAACGTCACCGTGGGCGGCGTCGACGATCTCAACGTGGCCACCGAAACGACCACGGTGTCGCTGATGGCGGCGAGCATCCCGACCACCACGGTCAACGTCACCGTGACCGACAACGACACGCTCGGGATCCAGACCAGCGTGCCGAGCGTCTCGCTGGCCGAGGGCGGCACCGCCACCTTCGGGGTGCGGCTCAACTTCCAGCCCTCGACCGCGGTCACCGTCAACGCCGCGTCGGCCGATGGCGGCGCCGCCACCGCCGCCCCCGCGATGGTGCCGTTCACCACCACCAACTGGAACACCTATCAGAACGTGACGGTCACCGGCACCCAGGACATCGACCTCACGGCCGAGACGGTCGCCATCAACCTGACCGCGACCGGCGCCAGCCCGGCCAGCGTCTCCGCCACGGTCAGCGACAATGATGTGCAGGCGATCGTGGTGACCACCAACAGCGTGGCGGTCTCCGAGGGGGCCGGCACGGTGGTGGGCGTGTCGCTGGCGTTCCAGCCCGCGGGCAACGTCACGGTCAACGTGGCCTCGCTCAACACCGGGGTGGCCACGGTGTCGGCTGCCGCGCTCACCTTCACCCCGGCCGACTACGCCACGCCGCAGAACGTCACGATCACCGGCGTGGCCGTGGCCGGCAACGACTTCAACAGCACCAGCGTCAACGTGACGTCGAGCGGCCTGCCGACCCAGTCGATCTCGGTGCTCGTGCGCGATCCCGACATCATCGAGTTCATCGTGTCCCCGACCTTCGTCTGCGTGTTCGACTTCACGACGGGCACGGTGCGGCTCAAGGGCAATCCACTCGGACCCTTCAACGTGACCATCTCTTCCGGTGCCAACATCGACGTGACGCCGGTGACGTACAGCTTCGATCCGGGCAACTTCGGCACGGCCCAGACCGTCAGCATCGAGGGTGTCACCGTCAGCACCGGCAACCTGATGACGGCGTCCTCGCCCGGCGTGAGCAACAAGACCGACACGATCACGGTCCGCTCGCTGTCGCAGACTCCCTGCAACCTGTGAACCGCGCTTCGGGCGGCGCGCGGCCCGTCGGAGCGTCGCTCGGTCGAGGCACGGTCGCCAACCTCGGGTGTGCTACGTGGCACAGTCGCCGACTGCGCGCCACTCCCGCTCGGTAACACACGGATGCTCGATGAGTGGCCTCGGGCCCGAGCAGCCTCGATACCCCACGATTACCTGGAACCGAGCCGACGCTGGCCACTCCGTGGGGGATAATGCTTCCTGCTCATGCCTGACTGCGATGACGAGCAGGAGTTCACGACCGCTCGCATCGAGTTGACGCCCACGCGATCGGGCGCGGCGGCCCCGCTGGAACGGCTCGTGTGCGTGACCGGCCCCGACGTAGGACGGACGTTCCTGCTCGAGAAGCTCCCCGTCGTGATCGGCCGCGGCGCCGAGGCCGAGGTTCGAGTGCAGGCCGAGGACGTTTCACGCCAGCACGCACGCATCTCCCGGATCGGGCGCAACCTGGTCATCGAGGAGCTGGGCAGCCGTAACGGCACCGCGATCAACGGCAAGCTCGTCACGGGCAGCGAGCTGCTCGAGCTCGGCGATCGGGTGCAGATCGGCGGCACCGTGACCCTGGTCTACGGACGCCACGACGAGCTCGAAGCGCGGGCCCAGCAGCTGCAGCGGCTCGACTCGCTGGGAGAGCTCGCAGGTGGGCTCGCCCACGACTTCAACAACATGCTGATGGTGATCCTCTCGGGGATCGAGACGATCGAGCTCTGGGCCTCGGAGCACGGTTGCACGGATCGTGACCTGGTCGACCCGATCTCCGAGATCCGCAGCGCGTCGTCGACGGCGCGCGACCTCACGCGTCAGCTGCTCGACTTCTCACGACGGGAGCCGGTACGAGAGCTGAGCGCGATCCCTCTCGAGCCGCTGGTGGACGAGATCGTATCGATGGTGCGGAGGACGATGCGCGAGCCGGTCGAGATCTCGGTCGCTGTCGAGCCGGGGCTCGCGGTCATGGGGAACCGCCGCGAGCTCCAGCAGGTCCTGCTCAACCTGTGCTTCAACGCCCGTGACGCGATGCCGTCGGGAGGCAAGCTGTCCATCGAGACGCGCTCGGTGACGCTCGGCCGTGCGAGCGCCGCGGCGCTGGACCTCGCCGATGGCGGTGACTTCATCGAGCTCGACGTCACCGATACCGGCACCGGCATGGACGCCGACACAGTGGCGAGAGCGTTCGAGCCGTTCTTCACAACGAAACCTGCCGGTCGCGGCACCGGCCTCGGCCTGTCATCGGTCTACGGCGTCGTGCGCAGCCACGGCGGGAGCGTCGCCATCGAGTCAGAGCTCGGGCGCGGGACGCGCATGAGGGTGGTCCTCCCCGCGCCCTCCGCCGAGCTCAAGCCCCCTCGCACCCGGACCCGCCCGATGCCCAAGGCGGCGCCCCCGCGGCACATCGCGATCGTGGTGGACGACTCCGCGGCGTCGCGGAGCTCCACCGCCCGGATGATGCGGTCGATCGGCCTCGAGACCGGCGAGTTCGACGGCGGCCCGGCGGCGCTGGCTAACTTCCGCGAGGTCCACGCGGAAGTCTCGGTCGTCGTACTCGATCGGCTGATGCCGGGCATGAGCGGAGAGCAGACGCTCAAGGAGATGCGCCTCATCGACCGCGAGGTCAAGATCATGATGATCTCCGGCGGCGCTGGTGAGGCCGCAGCGCGCGAGTTCGGCGCTGACGCGTTCTTGCGCAAGCCGTTCAGCATCGAGGCGATCCGGGAAACGCTCGAGCGCCTCGGCGTGCTCCAGCACCTCACCCGCAGCTGACCCGTCGCGCAGCCGGGAGTCCGGCCGCGGCAGGATGTCAGCCTCCGACGGGCCCGTCGAGGACCTCGCGGATCGCGCGGTTCCGTCGGTCACGTCTCGCGCCTGGATCAGGTATCCGGCCATCGCCGACTCGCAGACCAGCGCGAGCTGTTCGAACGCAAGCCCC
>SXJR01000152.1 GCA_005779305.1 Myxococcales bacterium
ACCGAGCCGCACAAGGTGCCGGTCACGATCCTGTCGCGCTGCCAGCGCTACGACTTCAAGCTGGTCCCGGCGGCGCGGCTGCACGCCCACCTGACCCGCATCTTCGCCGCCGAGGGCATCACCGTGGCGCCGCCGGCGCTGTCGCTGATCGTGCGCGAGTCGGGCGGCTCGGCGCGCGACGCCCTGTCGCTCAGCGATCAGGTGATCTCGTTCGTCGGTCGCGAGGCGATCACGGAGGCCCATGTCGCCGAGGTGCTCGGCGTCGCCGATCGGGCGCTGACGCGTGGGTTGGTAGGCGCGCTGGTCAGCGGCGACGCGGGCGCGGCGCTGAGAGCCGCGGATGCGGCGGGTGGCCGCGGGGTGGATGAAGTGCAGCTGGCGCGGGCAGTCGTGCGGTACCTGCGGGATCTGAGTGTGTTGCAGGTGGCTCCGGGGGCGGGCGAGCTGGTCGAGGCCACCGACGAGGAGCGGGCGGCGATGGCGGCCGAGGCGGCGGCGGTGGGGAGGGAGCGGCTGACCACGATGTTCGAGCGGATGCTGCGCTGCTGCGACGCGCTGGGGACGTCGATGCAGCCGCGGCTGGTGCTGGATCTTGCGATGATCGATGTCGCGACGGTCGAGCCGATCGTGCCGCTTGGTGATCTGATCGAGCGGTTGGGAGACATGGAGCGGAGGCTGGCCGGCGGTGGAGGAGCGAGTGGCGGGAGCGGAGGCGGTGGTGGGCAGCGCGCGCAGGCGAGGCCGGAGGGGCAGAGGCCGTCGCCGGCGGCGCCGCCGCCGTCCAGGTCCACGTCCACGTCCACGATCACGTCCACGCCCACGATCACGTCCACGCCCACGCCCACGTCCACGTCCACGCCCACGATCCCGACGGCGTTTCCGACGCCCGTTGCGCCGCCAACCGTCGCCCCACCCGAACCGGCCGTCCTGAGCGAGGCGGAGCCGAGTCGAAGGACGCAATTCAGCTGGGCCGCCGTCCTCGACACGCTCGAGGCGAGGAAGCGATTGAGCGTGTTCGGCAACTACCAGCACGCGAGGGTGCTGAACTTCGGACCGGAGCTGGTCGAGCTGGGGTTCTCGGCGGACTACACGCTGGCCGAGATGGCGCGCGCGCCGGAGCAGGTGGAGGTGGTGAGAGGCGTGCTGTGCGAGCTGTCAGGCAAGCAGACCCGGCTCAGCGTGAAGATGTTGAGCGAGTCCGAGAACGCGGCGACGATGACGCGCTCGACGGTCGAGGAGACCCGGGCCAAGGCCGATGACGAGCGCCGCCGCCGCGAGGCCGAGGCGCGTGAGCACCCGATGACCCGCCTGGTCCTCGAGACCTTCGGCGGTGCCATCAAGGAGATCAAGACCGATGTCTAATCCGAAGATGCCCGATATTGGCGCGCTGATGAAGCAGGCGCAGCGGCTGCAGGCCGACGTCGCCAAGGCGCAAGAAGAGGTCGCCTCGATGACCGCCGACGGTCAGGCCGGCGGCGGCATGGTGAGCGTCACCGTCAACGGCAACTTCGACCTGGTGAAGGTGAAGCTTGAAAAGGCCGTCGTCGATCCGTCGGACGTGGCCATGCTCGAGGATCTCATCACCGCTGCGGTCAACGCCGCCAACACGCGGATGCGCGAGATCACCAAGGCTCACATGTCGAAGGTGATGGGTGGGATGAACATTCCGGGGATGCCCGGAATGCCGTTCTAGTGGCGGACCTCATCCAGCGCCTGGTGCAGGAGCTCGCGCGCCTGCCCGGCATCGGGGAGAAGTCGGCCACCCGCCTGGCCATGCACCTGGTGCGCTCGCCAACCCAGCAGGTCCGGGACCTGGCCCAGGCGCTGATCGACGCCACCGAGAAGATCGGGCTGTGCTCGGTGTGCATGACGTTGACCGAGAACGATCCGTGCCGCCTGTGTGCCGACCCACGGCGCGAGCCCGAGATCCTGTGCGTGGTCTCGCAGCCGTCGGACGTGCTGGCCATCGAACGTGGCAGCCACTTCCGCGGCCGTTACCACGTCCTCCACGGCGTCCTGTCTCCGCTGGAGGGCATCGGCCCCGACGACCTGCGCATCGCCGAGCTGGTCCGCCGGCTCGGCCCCGCGCCCGAGGGAGGGGTGGCGGTCTCCGAGGTCATCATCGCGACCGCTCCCACCGTCGAGGGCGAATCGACGGCGATGTACCTGGCGCGCCTGGTCAAGCCAATCGGCGTGAAGGTGTCTCGCATCGCCACCGGGCTGCCCGTCGGCGGTGACCTCGAGTACACCGATCAGGCAACGATCGCGCGCGCTCTGGCCGGCCGGTCCCCGCTCTAACGAGCGATTAGCGAGCGTTCGGGTTCACCCGGTTGGTCCGGGGTCGGTCAGGAACGGCGCGCTCCCGGGGGATGTTATCTGCCCGGAAAGGTTGAAAGAATCTTTGCCGGTCTGCTACCTTGGCACGCAGACTGGAACCGGGGTGCCATGTCCCGTTCTCGTCGCGAATCCGATCTTCGGAAGGCTGGCAGGGAGCCCAGGCGCGATGTCCAACCAACTGGTGATGTACGAAGAGGAGCTGCAGCAGCTCACGGCGATCTGCGACGTGCTGCAGCGCGACAGCAACGCCAAGGCGGTGCTGGTCATCGACAAGAACGGACAGGCGATCGCCCAGTCCGGCGAGGTCGAACACCTGGACGTGACCTCGCTGTCTTCGCTGACCGCGGGCAATGTGGCCGCGACCGGCGGCATCGCCTCCCTGCTCGCGGAGAAGGAGTTCGCCGGGCAGTTCCACGAGGGCGAAAAGACCAACGTCCACATCTCGATCGTCGGCGCCCGCGTGATCTTGCTGGTGCTGTTCGACGAGCGCAGCTCGCTCGGTCTCGTCCGCCTCCGTGTGCGCAAGGCTGCCGCCGAGCTCACGATCGTGCTCGAGGCGCTGGTGAAGAAGAGCGAGGCCGGCAACCAGCCGTCGGTCTTCGCCGAGATCACCGACGACGACATCGACAACCTGTTCAACGACTGAGTGCGGGACGAGGAACGCTAATGAGCTTCATCAACTACTCGTCGCGCGAGATCAACTGCAAGATCGTCTACTACGGGCCGGGTCTGTGCGGGAAGACGACCAATCTCCAGTACATCTACAACAAGACCAATCCCGAGGCGAAGGGCAAGATGATCTCCCTCGCCACCGAGACCGAGCGCACGCTGTTCTTCGACTTCCTCCCGCTGTCGCTGGGCGAGATCCGTGGCTTCCGCACCCGCTTCCATCTCTACACGGTGCCAGGCCAGGTGTTCTACGACGCGAGCCGCAAGCTGATCCTCAAGGGTGTCGACGGCGTGGTCTTCGTCGGTGATTCGCAGGTCGAGCGCATGGAAGCGAACATCGAGTCGCTCGACAACCTGCGCACCAACCTCGCCGAGCAGGGCTACGACCTCGACAAGCTCCCCTACTGCGTCCAGTTCAACAAGCGCGACCTGCCCAACTCGGCGCCGCTCGAGGAACTGACCGAGGTCCTCAACCCGACCAAGGTGCCGCAATTCGAGGCCGTCGCCACCAAGGGCGTGGGCGTGTTCGACACGCTCAAGGCCGTGGCCAAGCTGGTGCTCACCGAGCTCAAACGAGGGAGCTGATGCAGTCGACCATCGCCCGTCCGCGTTTTCGCACCGACCTCGTCGCCGAGCCGATCGAGGAAGACGGTCACCGCTACATCGATGTCGTCGATCCCGATACCGGCAACGGCTTCCGGTTCTACGACGTCGAGTACTCGCTCGCGTGCGCCATGGACGGCGAGCGTGACGTGGCGGGGCTGGTGCAGTGGGCCAAGGAAGATCTGGGCATCGAGCCGTCGCCCAAGGAATTGACCACGGTCATCACCACGCTGGACGAGCTCGGGTACCTCGCCACGGGCGCCGCTGCCGACGACGTCGGCGAGCTGGCCCGCGGGGTGGTCGCTGCGCCGCGCGCGGCGCACGGCGGCCCGATCGCGGCCGTCGAGCTCGGGCACGCGGGTTCGCAGGCCTCGCACGACGACGAGCTGCCAGTCGGTGATTTCGAGCTGGGCGTCGCCGGCGGGCACGCCGCCCGTCCATCCGAAGCGGTGTCGTACGGTGGAGGCCCCGAGCTGGGGGCCGCCGGCAACCGTGAGATCGTGATGGAGTTCGAGGCACCGACGCCGCCGCCGGCCGAGATGCCGCTGGCGAGCATGCGGCCGACCACGCGCCCCGACGCCGAGGACGACGGGCCGACCAACCTGCCGCGTCCGTCGACGGGTGTCGACTTCGACGACGATGAGGTTTCGGTCGATCTGAGCGATCACCTCGCCATCTCGGCGTCCGACGTGAAGGAAGCGGTGCGCGCCTCCAAGTCGATGAAGGCGGTCGAGCTCCCGCCCGAGCTGGCCGCCGAGCTCGACGACAGCTCCGAGGCGCAGCAGGCCCGGCTCAACGCGGCCCGCGAGGCCGCCGAGCAGGCTCAGGCCGAGCGCATGGCCGCCGAGCGCGCCGCGGTGCTCGGCGGTGACCTCGGGCGTGACCTTGCGGCCGTGATCGCACCTCGGGCGACACGAAGGACGGCACGCCGGCCTCGGGGTTGTTGCTGGATGGATCGACGCCGGCCAC
>SXJR01000153.1 GCA_005779305.1 Myxococcales bacterium
CTGCGCCGATGCCGCCGCGCTGGCGCGCGGCGCCCCCCTGCCCGCCGATCCGGCGCGCGCCGCCGAGGTCCGCGCGGCCGAGCAAGACATCGCCACGCTCTCGGCCGAGCTCGACATCGGCCGCGTCGGCGATCGCGAGCCCCGGGTCACGACCGCGCTCGCCCGCGCCCGCACCCTCGATCATCCTCCGCTGGTGGTCGCGGCGTTGTTGCTGGTCAACAAGCTGCACATCGTCGGCGATCGCTGGCCCGAGTCCGAGCGCTCGGCCCAGGAGGCGATGCTGGCCGCCGAGAGCGCCGGCGACGACGAGGTCCGCTTCCGTCTCGCCACCCAGCTGGTCGAGACCTACGGCCTGCGCCTGCAGCGCGGCCAGGACGCGCAGCAAGCCGGGCTCACTGCCGACGCGCTGATCGAGCGCCTGGGCGCCACGCCGGTGCGCGCCGCCCGCCTGGCTTGCGCGCGCGCCCTCGATCAGTGGGTCGGTGGCGCCTACGCGCCGGCGCTGACCCAGGTCGATCGCTGCATCGCCGAGCGCGAGCGCACGGTGCCGCGGGACGCCGTGGGTCTCGCTCGCGCCCTGCACCTGCGCGCCATCATCCTCGAGGCCCTGGGACAGAACGGCGAGGCCCTGACCACCGAGGACCGCGCCATCGCCATGACCCGGGCCGCGCTCGGAGTGCGCCACCCCAACCTGGCCCGCATGATGAACACGGCGGCGGTGCTGCTGCGCGAGGACGGACGCTTCGCCGAGTCAGAGGCCATGCTGCGCGAGGTGATCGCGATCCAGGAGGAGATCGATCCGACCTCGACCGACCTCGGCCGCTCGCTGCAGAACCTGGGCAACGTGCTGCGCAAGCTCCGGCGCCTCGACGACGCCACCGTCGCCTACCGGCGCGGCCTCGCCCTGTTCGAGGCCAAGATGGGCCCGAACCACAACCAGGTCGCCGACGCCCTCGACATGCTCGGCTTGAACCTCACCCAGACCGGCCACGCCGCCGAGGGCGAGGCCGCGGCGCTGCGCAGCCTCGCCATCCGCGAGGGCAACGGCGCCGGCGAGCACCCGGCCCAGGCCGCGGCCCTGCGTCTGCTCGGCAAGCAGTACCGGTTCCTGAAGCAGCCGCAGAAGGCGCTGCCCCGCTACCAGCAGGCCTTGGTCATCGCCGAGAAGAAGTACGGCAAGGACAGTCCGCTCACGGTCAGCACCACCGCCGGCATCGGCGAGAGCCTCGCCGACCTGGGCCGCGACGCCGAGGCCCGCGCCGTCCTCGAGCGCGCGCTGGCCTTGACCACCCACGAGCAGGCCGCCGGCCAGAAGACCCGCATCGAGGTCGCCCTCGCCCGCGCCCTTTGGTCCACGCCCTCCGAGCGCCCACGCGCCCGCGCCCTCGCCGAATCGGTCCTCACCGCGTGGAAGGCCGACAAGGATCCCGAGGGCGTCGACGAGCTGGAGGCCTGGCTGGCGGCGCATCCCCTGGCTCAACGGGCCCGGTGATCACGCGGCGGCAGTCCGCTTGTCGCCCAGCTTGCTCAGATTCACGGTGACCAGCTTGGAGACGCCGGCCTCCTGCATGGTCACGCCGTACAGGTTGTCGGCCTGCTCCATCGTGCGCTTGTTGTGCGTGATCACGATGAACTGCGAGCGGTCGGTCATCTCGCGCACGATCTCGTTGTAGCGATCGACGTTGGACTCGTCGAGCGGGGCGTCGACCTCGTCGAGGATGCAGAACGGCGACGGCTTGATGAGGAAGATCGAGAACACCAGGGCGACCGCGGTGAGCGCCTTCTCGCCGCCCGAGAGCTGGTCGACGGTGACGTTCTTCTTGCCCGGCGGCTGGGCGAAGATCTCGACGCCGGCCTCGAGCACGTCGACCTCGGCGCCCTCGCCGTCCTTGCCGGTGGCCAGCGACAGGTGAGCGTTGCCGCCGCGGAACAGGCGCGGGAACACCTCCTTGAAGGTGGCGTTGACCGACGCGAAGGTCTCGCGGAACAGGCGGCGCGAGGTCTTGTTGATCTTGTCGATGGCGCGCTCGAGCTGACCGACCGCGTTCTCGAGGTCGGCCTTCTGGCCGGTGAGGAACTCGAAGCGGCGTGCCACCTCCTGGTACTCCTCGATCGCGGTCAGGTTGATGTCGCCGCTCATCCGCTCGATCAGCTCGCGGAGCTCGGCGGCGCGCTCGTCCTCGACGGCGCCGGTGAGGCCGCGCTGGTGGTACTCGGGCACCACCTCGGCGATGTCGAGCTGGTACTTCTCGAGCACGTTTTCGCTCAGCTGCTGGCGCGCGCCGTCGAGGCTGGCGGCCCGCACCTCGAGGTGCCCGACCTCGGCCGCCAGCTTGTCGGCCTGGCCGCGCAGCTCGCGGGCCTCGATCTCGAGATGGGCCAGGGCGTTGTAGCGCTCGTCATAAGCGGCGCGGCCGGCCTCGAGCTCGGCCGCGTGCTCGGCCCGCCTGCCGCGGTGCTGTTCGAGCTCGACCGCCAGCGCGGCTGCGTCGGCGCGCAGCTCGGCGGCACGGGTCGAGCCGGTGGCGATGGTCTCGCGCAGGCGCTCGATGCGCGCCCCCAGATCGCGCTCGGTGTTGGCCAGGCGCAGAGTCGCGGCCTCCACCGACGCCCGCTTCTCGGCGGTCTGGGCGGCGCGGACGCGGGCCTCGGTCAGGGCGGCACCGGCCAGGTCGACCCGCTCGCGCCCGCCGGTCACGCCCTCGATCAGGCCGAGCTGCTCCTTCTCGAAGCGATCGACCCGCTCCTCGGCGTCGGCGCGCCGCGCGGTCAGCGCCTCGGCCTCACGCGCGGCGTGGGCCAGCCGCTCATCGAGCTCCATGCGCTCGCCGGTGAGCTGGCCGGCTCGCTCGCGCAACCGCGACAGGTCGGCATGCTGGCGCGACGCGTCCTTCTCGTGACCCATGATGGCCAGATCGCCCTCGTGGGCCTGGCCGCGCAGGCCCTCGATGGCGCGATCGAGCTGCTTGAACTCGGTCTTGGCGGTGACCAGCCGGGCCGTGGCCTCGGTCAGCTCGCGATCGAGGCTGTCGACGATCTGCTCGAGCTCGCGGATCTCGCGCTTCTGGGCCAGGACGCCTGCGCCCTGCGCCTCGCGCGAGCCGCCCGCGACCACGCCGCGCTCGTCGACCAGATCGCCGTCGAGCGTGACCAGGGTGCCAGGGGCGCCGGCGCGGTGGAGCTCGACCGCGCGGTCGAGAGTGTCGACGACGACACAGTCGCCGAACAGGCTCGGCCCCACGCCGTCGTAGCCGTCGGCGAAGCCGACCAGATCGACCAGGCGGCCCAGCACGCCCTCGCCACCGATGGCGGCAGCGGCGGCGTGCAGCTCGGTGTGATCCTCGACCAGGATGCCGCTCGATCCACTCTCGAGCGCGGCGGCGGCGGCGCTCCACGACGGCGCGCCGGCCAGGTCGTCGCCGACGACGTCGTCGCTGGCGTCGCTGGCCACGGCGCCGTCGGCGAGCTCGCCCGTCGCCGTCGCCGTCATCGTCGCCGTCATCGTCGCCGTCATCGTCGCCATCCGGCTGTCGTCGAGCGCGCGCTCGAGCGCGGCCTCGGCGTCGGGATCGTGGGTTGCCGCGTGGAGCGCCGGCGCGTCCCCGACTGACAGCGGCACGAACGCCGAGCGGCCCGCGTTCTGGGCCTTGAGGTAACCGATCGCGGCCACGCCAGCGTGGTGATCCACGACCAGCACGCCGCCCAGGCGATCGCCCAGGGCGGCCTCGACCGCGAGCTCGAGCGTCTCCGGCGCGCGCACCACGTCGGCGACCAGGCCGCGGATGTTGCCGGCGCCGATCGCGCCCGACTGCTGCATCACGGCGCGCGTGCCGCGGGCGAAGCCCTCGTAACGCTCCTGGATCTCGGTCAGCGAGACCAGGCGCGAGCGCCGCCGATGAGCCTCGGTGCGCAGCGTCTCGACCTGGGCCTCGCCCTCGTGGACCTGCTCGGCCAGCCGCTCGCGCCGGGCCTCGAAGCCCTCGGTCTGCGCGCCGAGATCGAGCCGGGTCTGCTTGAGCTCGACCAGCGTGTCGCCGGTCTTGCGCGCCTCGCGCTCGAGCTCCTTCTGCCGCGCCAGCGCTTGCTCGAGCTCGTCGGACACGCGGGCCAGGCGGCGTTCGCCGTCCTCGCGCCGCCGCGCCACCGACTCGGCCTGCGCCGTCGCCGTCGCCGCCTCGGTACGGGCGCGCCCCATCTCGGCGCGGGCCTCGTCGAGCCGGCCCTGGGCGTTGGCCAGCGTCTGCCGGGCCTCGCCGGCGAGGGCCTCGCAGCGCGCGGCCTCGTCGTCGCCCAGCCCGACCAGCGCCACCAGCTCGGCCAGCTCGGCCTCGAGCTGGGCCAGCTGGGCCGCGGCCGCCGTGCGCTCGGCGTCCAGGGTCTCGATCTCGGCGGCGGCCGCCGTGGAGCGCCCGTCGAGGTCGTCGGCCTCGCGGGTCTGCCAGCCGATCTTGCTCTCGGCCAGGCGGACCCGGTTCTCGAGCTCGTAGATGACCTCCTGCACCCCGGACAGCCGCCGCTCCTCGACGGCGAGCTCGGCGCGCTCGCTCACCACCGCGGCGTCGCGGGTGTCGAAGGCGGCCCGCACGCCGACCAGCTCGTCGGCGGCCTCGGTGAGGCGGCCACGCACGCGCTGATCGTCGGCGTGCAGCTCCAGGAAGCGGTGCGACGCTTTCCAGAGATCCAGATCGCGGAGCTCGGCCTTGTAGGTGCGGTAGCGCTCGGCCTTCTGGGCCTGCCGGCGCAAGGTCCCCATGCGCTTCTCGAGCTCGACCACGATGTCGCTGACCCGCAGCAGGTTCTGCTTGGTCTGCTCGAGCTTGCGCTCGGCCGCCTTCTTCTTGCTCTTGAACTTGGTGATGCCCGCCGCCTCCTCGATGATGGCGCGGCGATCTTGCGGGCGCGACGAGACGATCTGGCCGATGCGGCCCTGCTCGATGATGGCGTAGGCCTTGGTCCCGACGCCGGTGCCGAGGAAGAAGTCGGTCACGTCGCGCAGGCGACACGGCACCTTGTTGATGAAGTACTGGCTGGTGCCGTCGCGATACAGCCGGCGGCTGATCGTGACCTCGGTGTAGCGCGTGAAGTCGAGCGGCTCCTGATCCTCGAGCAGTTCCTTCACCGCATCCGACGCGCTGGCGATCGGCAACCCGTGCTCGTCATAGACGACGACCTTCTCCATGGCACTGGCGTCGAACCCACCCTCGTCATCTCCCTCTCCGTCTTCCCCGTCCCCCTGCCCTTGCCCTTGCCCTTGCCCTTGCCCCTCGCCCTCTCCTTCTCCCTCTCCCACGGGCACCTTCACCGCATCAACCGTCGCCATCGCCGCCTCCGCCGCCGCCTCGTCCCCCTCACGCGCCATGGCCAGGGTCTCGGCCGAGAACCCCACGTCATCGAACGTCAGCGACACCTCGGCCATCGGCGCCGGCCCGCGGGTCTCGGAGCCGGCGAAGATGACGTCCTCCCTGGCCTTTCCGCGCAGGTGCTTGGCCGATTGCTCGCCCATGCACCAGCGGATCGCGTCCACGATGTTGGACGTGCCGCAGCCGTTGGGTCCCACCACCGCCGTGATGGGCTGGTCGATCGCGATGACCGCCCGATCACAGAACGACTTGAAACCGATGATCTCTACCCGCTTGATCCGCATGTAGGCGCCCGAGATTCCCTGGTCCCTCTGACATCCGGAGTGCCACTGGTTTGGCGAACATGGGCGTAGCACGCGCCTGCAACGAGCGGGAACCGGAATCGCTGCCGTGTTATCCAAGCCGTGGATGCGCCGGCGCCACCTGCCGCTCACGTTCCAGGCACTCCTGGGGGTTGCCCTGGCGCTCGCCCCCGAGCTGGCCGCCTCCGACCTGGCCACCGCCGCGCCGATCATCTCGATCCGGGCCCGCTCCGACGTCCAGCTCCGCTCCGTGCGCAGGCGCGACGACGGCCTGGTGACGGTGAGCGGCACCGTCGTCGACCGGGCCAGCACCCAGGGCGTGGGCGGCCTCGACGTCTCGATCACCATCGAGGGCACGGTCTACCCGGTCATCACGGCCCAGGACGGCACCTTTGACATCATCGCCACCGCCAGCGCCGGACCGATCGACATCGACATCCAGGTCGCCGGCGACGACCGCTTCGATCCCGCCTCGCTCACGGAGCGCGGCGTCGATCCGTCGCGGGCCCCGGTCGACCTGACTCTCGACGTCTCGACGACGCCGCTGGGGGTGCTGGTCACGGCCGACGCGCGCGCCGACGCCATCCGGGTCGAGCTGCCAGTGACCATGCGCTTCAGCGCCGCCGATGCCGCCGAGCCCCACGTCGACGTCCAGGCCACCACCGGCAACCCGGTGATGATGAAACGCGCCGACATCTTCGGACCCGGTCCCAAGCGGGTGCGAGCCCGCTTCGCCGGCGACGCCGGCCACGGCCCGGCGTCGGTCGAGGCCACGTTCGAGCTGTCGACCGGCACCCGCATCGACCTGTCGCTGGGCGACGACAGCGTCGCCTTCGAGGGCACCATCCGCGCCCGCGGCACCGTGCGCGACGAGGACGGCGCGCCGGTCGCCAACGCGGCCGTCGCCCTGATCGCCGGCGACCGCCGGCTGGGCGCGACCTCCACCGGCGCCGACGGCGCGTACCGCATCGATGCCGCCGCCGACCTGCTCGGCGCCGGCAAACACTCCCTCCAGACCGTGGCCGAGACCAGCGAGCGCTGGCGTCGCTCGAGCCGCTCGGGCCCCGCGTTCATCAATATCAGCACCCGCCGGCCGGCGCCGGTCGGGATCACCATCGCCGCCTTCGCCGCGACCGCGCTGGTCGCCATCGGCTTCGTCATCGGCCGCCGCCGCCCTTGGCGCAAGCCCGAGCCTCCGCCTGCGCCCAGCGCGGCCCAGGTCGAGGTTCGCGGCGGCCTCGAGCCGGTGCGCGCCAGCCTGGTCTCGACCCTCCGCCGCGCCCAGGATCACGGCTTCGCCGGCGCGGTGCGCGACGCCGTCCGTCACCGGCCCGTCGTCGACGCGGAGCTCCTGGTTTCCCTCGGCACCGAGGTCCGCCGCGCCGTCAGCGGCGAGAACGGCACGTTCGCGCTCGAGGAGCTGGCGCCGGGCGAGTGGTCGGTGCGGGTGGCGGCGCCGGGCCACGTCACCGAGCACTTCAGCCTGACCATCCCCCACCGCGGCGAGCTGCGGGGCGCGCGGATCGATCTGGTCCCGGTGCGCGAGAAGATCTTCACCCTCTACCGGCGCGCCGCCCTGCCGGTCCTGCCTTCGCCCGACCTGTGGGGCATCTGGTCGCCGCGGCAGATCGTCGACCACGTGCGGGCCGCCGTCCCACCGGTCCGGCTGGCCGAGCTGACCTCGTTCGTCGAGGAGGCGTACTTCTCGGCCCGGGTGCCGGACGAGGGCCTCCTGCCGGCGGCCGAAGCCAAGGTCGCCGCTGCGCTGGCCGAGCGGGCCGGCGCGGCGCTATAACCGCGGGCTACATGCTCATCTCGGTCTCGCAGATCGTCACGCTGCTCGTCGTCATGGCGGCCGTGATCATCGCGCTGCTGCTCCTGCGCCGCGCCGGCAACAAGAGCCGCGAAGCCAGCGCCCGGTCGGTCCAGGAGCGCGTGCTCGGCGAGCCGCAACCGGCGAAGCCGGTTCGCGAGCGCAAGCGCCCGCCGGTGAAGAGGCCGGCGAAGAAGCGCCCGGTGCCGGAAGCAGAGCCGGAGGACGACGAGGACGACGAGGACGACGAGGAGGAAGAGGAAGAAGAGGAAGACGAGCGCCCGGGCACGGGCTCGGGCTCGGACGCGGCGGTCGATGGAGAGACTCGCGAGGCGTTTCGCGCCGGCCTGGCCAAGACCCGGGGAGGCTTCGTGGCCCGGCTGGGCAAGATCTTCGGCAAGAAGAAGATCGACCAGGATGTCCTGCCCCAGCTCGAGGAGGTCTTGTTCACGGCCGACATCGGGCCCCGGGCGGCGGACCGCATCTTCGACGCGGTGAAGAAGGGCCTGACCAAGGACGAGCTGACCGATCCGGCCAGGATCTGGACCAAGATCCGCGAGACCTCGGGCCAGATCCTCGACGTCGGCGCGGCGCCGGTCGACTTCGGACGGGCCCGGCCGTTCGTGCTCCTGGTACTCGGTGTCAACGGCGTCGGAAAGACCACGACGAGCGGCAAGCTGGCCGCCCGCCTGACAGGGGACGGCAAGAAGGTCGTCCTGGCCGCCGGCGACCCCGTCCGCGCCGCCGCCACCGAGCAGCTCGAGATCTGGGGCGAGCGCGCCGGCGTGCCCGTGGTGAAAGGCAAGGCCGGCGGCGACCCGTCGAGTGTCATCTTCGACGCCGTCAAGCGCGGCGTCGACGAGCAGGCCGACATCGTCATCTGCGACACCGCCGGACGCCTCCACACCAAGACCGATCTGATGGACGAGCTGAAGAAGGTCGGCCGCGTGATCGACAAGGCCATGCCCGGAGCCCCCCACGAAACCTGGATGGTCCTCGACGCCACTACCGGCCAGAACGCCATCACCCAGGCCAGGACCTTCAAGGACGCCATGGAGATCACCGGCATCGTCATCACCAAGCTCGATGGCTCGGCCAAGGGCGGCGTGATCCTGGGGATCTGCGACGAGCTGAAGGTGCCGGTCCGCTACGTCGGGGTGGGCGAGAAGATCGACGATCTTCGCCCGTTCGATCCCCGCGCCTTCGTCGAGGCGCTCTACGAGGACGCCGACGAGGCCAGCGCCGCCTAGCGAGCGGACAAACGAGCAAGCCCTCGTGATGCAACACGGATTGGCGGCATCCGTCTTGAGATCTGAAAAATGTGCGTGATATAGTGCGCCAGGCTTCACGGGAAGAGGGGCAAGGTCCCGGAATTGCAAGGGATTTTGAACACTCCCGGTAGGTCGACGGACTCCGAGACAGGAGACGCGAACGAAATGCGCGGACAGCACCTTCCCATGGTCAGGCCATCCACCCTCGCGACCACCCTCGGGGCGATCGTCGTCTCGGCAACAATCCTCGGTTGGGGAGGCCTCGCCGCCGCCCAGCCAGGAGGCGACGACGAGATCGAGATGGACGGCGAAGGTGACGGCAGCGGCAGCGCCGGTCCCGTCGACGAAGGCGAGATCGAGATGGACGGCGAGGGCGAGAAGGACCTCGAGACCGACCTCGCGGCCGACCCCACCGACACGGTGAAGATCGACACCACCTCGCGCGAGCTCAAGCCGGTGTCGTGGCAGGACATCGTCGTCGTGATGCGCAAGCCGTTCCTCAAGATCCGGCGCACCGACCTGATGCCGTTCCTGTCGACGACGATGAACGACAACATGATCCGGCACTACGCCGCCGGCGCGCAGTTCAACTACTTCCTCACCGACGTGCTCGCCGTCGGCGTCGAGGGTCAGTACTACACCAAGCAGTTCCGAGAGCCCTTCGACCTCGTCGGTCGCCAGGCTCGCCGCCTGCCGACGATCAACAAGTACAACTTCTCGGCGGCGCTCAACTTCCACTATGTGCCGGTCTACGGGAAGTTCGCGATCCTCGACCAGAAGCTGGTCGCCTGGGAGACGTACTTCACCGCCGGCGTCGGCGTGACCCAGTCCGAGGTGGTCCCCCGCGATCCGCGCTTCGGTTCGTTCAACAACCTGCTCATCACGCCCAACATCGGCGCGTCGATGCGCTTCTTCCTCTTCCAGTGGCTGACCGTCAACGTCGGCATCCGCGACTACATCTTTGTCGACAGGTTCGAGCCGGTGGGCCGCAGCGACACCATGTTCACCTCGCCGGATGTGGCCAAGGAAAACGCCGACTCGGCGCTCATCAACAACGTCATGTTCCAGATCGGCGTGAGCTTCTGGATCCCGCCGACCTTCGAGTACACCACCTTCCGCTGAGCGGACCGGAGAGACCCATGAAGAACCAGTCTTTCACGTCCGTCACGCTCGCCGGCCTCTTCGCCGCGACCGCGCTCCTGATTCCGTCGGTGGCCTCGGCCGACGACCCGCCCCCTCGCCGCAGCGCGCTCGACGAGCAGCCCGCCGTCCGTCATCGTCTGCTGCTCGTGGCCAAGCGCCTCGAGGCGACGCCGATGTTCGAGTCGACGATCAACGCCGACTTCCGCCACTTCATCGGCGCCGGCCTCAAGCTCGAGTACCACCTCGGCGACATGTTCTCGATCGGCGGCATGATCGTCGGTTCGACCTCGCTCGACACCAAGCTCACCAAGCGCGTGGTCGAGACCCTCGAGCCCGACGTCAACAACATGACGCGCGAGCCGTCGGTGCAGGAGTTCACGCAGCGCCTCAACACCATCCCGCTGCACGGCTCGATCTACGCCAGCCTCACGCCCTGGTACGGCAAGATGGCCGCCTTCGGCAAGGCGTACGTCAACTTCGACTTCTACTTCCAGGCTGGCCTCTCGTTCGCCACCCTCAAGTCGGATTGCGCCTCGAGCATCTGCAACGACCCGATGCCCGGGATCGACCCCGCCCCCGCCGATCCGCTGGTCAACGCCGACGATAATCCCAACAACGACCCCCCGCTCAACAGCGGCTTCCGCCCGGGCCTGTACCTCGGCGGCGGCATCCACGTGTTCATCAACGAGTTCCTCGCCCTCGACCTGGCGATCCGGGACTACGCGTTCAAGGACAACCCCTCGGGTGCGGACTTCAACGCCGACCTGGCGGTCCAGGACGACGACAGCCGCTTCCTGCACCACCTGTTCGTGGGCGTGGGCGTGTCGGTGATGGTGCCGTTCAAGGTCAAGCGCACGCGCTGACGCGGCGCGCTGGCGGGTACTGCGCCAACCCGGTTGGCAGTCGCCAGCAGCGTTGACGGCCCAGTTCGAGGGGATCCCTGGGATCCCGAGAACTTGGGCCGTTGGTGTTTTCGGACTGGTTCTTGCGTACGATCGACTCGTGATTCTTCGTTCGCAGCTCGCCCTGGCAGCCGTCCTGGGTTTCGCCCTCGCAGCGTGCGTGACGCCCTCGATCCCGATCCCGCCGCCCGAGCCCGAGCGCATGTCCTTCACGGTCGACGTGGCCGGTGGGGCGGCGCGCTTCACCTACGACCCCGAGCCCAACTACGCCGACGCGATCGTGTACGTCTACAACCGCGATCGGGGCCTGGGCATCATCACCACCGCCCGTCCCGACGGCAGCGTGGGCCCGACCGATCCGTTCCCGGCCACCGTCGGCGATGAGGTCGCCATCACGTTCGAGACCGCCGAGTCGATCGCCGGTACCTGCGTCCAGATCAACAGCGACGGTACCGCCGGCTTCTGCCTGTGACGAGCGCGCCGGCGCCGCGGCCTAGCGGGAGGCGTTCCGGGCGCCGCGGCGCTCGAGCGCCAGCTCCGACTTCCAGATCGTCGGTGGCATCTGCTCGAGCACCAGCGACCGGTCGAAGCGCAACTCGCCTCGCTGGACGGTGAGCGTCACGGCGGTCCCAGGTCGACGCGAGCGGACGGAGCGCACGAGCGTGTCGTCATCGGCGACGGGGTACTGATCAATGGCGGTGATCACATCCCCGACCATGAGCTGGTTGGCCGCGGCCGGCGAGCCAGGACGCACGCTACGCACCCAGGCGCCGCGGGTGGGGCCGTCACCGCGGATACCCACACCGATCCAGGCTGGAGTCTCGGCGGCACAGCGGACATGTGCGCCGGCGGGGAATGCCGACACCCGGGCCGAGATCGGGATGGACGCAAACATCGTCCCGGCCAGGGCGAACCCGAGGGCGACGCCGGCCAGGGAACAGATGGTGGCCAGCGCGGCCAGACGACCGCGGTCCGAGGTGGGTCGGAGCACCTCGCGGTGCAGCACCGGCAGCTGATCACGCTTCCCGTCGACGTCGTCCATCGAGTCGCTCGACATGAATACCTCTCTTCGAGAGCCCGTACTTCCTTTATGAGCGGTCCGATTGACGACGGCAAGCGAAACCGGATGCCGCTGTTTCGCGGGTAGCCGCCCCCGTCGGGATCGTGTGGGACACGTGGTAATTTCGGATCCCTTGCAACGAGCGCGGCCAACCAGCGGTCGTCGGCGGCTCCGCTGGTGGATCGTCGGCGTGGTCCTGACCCTCCTGCTCCTCCTGGGCAGCGCCGTGGCCGTGGTGCGCATCCAGTTCGAGGGCCCGGACCTGGCCTCGAACATCTGCACCATGATGAACGCCCGGATGCGCGGCAAGATCGCCATCGGCACCATCGAGTGGCCGATGTCGGCGATGCCCAAAGTGGTGAGCGGCGGCTGGATCGGCGTGACCTTGCGCGGCGTGCAGATCTGGGACGGTGAGGGGGAGAGCGTGGTCAAGACCGAAAAGATCACGGCCGAACTCGACCTGCACTCGCTCATGTTCGGACGCCACGACTTCGTCCTGCGCAAGGTCGTGATCCACGGTGGCGAAGCGGTCCTCCGCGAGGTCAAGGAGCCCTACCCGCTCCACGACTACGACATCTCGGTGTTCAGCATCATCGCCGCCTTCTATGGCCGGCGTTCGGCCGGCTTTCACGCCGGCGTGTTCGCGGCCTCGTCGCCGCTATGGGACCTGCGCGACTTCGAGGTCCGGGACCTCGACCTCGAGATCCGCACCAAGCCCATCGGCGAGGGCTACTTGTTCCGCGGCGCCGTCGCCAACGTGTCGGGCAAGGGCTTCTTCTATATGGACCCGTCGGATCCGCTGGTGCCCAAGTTCTACGTCTCGATGTCGATGACCGGCGGCGAGGGCCAGATCGACCTGTATTACGACCGGGCCAAGGACGGCGCCTGGAAACCCCACGGCGAGTACTCGTTCCCGGTCAAGAGCGTCGAGGTCCGCCGCCTTGCCCAGCTCCCCGGCGGGTGGCCAACCGACCCGGTCGCCAACACCTTGACCTTCGACCTCAGCGTCGAGACCAAGAACGGCGCCGACGCCAGCATCCACGGCGCCATGATCGACTACTGGGACACGCCCTACGGCGGCATCTGGGACGTCACCACGAAGGTCACCAACGCCGGGCCGCTCCTCCGCCAGTCGGTGGACCCCGACATCGGCGGCGACGACGTGACCCTCGAGGCCGTGGTCACCGGCCCGATCGTGTTCTACCCGAGCGTCTCGCTCAAGGCGACCGGCCTGACCTACAAGCTGTCGCTGCTCGAGCCGCCGCTCTTGCTCTCGCTCGACGCGCTGCACGGCGTGTACGACCTCGCGGTCGACGAAGGTTCGGTCGACGAGTTCATCGCGCGCGGCGCCGACGGCGAGGTGCGGCTGTCGGCCAAGTGGGGCGGCGACGGCAGTGACCGATCGCCGTTCTGGGTCGACTCCGACATCAACCTTCGCAAGGCGATCGAGATGCGACCCTGGCTGCCCGAGGCGCTGTCGAACGCGGTCGACAGCAAGCTCAGCGGACAGTTCCATGCGCTGCGCCGCAAGGGCGACACCAAGTACGGCATCACCGTCGACAAGCTCGACCTCCAGCTCGGTCGACTGTCGATCGACAGCGGCCAGATCTACCTCGACAAGTCGCTGGCCAAGGTCCTCATCGACGGCGTGCGTTTCCGCATGCCCAACTTCAACGGCAAGCTGCGTTGCACGCTCCACACCGGCGGCGCCACCATCGAGTTCGACGACAAGGACTGCAGGGCCGACATCGAGAGCGGCGACATCCAGGCCTTGATCGATGTCTTCAAGAGCGCGAGCCGGAAGAAACCGGCCAAGACCAAGTCGGCCAAGGTCCAGCCGGCGCATGCGCAACCGCGCCGGACTCTCCGCCCGCTGCGCCCCTTCGCTCGTCCCGACCGTTGGCCTGCGCAGGTTCGTCCTGCGCCGCGCTCGCAAAGGCGCGCGCAGGTCGAGGGACGCCTTCGCACCCACCACGCCCAGCAGAGTCCGCCGCCAAAGCGCGGGACGTCGGGCAACACCGTGGTCCAGATCGGCGGCAGCCTCGACGACCCGCGCATCAAGAGCACCCTCGCCCTTCGCGGCGTGCCGTGCATCGGGGCGGTCACCGGCAGCGTCCGCTACGAGGACGACGTCGTGCACATCGACAGCATTCGCTCGAGCAGCCTGGGCGGCCGGCTGCGGGTCAGCGGCGCCGTCCGGGTGGCTCCCCACACCTCGCTGCAACCGCTGAGGGTGAGCGCCCAGGGCGTGGATCTCGGCAAGACCTGCGCGGTGCGCGACAAGCTGGCCGGCAAGGTCAGCGCCGAGGTCACGCTCACCGGTCCGCTCGATCCCCGCAAGCTGGTCTACCAGGGCTGGGCCTGCGCCGATCAGGTGATCGCGCTCGGCGAGACCCTGGACGACGTCGCGGTATGGCTCAACAAGAAGCCGGGGAAGCTCGGCTGCCACAACAGCAGCGCCGTCCCTGTCTCCGACGCCGCCATCAACGCCTGCCTCGCCACCGCCGCGACCAGCAACGGCCGCTGCGCCATCCTGCGCGCCACCCGCGCCGCTGGCGGCGAGATCGCCGGCGCGGTCCACGCCGACAGCAAGCAGCAGCTCGGCGGCGAGCTCATGCTCTCGCACCTGCCCCTGGCGGCGCTGACCCAGCTCGCCGGCGCCAAGATCGAGGCCGACGCGCTCATCGACACCCGCGGCCTCGCCATCAGCGGCACGCTGGACGCGCCGCTCGCCGACGGCGTGGTGCACCTGAGCCGGGCCTGGGCGCTGGGCGGCTACCTCGGCGATGGCGATCTCAGCGTCCACGAGGCCGGCCCGGGCCGCATCCGCTTCAGCGGCAGCTTTCTCGACGGGCGGATCACCGTGACCGGCACGCTCGGCACGCGGGCGCCTTACCCGATCGAGCTCACCGCCGACGTCACGCAGCTCGAGCTCGACGCCTTCGTCGATCTGAAGCGACTGGGCGCGCCGCCTGGAACCCAGGTGTGGGGCACCGGCCGCATCTATGTGGCGACCGAGCTGGCCGGCGCCACGCCGCCCCTGTCGGTCACGCTCGATCTGGCCGAACTCTCGATCGTCGGCGAGGCCGATGGCCCCGATGGCCAGCCGGTGCCGCTGGCGGTGCGAGCGGCGGCGCCGCTGCAGGTGGCGTGGGACGGCACCCGCGCCCGCCTGACCACGCCGGCCCGGCTGTCCACGCCCATGGGCGAGATCGTCGTCGAGGGCGAGGCCAGCATGGCCAAGCTCGATCTCTCAGCCCGCGGCAAGCTCGATCTGGTCAAGGCCCAGCCCCTGTTCGGCGCCTTCTTCGATCGCACCACCGGCACGGCCGAGCTCACCGCCCGGATCACCGGCCCGAGCAAGCTGCCCCACATCCAGGTCAGCCTCGATCTCGCCGACGTTGCGCTGCGCCTGACCGGCCAGGACTCGATGCTGCGCGTGCCCGGCGGTCGCATCGACTTCTCCGACGGCGAGCTGTCCTTGACCGGCATCAGCGTCGAGGTCGACGACGGCTACCGGCGCTCGACGGCGCCGCTGAGCGTGGCCGGCGGCGTCACCTTCGACGGGCTCACGCCCAAGGCCTGGGCCATGATCGTCCAGGGCGAGCTGGCCGGTGAGATGCTCCTGGCCTTCGCGCCCGAGACCTTCGCCCAGGCCAGCGGCAGCGCCGCGCTGTCGCTGGACCTGCGAGGCACCGGCCCCACCCCGGCGGTGAGCGGCGAGCTGGCCTTCGGCGATGGCCGCACGCTGCGCCTCCTGCCCCGCGCCCTGCGGCGCGAGATCGCGCTCGAGACCGGCACCATCTCCTTCCATGGCGACCGCGCCGCCGATCTCAAGATCACGATCGACCCGGAGGAGAGCGTGGGCGGCACCATCGACGACGAGGGCACGCTGCGCGACATCAAGGGCGCCGTCGAGCTGCGCGACTGGCGGGTGGCCGCGGCCAACGTCGTCGCCTCCGGTGACGCCCTCACGTTTCGCATGCAGCGCACCCTCGACCTGGTGATCAGCCTGGACGCGGTCCGGGTGATCCTCGATCAGGGCCAGCTCAAGATCGCCGGCGGCGTCGAGCTGACCACCGGCCGCTACACCGCCAACTTCGATCTCGGCGAGACCCTGGCGCCATCGACCCCGTCGGGTCCGTCGGCGCCGCCGCTGTGGGAGACCACGCCGCTCCTGGGCGACGCCCGGCTCGATCTGCAGGTCGACGTCCGCAAGTTCTCGGTGGTCAACAACCTGGCCAACATCGACCTCTACGGCCGCGTCGCCATCAGCGGCACGCCGCGCGATCCGCGCTTCGACGACACCATCCACGTCGAGCGCGGCACCTTCCGCATCCCGCTGGTCCGGCCCCGCTTCACCCGCACCTCGGGTCGCGCCGAGTTCTCGTCGCGGCGGCGAGCGCTCGAGGGCACCCCCACCCTGTCGATCAACAGCGAGGCCGACTACCGCGACTCCAGCGGCCAGGAGCACCTGATCACCCTCTCGTTCTATGGCGACTGGCCCAACCTCCAGTGGGATCTCACGACCTCGAGCGGCCTCGACAAGAGCCAGACCCTGACCCTCATCCTCTCCGGCCGTACGCCCGAGGAGCTTCGTCGCAACCTCGGCGACCAGGCCCTGATCAGCGACCCGACCCGCATCGATCCATCCACCGCCAGCTCGCAGGGCGTCACCGACGAGCTGGTCCGCCAGTTCGCCAGCGATCTGCTCGAGTCGCGCTTCGCCGAGCCGTTGCGCGAGCTGTCGAGCCTCGACGTCGCCCGCATCGAGCTGAACCTGAGCTCGTTCGGTTTCCACGCCGAGAAGCGCATCCTCGAGACCACCCGCGGGCTGGGCGACTTCGAGCGCACCACCCGCGGCTCGAGTGTCAACATCCGCATCGAGCAACGCCTGCCCCACCAGCGACTCCGGCCGTGGCTGGCCTGGGTGGGCGAGCTCTCGACCTTCGCCGCCGAGGCCGGCGTCCTGCTCAAACGCTTCGACGACACGGCCGAGCGAGACGTCAACGACGTCGAGTTCAAGGGCGTGCTCCGACTCCTCTTCGGAAAGTGAACCGGCTCGCCCTCCTCATCGCTGTCCACGTGACCCTCGCGGCCGCGATCGCCGAGGCGCAGCCCGGGCCGGCCCCCGCCGCCCCTGCCCCGGGCGCGCCCGCCCCGGCTACGCCTGCCGCCCCGGCCAAGCCCGCCGTGCGCTGGACGGAGTTCGAGCTCGCCGGCACGCTCATCGACGACCCCACGCGCCTGCGCCGGATGTTCGAGCCCGAGCTGCTGGCCCGCCGCGAGCTGACCGAGCAGGCCCGCAACGAACTGGCCGCGTTCGCCGCCGGTCTCGGCTACCAGCTGGTCGACACCGCCCACGGTCCGGCCCGCGGCGGCGGCGTCAAGCTGACCCTGGTGCTCGACCCGGTGGTGGTGGTGCGCTGGGTCGACGTGGCGATGAAGCAAGGCTGGGTCGACGCCTTCCTCTCCAACGCGCTGCTCGACGACGAGGTCCGCCGCCGCCTGCGGGTCCGGGTCGGGACGTCGTTGCCGTGGGAGCGCGACGATCGCCAGGCCTTGCTCAACGAGGACGGCGACCGGGTCCGCCGCTTCCTCCGCGACGAGGGCTTCTTCGAGGCCGAGGTGACGATCAACCTCGAGCCGGTCGGCCGCTACGGCATGCGAGCGCGGGTCAACGCCACCCTCGGCCCCAGCTACGAACTCGGCCGCGTCGAGGTCGTGAACGCGTCGTCGGGCGGCTCCGATCTCGCCATCTCCGCCGCCGAGGTGGCGGCGACCTTCACTCGCAGCCGCCGCTTCACCTACGCCCGCTTCCTCGCCGACATCGACAAGATCACCGCCAAGTTCCAGCGCCGCGGCTACCCGTCGGTGCGGGTGATCCACGACTTCGATCCCCTGACCTCGTTCGATCGCCGCACCAACAAGGTCGACGTGCGGGTCTCGATCGACCCGCGCCGCAAGCTCGACGTGGTCTTCGAGGGCAACGACAAGTCCTCGTTCCCGGACGACGATCTCACCCGCCAGCTCACCTTCGCCCCCTCGGGCACCGCCGACGACGTCGAGGTGGCCTCCTCGGCCCGCGCCCTCGAGCGTCACTACCAGAGCAAGGGCTACTTCGACGTGGCGGTGACCAGCGAGCGGGTGCGACTGGGCGCCTTCGACCGCGTGGTCTACCGCATCGAGCCCGGCCAGCTGCGCGAGGTCAAGGCGGTGACCGTCCTGTGCCGGACCACCGGCGACGGGGAAGGGCCACCGAGCAGCGCGTGCAGCCTGCCCCGCCGCGAGCTCGAGGGCGCCATCGGCACGCGCTCGACCGCGCGCAAGCTGTTCGGCGGGACCCGCTTCGTCAGCACCGCCCAGCTCACTGCCGACGTGGCCGCGCTCGAGCGCTACTACCAGGCCCGCGGCTTCCAGGCGGCGCGGGCCCAGGTCGAGGTGGCGCCGACGCCGGCCGGATGGGTGGCCTCCGCGGTCAGCGCCGCCCAGGTCCTGGCCGAGGATCGCCCCCGTGACCTGCACGTGCGCTTCGTCATCGACGAGGGACCGCGCACGGTGGTCGAAGAAGTCCACGTGGTCTTCGAGGGTCGGGCCGCCGGACGCGCCAACGCGGGCGACGAGCGCCAGCTGATCAAACGCATCGGGATCGAGCCCGGCGATCCCTACGTGCGGCAGGATCTCGAGGACGCCGCCAAGGACGTCGCCGACTGGTACTGGTCGTTCGGACGGCCGCGGGCCCGGGTCAGCGTGCTCGATCCGACGCCGGGCAAGCGGGCCCACGGCGTGGTCGTCACCTTCAACATCGAGGAGCGCCAGGAGCTGCGCATCGGCGAGGTCCTGGTGCGCGGCAACTTCCGGACCAACGAGTGGGTGGTCCGCGACGTGCTGGACTTCGAAACCGGCTCGCCCCTGACCGGCGACCTGTTCACCGCCGGTCCGCGGCGACTGCGCGCCACCAACCTCTTCGACGCGGTCAAGCTCGACTTCATCGACTTCGAGGACTCGCGGCGCGACACCGTCAACGTGGTGGTGCGGGTCGAGGAGCGCCACGATTACGACGCGCACCTGGACTTCGAGATGGGCTGGTCGAGCGAGAGCAGCATCTTCGTGCGCGCCAAGCCTCAGCTGCCGAACTTCCGCCGGGTCGGCGCCCGCGTCGACGCCGCCCTCACCGTCGGCGCCGAGTACCAGGCAGCGGAGAGCACGGTGCGCGCGCCGCGCTGGCTGTCGAAGCGCTTTCTCGGGGCCTCGTTCGACACCGAGCTCGGCGGGTTCTGGCGCCGGCAGGAGACCGAGCGCTTCGGCTTCCTCCTGAGCGCGGGCACCTCGCTGGCCGCGTCACGCACCTGGGAGCGGCCGCGCACCGAGGGCCGCGGTGGGCGCCTTGTCACCGCGGCGCTCCGCCTCGACTGGCGCCGCCGCAGCCGCGACGAGGAGCTGGTGCGACCGCCCGGGCTCGCCGGTGATCTCACCACCAACCCCATCATCACCCGCACCGGCACGGTCGGCTTCACGCTGTCATGGGATCAGCGCCGCGATGCCCGCGGCAACCTCAACCCCCTCGCCCCCGACTCCGGCCTCCGCCTCGAGGGCGGCGCCGCCTACGCCAGCCCGTACCTCTTCGGGCAGGACACCTTCGTGAAGGTGAACGGGCTCGGCCAGATCTTCCTCACCCGCGGACGGCTGCAGCTCCGCCTCGACGCTCGCTACGACCAGGGCATCCCCCTCGACGGCGCGGTGCTGTTGCCCGAGGTCGAGCGCTACTTCGCCGGCGGCGACAGCACCGTGCGCGGCTTCGAGGAGGACCGCCTGGCCACCGAGATCATCGAGGAGCCGCTGCCGCCGCTCGGGCAGACCACCCAGATCCGCGTGCTGCCCGCCGGCGGCAACATCCGCGCCCTCTCCACCGTCGACGCCCAGGTCACGGTGTGGAAGCTGGGCGGGTTCCCGGTGGCGTCGGCGCTGTTCGTGGACGCCGGACTCATCACCAACGTCTGGTCGGCGGTCGAGCTCGAGGACATCCGCCCGGCCGCGGGCTCGGCCGTGCGCATGCTCCTACCCATCGGCGCGGTCAGCCTCGAGTACGCGGTGCCGCTGTTCCCACGAGTCGGCGACGATCCGCGCGGCCGCCTGCACTTTGCGGTCGCCCTCCGCTACTGAGCGGCGGCCGATCGTCAGGCCATCGTCGTCAGGCCATCGCGTCGTCGATGATCTTCTTGAGCGTCGCGGCCATGACATCGGCGGTGGCGCCACGCATCTGGGCGAGATCGATGGCGACGGCGTCCTCGCGATCGAAGCCCTTCTTGTCGATCTGGAGGGCGAGCTTGACCATCGCGCCCAGGTACTCGACGCCGATGTTGACGGCGTTGATCCTGTTGCGGTGCTGGGCCGGGGGCTGGAAGGCGGCGTCGAAGCGCTGGGCGTGCGGCTTGGAGTCCCACTCGTTGAAGCGGTAGTCGAGCGCGCCCATGGCGTCGCGGATGCGCTCGAGATCGTGGTTGCGCACCGTGATCGGCAGCTCGACGTCGACGTCCGACGCCCAGTTGATGTCGACCACGGCGTGCAGGTACCAGTGGACCTCGCGGCCCGACGGCGCCACGCCGCTGGGCACGTCGAGCTCGAAGGGCAGCGGGAGGACATCGTTGTGCATCGCCTTCCACGGGCCCTGGCGGACCAGGCAGCGATCCCAGACGTGCCCCTTGCCAGGGCCGTCGGCGTGCTTCTCGATGAGCTCGACGGTGATCGAGGCGACGCTCTCGTTGTCGAGGGCGGTGAACTCGACGAAGCCTGGCAGCGCCTGCCCCGACCAGTGGGTGTCCTGCTTGAGGGCGAGCAGCACCACGCCGTTGCCGTTGGCGTCCTGGCGCCGGTAGCTGTACTCCTTGGGCAGCGGCTGGCTGGCGAGCTGCTGGGGCTGGGCCGCGGCCTGCGCCATCTGGTGCTGCTGGTGCTGGGCGACCTGGGCCTGGAACTGGGCCTGCGCCGGCGCCTGGGCGATGGCGCCACCGCCCTGCCACATCACGCCCAGCGGCACGGAGCCCAGATAGACCTGCATGCCGGGCTGGAGCACGACCGGACTGGCGGCGACGGCCTGGCCGTTCACCCAGGTGCCGTTGGCCGAGCCCAGATCGCGGATCCAGAGCTGGCCCTGCGTCAACCACACCTCGGCATGGCGGCGCGAGAGGCCGGCGTCGAGGAACGCGAGCTGCGAGGCCGTCGGATCACGCCCGACGAACACCCGGTTGTTGTAGAGGTCGAGGCCGACCTGTGCATTACCTAGCTGGAGCACGACCGCGGGGTTGCTCATGGTTCGATGATGACAGAGACGCCACCCGGTGGGTGTGACCACCCAACCTAACTTCGTGAACCGGCGTGCCCGTGGTCTGGGGCTCAGAGCCCGACGACGCCGAACCAGCCCACCCACCGCTCGATCGCCAGGATCCCGAACGCCACCACCAGGCTCACCGCGGTCATCACGGAGCCGTACCGCACGAAACGCCAGAACCCGATCTCGCCGCGCGGCCCGGCCGCTTCCATCACGATGACGTTGGCCACCGAGCCCATCAGGGTGAGGTTGCCGGCCAGGGTCGACGCCACCGCCAGCATGACCCAGCCCCACGCCGGATCGGGCATGGCGGCGACGCCGTCGGCGGCGATCATCACGTACGGGACGTTCGACACCAGGTTGGAGCCGATCACGGTGAGCCCCACGAACGCCGCGTCACCGAGCGCATCACCGCGGTGGGTGATCGGCGCGATCGCGGCGAGCGCGTCGGCGAGCACGCCGGTGTTGCGCACCCCTTCGACCACGACGAAGAGGCCGGCGAAGAAGAGCAGGATCTGCCAGTCGACCAGCGCCAGCGCGCGCCGCGGCTCGATGCGCGCGACCAGGATGAGGCCGGCCGCGGCCGCGATCGCCGCACCGGCCAGGGGCACGCCGGCCAGCGCGGCCGCGGCGAAACCGGCGAGGGCGAGGAGCCCCTTGGCGGCCAGCACCCGATCGATGCCAGGCCGCGGCGGTGAGCGCTCGGCCAGCTCGCCGCGCGGCAGCTCGTGGCGGAAGAGCCAGGTCAGCGTGGCCGCGTTGGCGGCCAGGCAGGCGACACCGACCGGCAGCGTGAGCGCCAGATACTGCGCGAAGCCGGGATGGCCGTGGGCGGCGCGGCCGATGAGCATGTTCTGCGGGTTGCCGCTGTAGCTCACCACGCCGCCAAGGTTGGTGGCGCCGGCCAGAGCCAGGAGGTAGGGCATGACCGGCAGCTTGGCCTCGATGGCGACCATCACCACCAGCGGCGTCAGCACCAGGCACACGGTGTCGTTGACCAGGAACGCCGAGAGCGCGCCGGCGACGAAGGTGAGACCCCACAGGAGAGAGCGGGCCGAACCGGCGCGGGTCAGGACCAGGTACGACACGAAGCGGAAGAGCCTGGCCTCTTGCAGGTAGGCCGCGATGAGCAGGACGCCGAGGAGCAGGGTCAGCACGTGTTGATCGATCGAGGCCAGCGCGGCGTCGAGGCCGAGGCCGCCGACCGCGACCATGGCCACCGCGCCGACCAGCGCGCCGGTCGGCCGATCGAGCCGCAGGATCGTCAACTGGCGGCTGGCGATGACGACGTACGTCAACCCGAAGACGACGAGGGCGTAGCTCATCGCTCGCTAGGGTGCCCAGGGCAGGACGAAGTCGTGATCGGGAGATCGCTCGAAGGCGTCGAGGTACGGCGAGTAGGTCTCGACCTCGATGCGATCGCCGAAGAAGGTCATGAGGCGCAGGTAGCCGTTGCCGCCCATGGGACCCGACTGAAAATCGGCGAGGAGCTGGTGGACAAGCTTGCCGCCGGCGGCCTCGCTCGACAGGCGGCCCACGCCGGCGTCGGGGACGTGGCCGGAGACGACCAGGTCGACGTTGGGCCGCGACGCGATCAGCTTCTGCCAGATCTCCTCGCCGTCGTTGACCTCGGGCCAGGCCACGCCGACATAGTTGTGGGGGTTGTAGCGCTGGGCGTTGCCATGGGTCGCCCAGTCGTAGCGGCGGTTGTCGAGGTAGGTATAGGCGTGGGTCACGATCACCACGTGATGATCGGGGTGGGCGTCGAGGACGGTGCCGGCCCAGTCGAGCACGGCGTCGCGCGGGCCCCACTCGAGGCCGAGCGCCAGCCAGGGCTGATCGTTGATCTCGAGCAGCTGGTAGCTGTTGTCGGTGCGGTCGGGTTCGAACAGGCCACCGAAGGTCGGGCTCGCAGTCAGCGCGGCGACGCTCCAGTACTGCGAGATCCGCGACCTGCGAAACACGCTGACGTCGTAGTCGTGGTTGCCCGGCACGATCACCATCGGCGCCACGCCGTCGAGGTTGTCGAGGCCGCGGCGGGCGGTGTCCCACTCGCCGGGCGTGTTCCACTCGGTGACGTCACCGACGTGGGCGATGAGCTTCACGTTGCGCTCGGCGGCGCGCTCCGAGATCCACCGCGTCTGCGCGAACCACACGTCGGGGTAGAGGAACGTGTAGCCCTGGGTATCGGGCAGCACCACCAGGGTCCACGGCGTGTACGCGGGGGTGGCGGCGTCGAGCTCGGGCGGGCCGTCCAGGTTGTCGCCGCAGGCGGCGACGACCGTGGCGAGGAGGATCAGCCTGCGCACCGGCTCAGTGTAGCGCGGCCAGGAACGCCTGGACCCTGGCCGGATCCTTCTTCCCCGGCGCTGACTCGACGCCGGAGGCGACGTCGACGGCGAAGGGACGCACCTGGTCGACGGCGCTGGCGACGTTGTCGGGCGTGAGCCCGCCGGCGAGCACGATGCGGTGCCCGGCGGCGACCGCCGCGGCCGCGTGGGCCCAATCGAAGACGCTGCCCGACCCGCCGCGGCCGGCGCTGGGTGCGTCGAGGAGGTGAGCGGCAGCCGGCCACGCCGCCAGGCCGAGGTCGCCGGCGCCGCGCACGGCGTGGGCCTTCCACACCGTCAGGCCGCGGGCCGCGAGCGCGGCGACCTGCGCCGGCGACTCGTCGCCGTGGAGCTGGACCACGTCGAGCGCGAGGGCGACCGCCGCGGCGACGATCTCGTCCTCGGGCTGATCGACGAACAGCCCGACCAGGCGCACCGAGGGCGCCGCCGCGCGCGCCGCCTGGGCCAGCGACCCGGCGGCCGCCACGGTGATGTGACGCTTCGAGCGCGGCCAGAAGTTGAGGCCGAGGAAGTCGGCGCCCTCCCCGGCCGCCAGCGCGGCGTCCTCGACGCGCGTGATCCCGCAGATCTTGGTCAGGACCGCTCCGCTCACGCGCTCACCCCTCCATCGCGCCGGCGGCCAGCCGGCGGAGCTCGTCGCCGGGCGCCGCCGCCCGCATCAGGGTCTCGCCGACCAGGATGGCGTGGGCACCGGCGGCGGCGAGGGCGGCCACGTCGGCCGGTGTGCGGATGCCGCTCTCGGCGACCAGCACGGTCCCGGCCGGCAGCTGCGGCGCCAGCCGCCCGGTCAGGCCGAGGTCCATCTGGAAGGTGCGCAGGTCGCGGTGGTTGACGCCGATCAGTCGCGCGCCGGCGGCGACGGCGCGTGCGGCCTCGGCCTCGTCGTGGACCTCGACCAGCGCGTCCATGCCGAAGTCGGCGGCCGCGGCGTGCAAGTCGCGCAGCTCGATGTCGTCGAGGGCGGCGACGATGAGCAGGATGGCGTCGGCACCGGCAGCGCGCGCCTCGGCCACCTGGTAGGCGTCGATCATGAAGTCCTTACGCAAGAGCGGAATCTTGATCGCCGTCCTCGCCGCCGACAGGAAGGCCAGATCTCCGTCGAAGAAGCGGCGATCAGTCAGCATCGAGACCGCGGCGGCGCCCGCCGACTCGTAACCCCGGGCCACCGCAACCGCGTCGGCTCCGGGCGCGATGGGCCCGGCCGATGGCGACGCCCGCTTGACCTCGGCCAGGACGCGAACCGGCAACGCCGCCGCGCCGGCGGGTCGGGCCAGGGCCTCGGCCAGGCTGCGGGCCGGCGGCACCTGGCGCGCCGCTGCTTCGACCATCGCCAGTGGCCGCGCCGCCCGGGCCGCATCGACCTCCTCGCGCTTGGCGTCGAGGATCATGCCGAGCACGCCGCCCGGGGCCAGCGTCACGGGAGGTCACCGCCGCGCGCCAGCCTGGCCTCGCGGCTGGCGGCGATCCAGCGATCGAGGGTGGCGATGGCGCGGCCGTCGTCGATCGCCGCTGCGGCCTGGCGGGCGCCGTCGGTGGGATCGCCGGCGGCGCCGATGGCCACGAGCGCGAGGCCGGCGGTCATGCACGCGGCCTGGCGCACGGCGCGGCTGGGTGACCATGGCTCGCGGACGTCGTCGCCGCCCAGGACCCGACGGAACACGACGGCGTTGTGGACCGCATCGCCACCGGCGAGCTCGGCCGGATCGGCCTCGGCGAGGCCGAACCACGCCGGCGTGATCTCGTGCTCGCGCACGGTCGCGCCGTCCCACTCGGCGATCCAGGTGGCGCCGCGCACCGCGATCTCGTCGAGCCCGGCGGGCTCGCCCGAGCCGTGCACCACGAACGCGCGCCGCGCCCCGAGCTGGCCCAGC
Organism: Myxococcales bacterium; assembly: GCA_005779305.1. Classification (GTDB taxonomy): domain Bacteria; phylum Myxococcota_A; class Polyangia; order Haliangiales; family Haliangiaceae; genus UBA2376. The sequence goes on from SXJR01000153.1 coordinate 25,402, forward strand.
GCCCGCGCCACGGGCACACACCAGTGCCGGTCGTAGACGCCGACCACCTGATGCGCGACCCGGGCCGGGTTGGTCATGGGCCCGAGCAAGTTGAAGATGGTGCGGGTGCCGAGCTCGCGGCGCGGACCACCGGCGTGGCGCGTGGCGGCGTGGAACGTGGGTGCGAACGCGAAGCCGATGCCGGCGACGCGGAAACACGCCTCGACCTCCGGCGGCTCCAGGTTGATGATCATGCCGAGCTGCTCGAGGACATCGGCCGAGCCGGTCTTCGACGACAGCGCGCGGGTGCCGTGCTTGGCGACGATGGCGCCGGCCGCCGCCGCGATCACCGCGGCCAGGGTCGAAACGTTGACCGTGCCGGCGCCGTCGCCGCCGGTGCCGCAGGTGTCGACCGCACGTGCCGGATCGGGCACGGTCAGCGGCAGCGCGCGAGCCCGCATGGCGCTGGCTGCACCGGCCAGCTCGTCGGCGGTCTCGCCCTTCATGCGCAGCGCCACCAGCAAGCCGCCGATCTGGGCCGGCGTGGCCTCACCGTCCATGATGAGTCCGAACACCCCGGCGATCTCGTCGGCGGTCAGATTGCCGCCGCTCATGACGCGCCCGATCGCCCCCTTGATGTCCATCAGGCCGCCTCGGCGCGGCTCTGGCGCAAGAAGTTGGCGAGCATGGCCTTGCCGGCCGTGGTCATGATCGACTCGGGGTGTAACTGCACGCCCTCGACGGGCGTGGCCGTGTTGGCCAGGGCCCGCACCCGCACGCCCATGATCTCGTCGTCCCAGGTCTTGGCGGTGATCTCGAGCGCGTCCGGCATCGAGTCGGGCGCGATCACCAGCGAGTGGTAACGCGTGGCCTGGAACGGATTCTCGACCCCGGCGTAGAGGCCGCGTTCGTCGTGGAAGACCTTGCTGACCTTGCCGTGCATGACCTGGCGCGCGCGTACGATGCGGCCGCCGTAGACCTGGCCGATGCACTGGTGGCCGAGGCAGACGCCCAGGATCGGCACGGTGCCGGCCAGCGAGCGGATCACGTCCATCGAGATGCCGGCCTCGTTGGGCGTGCCCGGCCCCGGCTAGATGACGATGCGGGCCGGCCGCAGCGCGGCCACGGCGTCGACGGTGAGCGCGTCGTTGCGCTCGACCCGCACGTCCTCGCCCAGCTCGCCGAAGTACTGGGCCAGGTTCCAGGTGAACGAGTCGTAGTTGTCGATGAGCAGGAGCATGGATTCAGGGTGTTCAGTTGGTGAAGCTCGATGGGGAAGGCCAAACAGACCACGGACCCGACCAGTGACCCCGGACCCCGGAGTCATTGTTGAACGCTCGCCACCGCTCGCTCGGGCTAGGCGTCCTCCGCCTGGGCGGCCATGGCCACCGCGCGCAGGACGGCGCGGGCCTTGTTCATGGTCTCCTCCCACTCGCGGGGCGGGTCGCTGTCGGCGACGATGCCGGCGCCAGCCTGGACGTGGATGGTGTCGCCGAGCGTGACCAGGGTGCGGATGGCGATGGCCAGATCCATGTTGCCGGTGAAGGAGACGTAGCCAACCGCGCCGCCGTAGAGGCCGCGATCGGTCGGCTCGAGCTC
>SXJR01000154.1 GCA_005779305.1 Myxococcales bacterium
ACCAGATCGATCTGGCCCACGCCAACAGCCGCGGCGTCCCGGTCTTCAACTCGCCGTTCTCGAACACTCGCTCGGTCGCCGAGATGATCCTGGCCGAAACCGTCATCCTGTCGCGTCAGCTCTTCGATCGCTCGCGCGAGGTCCATGACGGCACCTGGAAGAAGGTGGCGACCAACTGCCACGAGATCCGCGGCAAGACGCTGGGCATCGGCGGCTACGGCCACATCGGCCGCCAGGTCGGCGTCCTGGCCGAGATGGTCGGCATGCAGGTCGTCTTCTTCGACGTCGCCGCTCGTCTGCCCATGGGCAACAACCGCTCGGTGCCCGGGCTCGGCGACCTCCTGGCCACGTCCGACTTCGTCACCCTGCACGTGCCGGAGACGCCGCAGACCCGGTTGATGATCGGCGCCGCCGAGCTGGCCCGCATGAAGCCGACCGCGTGCCTGCTCAACGCCAGCCGCGGCACCGTGGTCGATCTCGAGGCCTTGGCCGACGCCATCCGGGGCGGACGCCTGGCCGGCGCCGCGGTCGACGTCTATCCCGAGGAGCCGGAGAGCAACTCCGACGGCTTCGGATCGGTGCTCCGCAACCTGCCCAACGTCGTGCTCACGCCTCACATCGGGGGCTCGACCGAGGAGGCCCAGGAGGCGATCGGCCGCGAGGTCGCCGGCTCGCTGGTCAAGTTCGTCAACAGCGGCGCCACCACCGGGTCGGTGAACTTCCCGCAGCTCGAGCTGCCGCAGACGCCCGACACCCATCGCGTGCTCAACATCCACCGCAACGTCCCCGGCGTGATCCGCGACATCACCGCGATCATCTCCGACCGCGGCGCCAACATCCGCGCCCAGATGCTCGGCACCGATCCGAACATCGGCTACCTGATCATGGATCTCGACCAGGGCCTCTCGCACGAGGTGAAGAAGGCGGTGGCCGCGCTCGAGACCAGCCTCAAGACGCGCATGCTGTACTGAGGCAAGGTCCGTGTAGACACACGAGCGTGTGCGGCGCGACGCGATCGTCGACGGAGCGGGCTGGATCCGCACACATGGGGGCGGATGTGGGATGGCACGGCGGATGCTGTTAGGTCGGGGTGTCACCTCCCCCCCTCTCATCTGGAGCTCTCGCCATGTTCTCCCCGCTCTCCCGCAACTCTCTCGCCGCGGCGCTCGTGATCGCTCTTGGACTCGGCGCCTGCGGTGACGGAGCGCCACGTTCGGCGCCGACCGAGCCCTCGAAGGACTCGATGATGCCCAAGCCCAAGGTCAAGCCGGTCGCGCCTGCGCCGGTGGTGCCGGTCCCGGTAACCCCGACCAAGGTCGAGCCGGTCAAGCCAGACGCCGGCGCCGCCGCCGTCGCGCCCGTGCGCGTCACCCCGACGCCGGTGGTCCCGACCCCGTCGTCGATCGACGATGCGATGAAGCAGGCGGCCGAGCTCGCCAAGGGCGACAAGGACAGCGCCATCGCCGTGCTTCACGCCGGCGTCTCGCGCTGGCCGAAGAACGCCACTGCCCGGGTCGAGCTGGCCCGCCTCTACCTCGCCGCCGGCCAGCCCGGCCGCGCGCTGCCCCACGCGCTCGAGGCCACGAAGCTGCGCACCGACTGGTCGACGGCGTGGAACACCCTCGGCCGCGCCGAGCTGGGCATGGCTCGTCTCGAGGAGGCCGTGGCTTCGTTCGAGCGCGCCATCGAGTCCAACGAGGACAACCGTCACGCCTGGAACAACCTCGGCCACACCCTCATCCTCATGAAGAAGTGGGACGAGGCCGTGACCGCGCTCGAGCACGCCGTCGACGGCGACGACGTCGAGGCGTACATGTGGAACAACCTCGGGATGGCGCTCGAGAACCTCGATCGCCTCGACGAGGCCCGCGCCGCCTACGAGCAGGGCGCCGCGGCCGGCTCGCGCCTCGCCGCCGCCAACCGCGAACGGCTCGAGGGGATCGACACCCTCGCCGTGTCGCCCGCCGCGACCCCCGGCGAAGGCGGCACCGACTGACTCGAACCGGCTGGCTCAGCCGGCGATGCCGGACCGCCAGCGCGCGATCTCACCGGCGAGCCAGTGCGGCTCGTCGGTCGAGAGGTCGTGACCGGCGGTCGGGTGCTCGACGAGCGGCGCCACGAAGCGCCGGGCCAGCGCGCGCGAGCAGCTGGCCTCGACCAGCTTGTCGGTGGTGCCGACCATGAACAGCGCCGGCACCTCGAGCCGCGCCGGGGCGTTCCAGCGCAGCGCGGCCGCGAGTTGATCACGGGCGGCCGCGCCGCTCACCGGCCGCGCCCGGGCGATCTCGGTCCAGCGGGTCGCGACCTCGGCCCAGCGATCGGCGCGGTTGGTCACCACCCGCACGATCGCGGCCTCGCGCGCGGCCACGTCGCGGCGCAGCCGTCCGCCGAGGATGGCGGGCAACGCCGCAGGTCGCAAGCGCTGCCACGGCCGCGACAGGTCGCGCGCGCTCGATGCCCCGACGACGATCCCGGCCAGTTCGCCGCCGTGGCGCGCCGCCCACTCGAGCGTGACCATTCCGCCGAGCGACATCCCGAACACGAAGGTGCGGCCGCGCCACGCTCCGGCCCGCACCCGAACGTCCTCCATCGCCGCCGCCACGTCGCCGGGCCAGCGCGCCTCGCGCAGCGTGCCGGCGCCGGGCAGCTCGATCGGCACCACCTCGGTGCCGGGTAGCGCCGCCGCCAGCGTCGCGCCGAAATCACCCCAGTGGCTGACCTCGCGCGTCAAGCCGCGCAGCAGGATCCAGCGATCACGCGACATCCACGATCTCCATCCTCCGTCCGCGCAGCTCGACCTCGTCACCCACGTACTTGCCGAGCAGCGCGACGCCCAGCGGTGATTGCGGGGTCACCACCTGCACGCCGCCGGCGAGCTGGTTGCCACCGCCGGACGGCGCCACGAACAGCCGACGCTCGTCGCCGTCCTCGTCGAGCGTCACCAGCGCCCCCAGGGCGATCGCGTCGTCGTCGCTGAATCCGCGCGGCGACCAGCTCGCCAGCTCGACCAGCGCGGCCTGCAGCTCGACCACGCGCTGGGCCTGACCGCGAGCCAGGTAGGTCAGCTCGAGTGCGCGGGTGTCCTTGTCGTTCTCGGGCTTGGACTCGGCGTGGGTCGCGCCGGCGACGGTGGCGGCGTGCGCGGCCGAGGCCAGGGCCAAGGCCTCCTCGAGCTGTGTCACCAGCTCGGCGCGAAGCGCGCCCCTGCCCGAGGCCTTCTTGCTGGGCTTCACCGCCATGGCGCGATGCTACTCGGGCACCGCAGGCCGTGCCCAGCGCCAGGTCCGGGCCAGCGCCGCGGCGCGGAGCTGGACCTCGACCGGCGCCCGGCCCGCCGCAGCCGCGGTGAGCGCGTCGGCGAGCTCGCCCACGCTGGCGAAGCGGGCCTCCGGCTCCTTGGCCAGCGCCACCATGAGCACGTCGTCGACGGCCGGCGCGAGCTCGGCGACCGCGCTGGGCGCGAGCGGCATCCGGTGACAGACGTCATGCAGCATGGTCATCACCTCGCGCGCGGCCACCGCCGGCCGGCCCGTGAGCGCGCGGTAGGCGATGACCGCGAGCGAGTAGAGATCGCTGCGGTGATCGACGGCCTCGCCGCGCGCCTGCTCCGGCGACATGTACGAGGGCGTGCCGACGGTGTGGCCGATGGTGAGCGAGCCCTCGCCGGTCGCCAGCTTGGACACGCCGAAGTCGAGGATCTTCCAGACCACGTCGTCGTCACCGGGTCCGGTGCGGGCCGCGAACACGTTCTGCGGCTTGAGATCGCGATGGACGATGCCGGCGGCGTGGGCGGCGTCGAGGCCGGCGCCGATCTGGCGCAAGAGCGACACCACCTCGTCCACGGGCAGGGTCGCGCGCTCGCGCAGGATGGTGGCCAGATCGTTGCCCTCGAGCAGCTCCATGGCCAGATACGGCATGGCTGCGTCGTCGGGCGACACGTCGATGACCTTGACCACGTGCGGCGAGTCGAGGGCTGCGGCGCTGCGCGCCTCGCGGGCGAAGCGTTCGTACGCCGACGGATCCGACAGCAGGTGGGGGTGCAGGAGCTTGACCGCGAAGCGTGCGCCGCCGCCGCTGCCGTCGTCCCGGCGGGCCTCGTAGACCTCGCCCATCCCACCGCGCCCCCGCACCGCGCCCAGGCGGAAGCCGCCCACGACGTGGTTGCTGAAGCGGCCGCGCCCACCGCCGACCACGGCGTCGCGCAGATCGCGCCGGGCCTCGGCGAGCTGGGCCTCGCGCTGGCCCAGCGCGCGCAGCGCGCGATCGAGCTGCTCGATGGCGCCGCGCGACGAGGCCCGGAGCTTGCGCGCGACCACGAACGTGGCGAGAAAGACCCCGTTGATCAGCGCGATCAGCACGGCCTGCGTCGAGGCCGACAGGGACGAGGCCGACAGCAGCGAGCGATCGGCGAGCACGCCGGTCACGAAGGCGACGCTGATGGTTACGTGGGCGAGGACCAGGTGGCCGGTCACCGACAGGGCTCCACCGCGGTTGCGGCTGGCCGAGAAGATGAACGCGCCGAACGGGATGATGAGCAGCGCCGCCGAGAACGGGCCCCAGTAGTAAAAGCCGGTGGTGATGGCGACGACGCAGGCGTGACCGAGCACGACGCTGTGCCAGGGCCGGTACGCCGCCGGATCGCGGGCGACGCGCCGGAACCACAGCGCGGTCAGCGCGACCAGGGCCATCCCGCCGATGTGAAGCCAGCGCGCCAGTCGATCGCCGCCCACCACCTGCATGCTGGCGGCGACGATCACGATGAGGCCGAGCAGGAACCCGCCGAAGATGAGAGTACGCCGGGCCTCGTCGAGGTCGAGCACGTCGTCGGCGGTGCTGGGCGCGCGTGTCGGCGGCGTCGGGCCCGCGGACGGCGGGAGTGACGGCACCACGTCGCGTGTCACCGTATCGAGGTCGTCGCGGGCCAGGTCGGTGCGCGGATCGGGCTCGGCGGCGGCGGACGACGGCATCGATCGCGCGACGAATACTAACCGCTGCGGGTAGTATTCGGGCCATGAACCTGTACGACGCGACGGTCCCGGTCTTCACCAAGTTCCTCGGCAACCTCGAGCGCCTGCTCGACAAGGGTGTGGCCCACGCCGAGGCCAAGAAGTTCGATCCCGAGGTCCTGGTCGCGGCGCGGCTGGCGCCCGATCAGTGGCCGCTCAAACGTCAGATCCAGGGCGCGTGTGATCAGGTGAAGTACACGTGCGCCAAGCTGACCGGCAAGGAGCCGCCGTCGCATCCCGATACCGAGACCAACCTGACCGAGCTCCGGGCCCGCATCAAGACGGTGCTGGCCTACCTCGAGACCTTCACCCGAGACGACTTCAACGGCGCCGAGGAGCGCGCCGTCAGCCACACCTGGATGCAGGGCAAGACCATGCGCGGCGGCGACTACCTCGATCACTTCGCGCTACCCAACTTTCACTTTCACCTCACCACCGCCTACGACATCCTGCGCCACAACGGGGTCCCGCTGGGCAAGATGGACCTGATCGGCAGCCTGCCGTTCAAGGAGTGAAGCGGGGCGCGGACCGCTCACCAGCCGGGCGATCACGGCCGCGGCCGCGATGCCGCACGCGCCCAGCGCGCCGGCGACCAGTGCCGCCGCCGAGTTGCCCGAGGCCAGCACCGCGCCGGCCCCGGCGAAGACGCCGATCACCATGGCCAGCGTCACCAGCAGCTCATCGAACGCCGCCAGCCGGCCGATGACCTCGTCGGGAGAGTGCCGCTGCAGGGCCGAGTGCGACAGCACCCAGTTGGTGCCGCTGCCGATGCCCCACACCAGCGTCACCGCCACCAGCGCCGCCGGCGACCGCGCCAGCGCCAGGGACACGATCGCGCCGATCATGGCGACCCGCGCGCCCCACTGCAGGGACTCGTCGGCGACGCCGCCGCGGGCCAGCCGCGCCGCCACCGCCGGACCGATGCCGGTGCCGGCCCCACGCACGGCCTGGAGCACGCCGAACGAGAGCGCGGCGGCGCCGAAGGGTTCTTCCTCGGCGCCAATCAGGTTGAGGGCGATCCAGGCCGCGCCGCCCGCAAGCGCGAGCGGCGCCTTGCCCAGCACCGCCTCGAACAGCTGGCGATGACCGGCGGCGACGCGGAGCGCGATCGCGGTGTCGCGCGGCGTGGCCCGCACCACGGCAGCGATCGAGACCGGCTCGGTCGCGGGAGGCATCGGCGGCAACGTCGCGTGCAGGGCCGCGGCGATCACGAACGACAGCGAATCGATCGCCAGCGCCAGTGCCGGACCGAGTAGCGCCGCCGCACCACCGAGCGACATGCCGGCGACGAAGGCCACGCTCCAGGTCGCCGCCAGGATCGCGTTGGCCCGCACCAGCTCGCCGGGCTCGACCACGCGGCGCAGCGCCGCCGACTCGCCGGGCGGCACCAGCGCCGAGATCGCGCTTCGGGCGAGCAGGAGCACCTGCACCGCGCCGATCCATCCCATCACCGCAGCGCCGGCCATGGCCGCGGTGATGATCGCGGCCAGCGTGTCGGCGGCGACCAGCACGCGCCGGCGATCGAAGCGATCGACCAGCGCGCCGGCGACGGGCGCCAGCACGGCGGCCGGCAACGCGTGGGCGGCGAACACCAGCGCCAGCCCGATCGCGCCGCCGCCGGACGCCAGGGCCAACGCGCTCACCGCGACGAAGCTGAGCCAGTCGCCCGCGAGCGAGACCGCGCCCGCCGCCCACAACCGGCGGAATCCAGGGCGCGTGCGCAAGAGCGCCACCACCACTCCAGCCTACGGCATCGCTGACACGATCGTGGCGATCTTGCCAATCTGTTGGCAGGCAACCAACGGGATACCCGGGCGCTACCCGCAGCTGGACCTATCCTGCTGGAATCGAACAGGAAAAAGCCTGGAGATCGGAGCGATCGGGCCGATCCGGGGAGGGAGCTGCATCGTATCCTTCACCAGCCACTCGGTCCCTGCCATGTCGTCCCCGCCGCCCGCGTTGTTCGAGCTCCTCCCCCTGCACGCCATGGGTGTGCTCGACGAGGACGAGGCGACCGAGGTCGAACGCGCCCTGACCGCCCATCCGGCGCTGCGCGTGGAGCTG
>SXJR01000155.1 GCA_005779305.1 Myxococcales bacterium
CCCACGGAGCCGCCGCCGGCGATGGCCGCGCCGCCCGTCGAACTCATCGCCGATGAGCCCGGCGTGGGCGAGGCGCCGGCGCCGCCCATCACGCCGCGCGCTCGCACCGCCGAGATGTCGACGCCGGCGGTGGCCGCGCACTTCGCCAGCGCCGAGGCCCGTCGCGTCGAGGCCAGCGAGCGGCGAGCGGCGACAGCGTCGATCCGCGACTCGGGACCGACCAGCGACGGGGTGCCGACCCGGCCCCTGGCCAGCGGCAACACGCCGCTGTCGGCGCCGCCGATTCCCGAGGTCCCCGACGACGGCAGTCCGCTGGCGGTGCCGACGGCGCGGGCGCTGATGGGCGCGGCCACCGATCGCGATCGGGTCTTCATCCTGCTCCTGCGCGCGCTGCGTAGCCGCACGCGCTGGGCCGGCCTGCTCACCGTGCAGGGCGGCGCGGCGATCGGGCGGGTGGCCCTGGCCGAGGACGGCCTCGACGTGAGCGCGATGCCGTCGGTGCTCATCCCGCTCGACACCACGTCGCCGTTCCAGTCGACGACCCACGCCCGCCATCCCTATGTCGGGCCCATCGCCAGCGGCAAGGTCGACATCGACGTGATGATCGCGCGCATGGGCGGCACGGTGCCGCCCACCGCACTGTTACTGCCCATCCTGCTTCGCGATCGCTGCATCGCGCTGGCGATCGCCCACCGCATGAACGATCCGGTGACCCTCGCCGAGGTCACCGAGCTTCTACCGCTGGCGTCGGCGACCGCCGACGCGCTCAGCCGCCTGATCGTGCGGTCGAAGGCGGTGGGCTACCGCGTCCCCACTGCGGCCGAGTCGGCGGCGCCCAGCGTCGACGCCGAGGACGTCGCCACCAAGAAGGTACAGAAGAAGGGCGCCTGGTCGGTGCCGGACCCGGCGGAGACGCCGTCCGTGGACACGCCGCCGAGCGAGCCGCCGATGGCGGTGGTCCTGGCGGGTTCGATCACGGTCACGCCGTCGAACCGGCCGATCGGCGCAGTGCTCGACGATGTCGAGGGTGACGACGAGGGACGCGCCGAGATGGCGCTGGGCGAGGCGGTGGCGCGGGCCGACGAGGCGGGGCCGCTCCTGCCCCAGCGCTTCCCGGGCCGGCTGCGGGTCGACCGCTACCAGGTCAGCGGGCGGGCGCTACGCCCCGGTCAGTACGGCGGGCTGCTCGAGCTGGTGGTACGGCTTGGCGCACCGGCCGGCGATCTGCTGCTCGAGAAGATGGGCGACTCGCGCCGCGACGTGCGCTTCTACGCCACCGTCTGCACCGCGGCGATCCGGCCGCGCAGCGCGGTGTACGCGCTGGTCGAACGCCTGTTCGACGCCGACTACGGCGTGCGCGCCGCCGCCGTCGAGGCGCTCAGCGGCTATCCGCTCCGCGATCTCGACGTGGCGATGGTGCGCTGCCGGCACGCCCTGCACAGCGACGACCTCGAGCGGGTCGGGGCGTCGGCCGCAGCGATCGCCGAGCTCGCCGACGTGGCCGCGATCCCCGATCTCATCGATGTCATCGGGCGCGACGGCAAGCGCGGCGAACACGCCCGCCGTGCGCTGGTCGCGCTGACCCGCACCGACCTGAGCACTTCCGAGCGCAAGTGGCGCAAGTGGTGGGAGGAGCACAAGGACCGGCACCGCATCGAGTGGCTGATCGACGCGCTCGGTCAGAAGGACGCGGCCCTGCGCGGCGCCGCGGTCGAGGATCTGCGCCGGCTCACCGGCGAGTTCTTCGGCTTCGATCCCAACCAGGGCCGGCGCGAGCGCGACGATGCGCGCGGGCGCTGGCTGCAGTGGTGGAACGAGACCGGGCGGCGGCGCTTCCAGCGCGACGACGACGAGCGAGTGCGGCCGACGGCGGTGCTGCCGGTCACCAAGCGCGAGTGATTCCCGCGGACCTTGGCGAGACCCGAGGCTCTATCGCGCAGCCATCTTCGGCGGGACGCGGTACTCGAAAGTGACGTCGACGGTATGGCGGACGTGATCGACGGTTCGGCGGGCGATGACCTCACCGTGCACGCCGCGGTGAGCGAGCCAATCGCGCACCAGGGTCACGTTCTCGGCGGCGCGCTCGGGCTGCCAGGGCTGGCCGCGAAGCAGGGTGGGCACGTTGGCGAGCTCGGTGGCGAGGCGGGGCGGGGCGCCGACGACGAGCACGACGTCGACCGTGTAGACGCCGGCGGCGTCGATCTCGTAGGCCACGTGGGCGCCGTTGGACCAGGTCACGCGCACGTCGGTGATGGAGGCGCCGAGGTGGCCGCGAGCCTCGAGGGTGGCGAGCATGGCGGCGCGATCGCGCGCGATGTCCTCCTCGCGAAGCGGCACCCCGACGCGGGTCGATAGCGAGCGCTCCAGTGCGGCGACCGGCAGGTTGCTCCCGAGGATGCGAACCGAGGCGACCGCGTTCGGATCGGATGGCGCCGCCAGCGCGGGCGGCGCGCTCGGCTCAGCCTCGACCTCGCCGAGCACGCGACCGCGCATGACCGCGACAGCGGCGGCGATCGCCAGGATGCTGGCGGCGAGGATCGTGAAGGCGCGCACGACTCCTGGATAAGCAACCGTCGGACCACGCCCGGCGTGCCTGAAGTGCTCGAAACCGTGGGCTCATGGCGCCGATGCCTGTCTCTGGGTCGCCACAGTTTGCCGACCGCGGTGGGTCCGACTGGATACCCTGTCGGCGCTTTCTCGGCGTCGCTGGGGAGTCGAAGGATCGCCGGACCACTGCCACCGCCTGCCGCGCCGCCACACCCCGACCGTCGAACCCTCCCCGGGCTCGTTGGCAGAACATGGTACGCACCTCCCCCCGGGATCCTTCCCTCCCGATGGTGGAATAGACCTGATGTTGGTGGGGGAGACCTGTGAATCCGGATTTGCGTCTGTGATTTCAGGTAGTTGGGTTTGGCACCACGGTTGCTGTAGGACCGCTCATGCCGGTGCTCGCCATTCGCCCCTCGATGCAGGCTGCCGATTGGTCCGATCGTGAGCTGCTCGCTCGCGTGCTCCGCCGCGAGGAGACGGCCTGGAACGAGATGGTGCGCCGGTACCGGGCGCTGATCTACCGCTGCATCACCAAGGTGACCAACAAGTACGCCCCGTACGCGGCCAGCGCGGACGTGGACGAGGTGTTCGCCGAGGTGCTGGTCTCTCTGGTTCGCGACGACATGCACAAGCTCCGCATGTACGACCCGACCCGCGGCACCAAGCTCGGCTCGTGGATCGGCATCATCGCCGTCAACGCGGGCTTCGATTATCTGCGCGGTACGCTGCGCCGCAACGTCAACGATCGGCTCGACCCGTCGTACGACCCCCACGAGCCGTACGACCGCACGCCGCTCGACACCCTGCTCGACAAGGAGCGCTGGTCGAGCCTCAACGAGATGCTGTCCGAGTTCAGCGACAAGGACCGCCAGTTCCTCGACCTGTTCTACGCGCGCGGCATGGAGGCGGAAGAGGTCGCGGCGCAGATGAACATCAGCCTGAAGACGGTCTACTCGAAGAACCACAAGATCCGCTCCCACCTGAAGCGCTGCCTCGAGCGCATCCAGACCATGAGCGCGATCGCCGATCTCGCGCCGGCCTGAGCCGCCGCGACTGCGTTCAGTTGACCGACGCCGTCACCGCGCAGCTCGCGGTGTCGAGCACGGCGGCGCTGAACTGGTCGGCTTGCTCGCCTTCGCGGCCGATGTTGACGTGGAGGCTGATCAACGCGTGCCCGCCGATGGAGCGCACCGAGGGCCTGGGGTTGTCGCCCTCGGCCTCGACGGTGAGCAGCGGCACCGGCTTGCCGTTGCAGGTCGCGACCAGGTCGTTCTTGTGCGTCGGCGGTTGGTTCTCCCCGCCTGGGTCGGTCTGGGTACGGGTCCAGAGGATCGACAACGAGGAACCTACCGGGAGCGGCTTGCCGGCGGTGAGCGCGTCGTCGTTGCCAGAGAGGGGTGAGAAGCCCTCGCGGGCGAGAGACTCGTTCACGGCGGTGATGCCGGCGGCGTCGAAGGTCTTCGAGAGCTCGAGGGCGGGTGAGGCGCCGGCTCCGACGTATTCGATGTAGAGCTCGGGCTCGCCGTTGGAGATCGAGCCGGTGACGCAGGCCGCGGCCTTCCGGCTGGCGGACCAGGCGAAACATCCCAGCGCCGGGGCGGCGCCGGCGGTGAGCTGTGCCGCCGGCGCGGCGGGGGCAGCCGCGGCGTCGGCGACCGGACGGCCCGATGCGGAGGCTGATCCGGTTCCCGGACCGGACGGGGTGCCGGAGGGCGGCTCCTTCTTGCCGCCGCAGGCGGCGAGGACGGCGAGGGCGTAGAAGGCCAGGCGATGGCTCATGAGAGGCATCTTCGTCCAACGCCCGCGCCGGCGTGATCAATCGCGGTCGAAAACCGCCGTCACCCGCGTCGTCACCTGCCCGTCGGGCGCGGTGTCGACGTCCCCTAGCAACAGGTTGTCGGCCCACCCGTAGAGCCCATCGGTGCTCTCGAGCGACCCGTAGAACCTCCCCAGCCCGGCCGCATCCCGCGCGTGGATCGCGACCCGGCACTGCGTCCTTCGGCACTCGATCGCGTCCACATCGATCGGCGTCCCGCGTCCGGCCAGCTCGTCCACCACCCGCCTCAACCTGAGCCGCATCTCCCGCTCCTGTTCGTCGGCCCACACCCCATCTCGCGCCTCCTGCTCGAACGTCAGGCTCGCTCGCTCCGTCTCGGAAGACGAAGGTGTCACCCGTCCGTCAGGCCGGACACCGCCGGCGTCCGCGCCTGCCACTACTGTCCGGTGGTCCGGACGGGTGACACCCTTTTCGGGCCGGTGGTCCGGACGGGTGACACCCTTTTCGGGCGGGAGTGTCCGGTGGTCCGGACGGGTGACACCCTTTTCGGGCACGAGTGCGCCCGGTGAGCGGAGCAGGAGGTAGGCGGCCACTCCCGCGCCGAGGGCGGCGGCGACCCAGAGGATGCGGTTCAAGACCGCGTGATCGTAGCTGATAGGCGGTGGAATAGGAGAGGCTTGCCGAGCGCTGTGCGTGGTGGGTAGATTCCCCGCCTCAGGAACCTGCGACAGACCGTCTGAGATGTTCAAGAAGCCTGCACTCGCCGTTCGCGCGGTCGCCGACGCCCGACCGCGGGTGACGGTCAGCAACCGCGCCGATGGTGGGGTCGCGTACTGGCTGGGCAAGCTGTACGCGTTCGCGGCGCTGGTCGCCGTGGTTGCGACCGGCCTCGCCGGCTTGCTGGTCTACCGCTACTTCACCACCACCACGCCGCCCACGCCCGACCTGCGCGGCTACGCGCGCATCACGCCCGGCGTCACTCGTATCTACGCCGCCGACGGCACCGTGCTCGGCGAGTTCGCCCGCGAGTGGCGCGAGGTCGTGCCCTACGAGGCCATCCCGCAGCCGCTGATCGACGCCATCGTCGCCATCGAGGATCACCAGTTCTTCGAGCACGGCGGCATCTACTACAAGGGCATCGCTCGCGCCGCCTGGCGCAACTTCACCGCCGGCGACTTCGCCCAGGGCGGCAGCACGATCACCCAGCAGGTCGCCAAGCAGTTCCTCGGCACCGACAAGTCCCTCGCCCGCAAGGCGCGCGAGGCGATCATGGCCCGCCGCCTCGAGGCCCGGTACTCCAAGAAGGCGATCCTCTCCCTCTACCTCAACCACATCTCTCTCGGCTCCGGCGCCTACGGCGTCGCCGCCGCCGCCCACCGCTACTTCCAGAAAGAGCTCTCCGAGCTCACCCTCGCCGAGATGGCGCTCCTCGCCGGCTTGCCCAAGGCGCCGAGCGCGTTCTCGCCCATCAGCAACCCCGCTCGCGCCATCGAGCGCCGCAACCTGGTGCTCGATCAGATGGTGCGCTGGGGAAAGCTGTCCGACGCCGAGGCCACCGCCGCCAAGGCCGAGCCGCTTCGCCTCAACATCTACAAGGACGTCTTCCCCGATCGCATGCCGTACTTCGCCGAGTACGCGCGCCGCCACATCGAGCTCACCTACGGCAAGGAAGCCCTCGACACCGGCGGCCTGCGCGTCGAGGCCGCGGTCGAGCCGACCTTCGACGCCGGCGCCTACGGCAACGTCGACTACAGCGCCCGCAAGCAGGACAAGCGGCAGGGCTGGCGCGGCCCCGAGTGGTCGGTCGACGGAGCCACCCGCGACACGCTGATCGCCCGCCAGAAGCAGCTCTACGGCACTGGACCGCTCGAGCCCGGCCGCCGCTACCTGGCCATCGTCGACGAGGTCCGCTGCGACGACGCCGAGCTCGTCCTCGGCGACCGCCGTCTCGATCTGCCGCTGCGCAACATGCGCTGGGCTGCCGCGTGGAGCGCCACCGACTCGGTGAACGACAAGGAGCTCGGCTGCATCAGCCGCGCCCTCCGCCCCGGCGATGTGATCTGGGTGCAGCGTGAGATCCGCACCCGCGGCCGCTACCGCGAGTTCCACATGCCCGACAAGGTCAATCCGGCGTGGCAGGTCTCGCAGGACGAGCACGCCTGGGACGAGGCCCACCCCGACACCGTCGTGCTCGACCAGGTCCCGCACCCGCAGAGTGCGATCTTCTCCGCCGATCACCGCAGCGGCTACGTGCAGGCCATGGTCGGCGGCTACGACTTCTCGCGCAGCGTCCTCGATCGCACCCACGGCGATCGCACCCCGGGCCCGAAGCGCAACGTGCTCCAGTCGTGCCGCCAGCCGGGCTCGACCTACAAGCCGATCTACTACTCGGCCGCGCTCGATCGCGGCTTCGGCTTCGACTCGATGTTCTATGACAAGCCCATCGAGATCGTCGACGAGGTCACTGGCCAGGTGTGGACTCCGACCAACCTGCACGGCACGGTCGACTCCGACGTCACCCTCGAGTACGCGCTGGTGTTCTCCAAGAACATCCCGTCGGTGGGCATCTTCAGCGAGGTCGGCGCCAAGGACGTCGAGGCCTGGGCCCGCCGCCTCGGCTTCACCTCGCCGATCATCGCCGACAAGGCGCTGGCGCTGGGCGCGTCGTGCACGTACCTCGACGAGCTGACCCGCGCCTTCGCCATCTTCGCGCGCAACGGCCGCTGGGTCGACTGGGTCTTCATCCGCCGCGTCCTCGATCGCGACGGCAACGTCGTCGAGGATCACACCGTCGCGTTCGATCCGGCGCTCGCGCCCACCGATCGCCTCGATCGCTTCGCAGCCACCGGCGGCATCGCGCCGCGCCAGGCCATCTCGCCCCGCACCGCGTTCCTCACCTCCAAGCTGCTGGCCCAGATGGTCACGTTCGGCTTCACCAAGACCGTGCGCGCCACCGAGATCCACGCCGCCGGCAAGACCGGCACCTCGAGCGCCACCATGGACACGTCGTTCGTCGGCTACACCTCGCGCCATGTCACGGCAGTGTGGCTGGGCGACGACGACCGCGTGCGCGAGCTCGGCAAGCAGGACGCCGCCTACATGACCGTGGTGCCGGTCTGGGCGCGCTTCATGTACGAGGTGAGCCGGAACTTCCCCAACCCCGCGATCCCGTGGGAGGTGCCTCCAGGCGTGAACCCCCGCGACCGCGGCGACCACTCCCGCGGCCGCAAGGGGTCCCAGCAGGACCTCATCTACCGCCACCCCGAGAAGCCGCCCGAGGACCGCATGGACCTCGGCATCGACGTCCCTGCCGCGCCGCCGGCCTGACTCCTGTGGTCGGCGTCTCAGCCCGCCAGGCCCTGCCAGCGGCTGCCTGGACCGAAATCCAGGTCACGGGCGTTTGAAGCCCCGGGCATCCAGTCCGTCATAGGGGCTGGTCCCAGGCTAGGATCATGCCCAGCGTGCGCCCCGACACGGTCACCGACCCGCTCATCGGCCAGATGGTCGGTGGGCGCTACGCGCTGGTGCAGCGCATCGGCAAGGGCGGCATGGGCGTGGTCTACGAGGCCGACCACACCGGCCTCGGCAAGCGGGTCGCGGTCAAGCTACTGCTCGACAAGTACACCGATGATCCGGAGGTGGTGGCGCGCTTCCAGCGCGAGGCCCGCACCGCCAGCGCCATCGGCGACGACCACATCGTCGAGGTCACCGACGCCGGCACCCACGACGATGGCCGCAGCTACATCGTCATGGAGCTGCTCGAGGGCGCGAGCCTCGCCGACGTGCTCAGCGCCAGTGGCCCCATGTCGGCGGCGCGCGCGATCGACATCACCCGTCAGGTGCTGCGCGGCCTCGGCGCCGCCCACGCCAAGGGCATCGTCCACCGCGACATGAAGCCCGAGAACGTCTTCCTGGTGACCAAGGGCGAGCGGGTCGACTTCGCCAAGATCATGGACTTCGGCATCTCGAAGTTCATGATCTCGACGGAGAGCAAGGTAAGGCTGACCGCAACCGGCGCCGTGATCGGCACGCCGGTCTACATGGCGCCCGAGCAGGCCATGGCGCTCGGCGAGGTCGACGCCCGCGTCGACCTCTACGCGGTCGGCGTGATGCTCTACGAGCTCCTCGCCGGTCATCCGCCGTTCCAGGCGCCGAGCTACATCGCCCTGGTCACCCAGCACCTCAACCTGCCGCCGCCGCCGCTGGGCGCGGCGCGACCCGACCTGCCGCGCAAGCTGGTGGCGGCGGTGCACCGCGCGCTCGAAAAGGATCCGGCGCGCCGCTTCCAGAGCGCCGCCGAGATGGCTGCCGCGCTGCCGACCCCCGACCAGCTCGTCAGCGGCTTCAGCGATCAGCTCTCGACGCTCGGCTCGAGCGATCCCGGCGCCAGCCGCGCCACCGCCGAATCGCCGATCGCGCTGGCCCGCGCCCTGCCAGGGCACTACTCGACGCCGGGCACGTCGATCCCGACTGGCAGCCACCTCGGCGGTCAGCCCGCCGCCCCGGCGGCGCCCCGCTCGCGGTGGCCCATCGCCATCGCCGGGCTCGCGGTGCTGGTGGCGGCGGTGATCCTCGCCATCGGCCTCGGTGGCGATGGCGGTCGCGCCGCGGCCCCGGCGGCCGGGCCGGCCCCAGGCGCCGAGCCGGCGTCGGGCAGCGGCAACGGCAGCGCCGTCCCGTCCGATACCGGCAGCCTCGAGATCGTGTCGCAGCCGGCGGGCGCGACCGTGTTCGTCGACGGCGTCGAGCGCGGCCAGACCCCGCTGGTGGTGGCCGAGATCGCCGCCGGCCTCCACGAGATCCGGCTGGTGAAGGACGGCTTCGCCGACACCACGTTCACCAAGTCGGTGCGCGCCGGCCGCGACGAGAGCCACGGCGTGACCCTGGCGGTCGCGGTGATCACCCCGGGCAAGGGCGCCGGCGGCGGCAGCAGCCACTCGCTGCGGCCGGGCGGGCGCGGCGGGGCCGGGGGTGGAAGCGGTGGTGGCGCAGGCAGCGGGAGCGCGAGCACGAAGCCGGGCGACGGCGGCGGTAGCGGCAAGCCCGGCGACGGCGGCGGCAGCGGGAGCGCGAGCGGGAAGCCGGGCGATGGCGGCGGCAGCGGCAAGCCGAGCGACCACGGACCACGCAATCCCTACGACGACGATCCACCGCGTGACCGCGATTCCGGACCGGGCAAGAAGAAGAACCCGTACGACTGATACGATGTCGAACAGCGTGCGACTCCTCGCCTCGATCCTGGTCATCTGCGTCGTCGCGTCGCTGGTGACCACCGCCCACGCGCAACCCGACAACCGGGCCAAGGCCAAGGCCGCGTTCGCGCGCGCCGTCGAAGCCGAGGAGCGCAAGGACTGGCGCACCGCGGTCGACGAGTACCTGACCGCTTACGAGCTCGCGCCCCACCACGACGTCCTGTTCAACGTCGCCTCGGTCTACGAGCGGCTGGGCGAGCTGCGGCAGGCCGCGACCTTCTACGGCCGCTACTTGAAGGAGGCGTCCGATCCCCCCGATCGCGCCAAGGTCGAGCGCACGATCGAGAACCTGCGCAGCAAGCCGTCGACGGTCACTATCGAGTCCGCGCCGGCCGGGGCCATGATCGTCGTCGACGGCGAGCGCAAGGGCCGGGCCCCGATCGAGCTCAAGCTGCCCGGCGGCCAGCACCAGATCGTCGCCGAGCACGCGGGCACGACCTCGACGCGCATGATCAACGTGGAGTACGCCGAGCCGGCGGCGATCACGCTGGCCGTGGGCGGCTCGGGCACGCTGGTGGTCAGCTCCAACGAGGCCGGCGCGTCGGTGCGGATCGACGGCGCGCCCGTCGGTGTGACGCCGTACACCGGGCCCGTGCCGCCGGGCCGCCACATCGTGATCGTCGAGAAGCCCGGCTTCACCACCGTCGAGCGCGTGGTCGATGTCCCGCCCGACGGCACCGCCCAGATCACCGCCGGCATGGTGCGCCCGCTCGGCTACATCGAGCCGACCACGCCGGCCAAGAACATCGGCATCCTTCTCGGTGGCGACGCTGGCGCCGCGATCGTCGACGGCGCGCCCATCGGCTTCGATCTCACCTTCGGCTGGCGCTCGACCGGCCGCCGCGCCGACATCTACACCGGGCTCGCCTTCGGCTCGGGTGGGGTCGGCTATGCCGCCGGCCTGCGCCTCTACATCATGACCGGCCGCGTTCGACCGTACCTGGGCGCCGGCGCCTCCCTGGTCACCGGCGCGACCAATGCCCGTGCCGTCGGCGGCATCCTGGTCGCCGATCTCGGCAGCGGCCGCACCGCCTGGGACATTCACCTCGAGGCCGGCGCTGCGAACGCCGCCGATGGCGACGACAGTCGGGTCTCCGCCCCCTTCGTGCTCGCCGGGGTCATCTGGCACCTCAGAGCGCCGACGGCGGACCCGGCCACCGCGTTACCGCGCTGATCAGAGGTCGCCGACGAGACCGCTGGTCACGATCCAGCGGCCTGTCACCCGCTGCTCGAGTGCGGTGAGGCCGGCGCACAGCGCGCGGCGCGCGAGCTCGATGGCGGGGGCGCGATCGACCAGCACCAGGCCGCCGCCGTCGGCGACGGCGCGCGACCAACCGGCGATCAGCGCTTCCCAGTCGTCACGCTCGCCGGCGCCGCAAGCGATGACGGCCGCGGCGCCGCGGTCGGGCAGGGTGTCGGTGAAGGTCACGCCGGCGCCGGCCTTCTTGATGGTGCGCGCGTCGACGCCGTGCAGGTTCACCGCGCGACCCTTGATGGCCAGCGCGCGCGCCAGCCGCGCGTCGCCGATCACGGTCACGCTGCTGTCGCGAGCGGGCGCGATCGACGCCAGCGCTGCTTCGATCGCCGGTGCGGCACCGGCGGTCAGGAATCGATCGAACATCATCAGGGCCAGCGCACCCTACATCAGTTGCGCTGGGTCTTCGTGTTCCGGATCTTCTTCCGTGGCTTCTTGGGCTTGGGCTTCACGGGGCGTCTGCGGCCGATCGAGCCCGGCGGCGCGATGTGGATCTGGAAGCCGAAGCGCTTGACCATCCCGCCCATGTCCTTCTCGAGCGAGGTGCGGGTCGCCTCGAGGCCCTGGGCGGTCACACCGTTCTCGCCTAGCGCGTAGAAGTAGAGCAGATCGAGCGCCGCCGACTTCATCCAGCCCACGGTCCCGACGTATCCGGAGAAGCCCAGGGCCCGCGTCTTCTTCAGGAAGCGGGCGACCTCGGCCTGGTCCTTCATGCCCTGGCAGGTGCCGAGGTGGATGATGCGGCCCTGGCACTTGTCACCGATGATCTCGGCCAGCTCGCGCAGGTTGACCTCGGGCACACGCCGCGACGTCCACTCGAAGTCGACGCCGTTGGTCTGGCCGTGGAAGCACAGGTAGAGGATGGGCAGGCCGTTGTTCTTGGGCTTGCGCCACTCGTGGATGTACCGCTCGAACTCCTCCTGCGTCATCACCGTCCGGTACACCGACGGTACAGGCAGGAGCCCAGGTTGACCGAGGACCTGCAGGAACGGTTCGATCGAGCTGTGGTCGATCAGGCGTCCCCACCAGTCGCCGGTCTCGAGACAGAAAACCCCCGCTCGCGTCATTCTGGGACCCGACGCTACGCGATGCCTCTGATCGCGAAACCGTCATCCAGCGGTCTGGGCGGTCAGGAGGGATCTCTCAGGTACTCGCAGCGGGGCGATTCGATCTGCGGGGTGATCCAGTTGACCCCCCACAATTCCTGAAGAAGAAAGCGGAAGTTGCCGTAGGTGACGACGAAGAAGTCGAGCTTGCGCAGCTTGATGCCACCGCCGGTGTCCTCGGCACGCACGCAGCCGTCGTGGGTGCTGCCGTCTGGCAGGCGCATCCCGTCGAACTCGGGGATGTAGAGTGGCTCGCCGATGGGCACCAGGCGGGGATCCACGGCCACCGACTTGAACGGTGTCAGCGAGCGGCGATGGGCGCCGCGGCCGTAGGGGTGGGTCCTGACGTCGAGCTGCTCGAAACAGGTGCCGGTGCCCCAGCGGCAGCTGCCGGCGTAGTTGATGACGCGGCCGTCGATGAGCAAGCCCGAGCCCTCCATGCGCAGGTGCCAGATGAACTCGCGCGGGAAGGCGCCGACGAAGAGGCCGTCGCGGGTGTAGATGTCGAGCTCGTCGGGGTCGGCGCGTTCGATCTCGTCGGGCTCGTCGAAGTCCTCCTCGCGGGCCAGCCAGTAGAAGCGCAGTGCCCACTCGAGCTCGCCGACCAGCGGGTAGCCGCAGCACAGCTTGTTCTTGCCGCGCAGCGGTGCCCGGGGCTGGAGCGACAGGCCCTCGCGGGCCAGCTTGCTGGAGTCGGCAGTGGCAGGGATCGCGGCGGACCCGACCACGAGCAAGGCGATGGCGGCGGCCAGCGGCCAGCGAGCGAGCACCGGCTGATCGTACACTCGGACTCGTGTCCGGGCCCGCCGACGATTCGCCGGTGTTCGTCGTCGCGCTGGCGGCGGCGGGCGCGGGCACCGGCGCGGGTGGTAAGGCCGCCGGGCTGGCGCGGCTGTGTGCGGCCGGGCTGCCCGTGCCGCCCGGCTTCGCGCTGACCGGCGCTGCGTTCCAGACGGTGACCGGCGCGGCCGAGGCGCCGACCCTCGACGAGGTGGGCGCCACACTGGCGGTCTGGGGGCACGCAGCCGAGGAGCACCCGGTGCCGGCCGCGCTCGAGGCCGACGTGGTGGCGCGGGCGCGCTCGCTCGGCGGCGCGGTGATCGTGCGCTCGTCGATGGCTCTCGAGGATGGCGCTGGCGGCGCGGCGCCCGGGGTCGGTCGATCGATCGCCGGCGTTGCGCCCGACGACGTCTGGGCGGCGGTACGCGCGGTCTGGGTGGCGAGCCTGACGCCGCTGGTGATGCTGTACGCGCGGGCGCGCGCGGGCCAGGCCCACACCGCCGGCGACGCTGCGGGAGACGCCGACGCGGGACTGGCTGCGCCTGGCGTGGTCGTACAGCGGTTGCTCGGCGGTGCCCGGACCACGGTTTACACTCGCCCGCCCGGCCGACCGACCGCCGACGAGGTCTGGCTCGACGTTGGCGACGGGCCGCCCCGCCGCACCGATCGCGCCGACGCCGACCCGGCGGTGGCGTTGGCGCTCGCCGCCGAGCGGGCCATCGAGGCCGGCACCGGCGCCGACGTCGAGCTGGTCGCTGGCGACGATGGCACGTGGTGGATCGTGCAGGCACGACCGCTGGTGCATCCGCCACCGCGTCCGCGCCGGCTGCCGCCGCCGCCGCTGGTGCTGGCGCCGCTGCGCACGCCGGTCCGCGCCTGGCGTCGCGACGTCACCCACAATCCCGACCCGCTCTCGGCGGCGCAGGCCGGCCTGTGCGAGCGCGTCGAGCGTGCCGCCGTGGCGCCGTTCCACCTGGCGGTGGTGGCGGGTTTCCTCTACGCCGCGCCGCGCGCCGGCACGCCCGCGGTGCCAGCGCCCCGCACCGCGGGCGAGCTCGAAGCCCGCTACGGCGCGTCGGCCGCCGTCGTCGATCGCGCGCTGGCGGGCGCGGATGTCACGCTCGCCGGCGCGCTTGCCGCCTACGTCGAGGCCTATCGCGAGCTCGTCGCAGACATCGGTCCGACGATCGCGG
>SXJR01000002.1 GCA_005779305.1 Myxococcales bacterium
ACCCGTTCCTGCTCGTCGACCGCGTCGTCGAGCTGACCGAGGACAAGATCGTCGCCCTCAAGAACGTCTCGATCAACGAGCCGTTCTTCGCTGGCCACTTCCCAGGCATGCCGGTGATGCCGGGCGTGCTCCAGCTCGAGGCGATGGCCCAGGCCGGCGGCATCCTGGCCCAGCGCGTGGTCGACTTCGACGCTCGTACCCAGGTGATGCTGTTCCTGTCGATCGACGCCGCCAAGTTCCGCCGCGCCGTGGTGCCCGGTGATCAGCTCCGCATCGAGGTCGTGCCGCTGCGCAAGGGCAAGATCTTCAAGATGAAGGGCGAGTGCAGCGTCGACGGCAAGGTGGTCTCGTCGGCGGAGCTCCTGGCCACGATGGCCGATCGCGCCAAGGTCGGAGCCTAGGACCGCATGCGCGGTCTCGTCGCTGTCGCCGTCGTCGTCGTTCCCGCCGTCGCGCTGGCCGTGGCCTGCGGCGGTGGCGGCGGTGGTGGTGGCGGCGAGCGCATCCGCCGCGACAAGGACGCCGGCGACGCGGTCGCGATCGTCGATCGCCCCGGCGGCGGCGCCGCCCTCGATCTCGCGGTCGAGAAGGAGCCCAACGAGGATCCGGCCACGGCCGCGCCCCTCGGCAACGGCGTCCGCGGCG
Organism: Myxococcales bacterium; assembly: GCA_005779305.1. GTDB lineage: Bacteria > Myxococcota_A > Polyangia > Haliangiales > Haliangiaceae > UBA2376. The sequence continues at coordinate 646 of SXJR01000002.1, forward strand.
CCCTCGACGGCGAGCAGGACGTCGACGCGTTCTCGCTGGCAGTGCCGGCGGCCGGCATGGTCGGCATCAAGGTCACCGGCGTGGCCGGCGTCGATCTGCGCCTCGAGCTGCGCGACGCGCACTTCGCCCTGGTCGCCGCCGCCGATCGCGGCCCTGCCGGCGCCGCCGAGAGCCTGCCCAACGCGCCCGTCGACAAGGGCACCTTCCACGTGGTGGTGCGCGAGGTGCCCAAGAAGCGCAAGAAGCCCAAGAAGGGAGAGGACGCGGGCATGGGCCGGACCGGCCCGTCGCCGGCCTACGAGCTGACCGCGACCCTCCTCGGCGCGCCCGCCGAGGGCGCCGAGCGCGAGCCCAACGACGACGACGGCACCGCCACCGAGCTGGCCATCGCCGAGTCCGCCACCGGCTGGATCGGCTGGGGTGGCGACGTCGACACCTGGAAGCTCGCCATCGAGGCGCTGGCCGAGGGCAACGGCCTCGATCTCGCCGTCACCTCGGTCGAGGGCAGCGCGCTCACCCTCGAGGTCACCGACGCCGCCGGCCGCACCCTCATGAAGACCACTGGCGGGGTGGGCGAGGCGGTCTCGCTCACCAGCCTGGCGCCACGCCTGGTCGCTGGCGAGGCCGCGGTCCACCACGTCCGCATCAGCGGCAAGCCCGCCAATCCCGAGGATCCCTACACGCTCACGGTCGCGACCCGACTGCTCGATCTCGACGAGGAGGCCGAGCCCAACGATCGCACCTCGCAGTCCAACGGCCTGCGCTTCGGCGTCGAGGACCAGGGCGCGATGCGCGGCAAGGCCGGGCCCGGCGACAAGGACGTGTTCTCGCTGTCGGCATCGACGGCGGCGATGACGCTCGACCTCGCGCTCGACGCGCCGCCCGGCATCGACCTCGCCATCAGTGCCACCGCCGAGAGTGGCGTCGCCTTGGGCAAGGCCGATCGCGGCGGCGCCGGTGCAGCCGAGTCGCTGTCGGTCCCGGTGCCGGCCGGCACGATGGTCTACCTGGAGCTCTCGGCCAGGCCGGACAAGACACCGCGGGCGTCGGCGCCGTACGCGCTGCGCTGGTCGCTGACCGAGGTCGCGGCTGCGCCGGTGCCCGGCGGTGGCGACGATCCGCTGCCGCCCGAGGAATGATGGCAGCACCTACGCGCAGCGCCCACGTGCTCGCGCTGTTCGCGCTCGCCAACCTGTTGTCGTACGCCAGTCGCAACGTCCCCTTCGCCAGCTACGACGATCTGCGCGAGCGCTTCTTCGTCGACGAGGGCCAGCTCGGCTGGCTGGGCACGGCGTTCATGCTGCCCCACGCCGTGGCCACGCTGCCGGTGGGCTGGTTCGGCGATCGCGTCGATCGCCGCCGCCTGGTCGCGCTCGGCATCGTCACCTGGTCGATCGGCAGCGTGCTGGGCGCGATCGCGCCGACCTTCGAGCTGGTCATCGCTTCGCGCTTGCTGGTCGGGCTCGGCACCGCCGCCGTGGTGCCGGTCGCCAACGCGGTCCTCGGCCAGCTCTACAGCGGCGGCAAGAAGGCCTTCGCCCTGGCCATCTTCAACCTCGGCTTGTTCATCGGCGGCGTGGTCGGGTTCGGCGTCGGCGCCAAGCTCGGTTTCCCGCTGGGCTGGCTCGTCATCGCCGCGCCCGGCGTGCTGGTCGCGGTCGCCCTGCTCGCCGCCGAGCTCCCCCAGGGCGAGTCGGTGTCGCGGTCGTGGACCCAGCTCCGCCACGACGTCGCCATGGTCGTGCGCATCCCCACCATCCGCCGCATGATGGCGGCGACCGCGGTCATGGCCTTCGCCGCCGGCGGCTACCAGGCCTGGTTGCTCGACTTCCTGCAGAAGGACAAGGGCATGAGCGAGGACAGCGCCACCACGCTGCTCGGGGTCTGCATGGTCGGCGGGCTCGCCGGCGTGGTCGCGGGCGGCCGGGTCGGCGATCGGCTGCGCCGGACTCGCGCGTGGGGACGTCCCGGCGCCATCGCGCTGGGCATGGCGGCGACGGTTCCGTGCGCGCTGGTCTGCGTCCTCGCGCCCAGCGGCCCGCTCTTGTGGGCCGGGAGCCTGAGCACGATGTTCTTCATCAGCTGGTACCACGGGCCGATGGCGGCCTCGGTCGACGACGTCGCCCCGGGCCCGCTGGCGGCGACCGCGCAGGCGGTGGTGATCGCGTGCATGCACCTGCTCGGCACCGCGCCCTCATCGCGCGTGGTCGGCGAGCTCTACGAGCAGTGGGGCCGGCGCGAGGCGATGCTGGTCTCGACCGCGGCGGTGGCGGTCGCGGCGCTGCTCACCGCGCGCGCGTTCTCCACCTTCGGACGCGACGCGGTGGCCGCCGACGCCCCGGGCGCGGGCGCGCCTCATGGGCTTGAGCTATAACCGAGTCGTGGCTCGCCTCGTCGCTTCCGCCTGCCTGGCGCTCGTCGCGCTCGTCGCCGCCTGCGGCGGTCCGCGCACCGCGCCCACCGGCACGCTCGACCGTTACGCCTCGGCGCTCAAGGCCAAGAACTACGACGCCGCCTACGATCTGATGTCATCGGCGTTCCGGGCCCAGGTCGGCAAAGACGAGTTCGTGCGCATGATGCGCGACAACCCGCGCGAGGTCTCCGACACCGCCTCGCGCCTCACCGGCAAGAAGAGCAGGGTCGAGGTCACCGCCGAGCTGACCTACGGCCTCGGCGACACCCTCCACCTGGTGCACGAGTCGGGTGGCTGGCGGATCGCCGAGAACCCACTCACGTTCTACGATCAGGGTACGCCGCGCGACGCGCTGCGCTCGTTCCTGCGCGCCTACCGGCTCGAGCGCTGGGACGTGATGTTGCGCTTCGTCCCCAAGTCGTACGCGGCGCTCATGAACGTCGACAAGATGAAGATGCAGTTCACCGGCGAGCGCAAGCAGGAGATGGCGCAGCTGATGAACATGCTCGAGGCCAACATCGACGAGCCGATCGACGAGCAGGGGAACGATGCGCGCATGCGGTTCGGCGCTGGCTTCGAGGTGAAGTTCGTGCGCGAGGAAGGCCGCTGGCGGCTGCGCGACCTCGACTGACCCCGGATCGCGGGAGTGAAGAGAGTGATCCCCGCCTCGCGTCCTCGGTGCCGTGACGCTTTTGCGCCCCAGCTACGCAAAAAGTGTCGAACCCCGTCCGCACCAGGTAAGTTGGCTGACGTGTTGGTCAAATGGGGGCCGACCGCCCGAGATGGGGCCATCCGACCCCCTGTGAGGTCGCGGATCGGCACGCCGCAGCGCTCCAGAACCCTGCCCGTTTTTCCTGCCCGATTGGCTATACCCCAAGCAGTTCCCATCCCTTATGCTTTAGGAGACAACGGTCTCGTTCCCGGGCGCATCACTTGCACCAAACAAATCCCGAGAACGGACGTCTATAAGAGGTAGCTGGAAGGCCGAAAGGTGGTCCCACGATGCTGGATCCCTGGATCATCGAAGAGATCTTGAAGCGCGAAGAGGAGCAGAGACGGCGCGATGAGCGTCGGATCGACATTCCGCTCGAGACCCCGCGCCGCGACCGAGACCCGGCGGAGGCGACCCCGCCCGCCAGCGACCGCGAAGAGCGCGGCGTGGTCATCATCGATATCTGAACCAACCCGGCATCGTCTGAGCCGCGGCCCGGCCCTCTGCAAGGGGGACGGGCCGTGTCGCTTTCGGTTCTCATCGTCGGCCCCGCGTGATACCTCGCCCAGGCCTCTGGTCCGACCATGTCTCGCCGCCCCTCCGCGCAGCTCGCCTTCACCCTCCTCGTGGGAGTGCTGGGCTGGGGTGTGCTCATCGGCTGGTCGCTGCTCGCGCCAGCCGCGGAGGCGGCTCACCACGGACCGGTGACCTTCCTGGTCTTCCTCGCCGTGATCCTGGCGACCCGCGCGATGGCCTTCCGCATCGTGCCCGACAGCGTGCTCTCGCTGGACACCGGTTTCCACGTCGCCGCCGCGGCCGCGCTCGATCCGCTCGGCGCCGGCCAGCTGGTGGCGCTCGCGCTGACGCTGGACTCGGTGGTCCGGCTCGCGCGCTCGCGCCACGGCGGCACCGCCGAGCGTTTCAGCTACGTCCTCTACTTCGGCGGCTTGACCGGCGCGCTGGTCGCCGCCGTCGCCTGGCTCATCGGACCGCCCGGTCCGCTCGCCAGCGAGCCCGAGGTCACCGCCCGCGTGCTGGCGATCGGCGCGCTCCTCCTGCTCGTGCACAACGCCGTGCAGGGCGCGCGGCTGGCGCTCGGTGGCCGGAGCATGGGCGCGTTCCTGCGCGGGCAGGCGCTGCCCGGCATCATCGCCGAGCTGGCGCTCCTGCCCCTGGCCGCCGTCGTCGTGGTCCTCTATCACGGCGAACGCATGCTCGGCTTCGGCCTCCTGGCCGCGACCTACATGCTCATCAACCTGGTGTTCAACCGGTTGTCGCGAGCGTCGGCGGCGCTGCGGGCGCGGGTGCGCGAGCTCGAGATCCTCGACACCACTGCGCGCGGCCTGGCCGCGTCGCTCGAGCTGCAGGAGCTGGTCGCGACGGTGGCGCGCGAGACCATGCGCGCCATCCCCGCGGCCGAGACCATGGCCCTCATCCACCGCGGCGCCGAGCGCGAAACCGACCGCTTCGTCGTCGATTGCTACGATCGTCACCGCGACGCCTTCTCACGGCTGCGGGTCGGGCGCACCGAGGGTGCGACCGGGCAGGTGGTGGCGCGGCAGGAACCGCTGCGCATCGACGACCTCACCACCAGCGACGTCAGCGCTGGCCCCGCCGGCACCGACGGGGTGCGCTCGTGGCTGGGCGTACCGGTCTTCATGCACGGCGCCTGCGAGGGCGTCCTGGTGGTGCAGAGCCGCGAGGAGGCGGCGTTCAGTCTGCAGGACCAGCGCCTGCTGGTGTCGCTGGCCCTGCAGGTGGCGGCCGCGCTCGAGAACGCGCACCTGTACGAGATGGCGATGGTCGACGGTCTGACCGGGCTGTTCGTGCGCCGCTACTTCGACGCGCGCATCGAGGAGGAGATCGAGCGCTCGCGCCGCTACGGCACGCCCTTCGCGGTGGTCATGATGGACATCGACGACTTCAAGAAGCTCAACGATACCCACGGCCACCTGGCCGGTGATCGGGTGCTGCGCGACATCGCGGCGATCGTGAAGCAGCAGATGCGCGGCGTCGACACGGCGGCGCGTTACGGCGGCGAGGAGCTGGCCCTCATCCTGCCCCGCACCGAGCTGGTCAGCGCGCTCAACCAGGCCGAGCGGATCCGCGCCGGGATCGCCGATCACCGCGTCCCCGCCGGCGACGATGGTCCGGTGCTATCGGTGACGGCATCGTTCGGGATCGCGGCCTATCCCGAGAGCGGCGCCACCACCGCCGAGGAGCTCGTCCGCCGCGCCGATCGCGCGCTCTACCGGGCCAAGAAGTCCGGCAAGAACCGCGTCGAGCTGTTCTGGGCCGACGACACCGGCAGCCGCCCGGCGGTCCTGGCCAATTGACCCGCGCGGCACGTCGCGGACGACAGCTACGGCGTGAACAGCGCCGCGACGCCGACGTGAAAGAGGCGCGAGTCCTCGGTCATGAAGTTGCGGGCCGGTGTGTAGCCGACGGTGCCTTCCGGAAGGAGCGCCCAGCGCCGGCCGATCTGCCAGCGGAAGCCGAGTGACCAGCCGGCGAAGGGCACGTCGACGGGGCGGGCGCCCGTGGACCAGACCCGCTGGTAACCGGCGGCGGGCGAGTAGACGAGCTGGTGGCGTCCGAGATCGACGCCGAGGATGAGCGGCAGCGCCAGGTGCACGCCCTCGACGGTGGCGCCGCTCGAGTGGGTGACGCGGTAGCCGGCGCCGGCGCCGAGCGCGGCCGACCAGCGCCCGCGCCGGACCAGCGCGAGCTTGCCCGAGGCCTCGACCGAGAAGGTGGTGAAGGCCGGGCCCAGCGGCAGGAAGGTGGTGGTGACGCCGACGTCGGCGCGTTCGTGCACGCGGCGGCGGGCGCCGGCGGCGAACTCGGGAAGCGGCGCGTTGTCGGCGGTGCCGGTGCCGGCGCCCGAGAGCTGGCTGGCGAACAGCCAGTCGGTCTTGCCCGGGCGCGCCAGCTGCGTGTGTTTGTAGCTGGTGTACGAGCCGCAGCCGGCGAGCGCGGCGACCAGCACGACGACGATGGCGACGATCGCGCGACTCATTGGACCGGCTCCGAGAAACCGATCACGCCGCCGCACATCTCCTCGTCGGCGCCCCAGCCGATGGTGCGCGGGGCCTGCTGCTCGCCGTCGACCAGCTTCTGGTTCTCCGCGGTGTTGTCCCAGTGGCACTCGACGTAGAGGCGATCGCCGGGGTTGATGCGCACCGGCGTGTCGAGGAAGTACGTGGTCATCCAGTGGAAGTCCCAGTCGGTGATGTTGAGCAGGCATTCGCTGGAGCCGTCCTCGCGCAGGATGGCGAGGCGCCCGATGCTGCCGAGCTCGTGCATGTGGACCATCACGCTCTCGACGTCGATGGCCTTGCCCTTGCCGATGACCAGCGTGGGGTCGTAGGAGAAGAACACCATCGCGTCGGGATCGCCGGCGGCGATCTCCATGCCCTCGCCGGCGAACCACAAGGGGTTCCCCACCGGGGCGCCGCGCGACACCCGCTCGACGGTGTCGGAGAGCATGAGCTGGACCCGCGGTTGATCGGCGCCGGTACCGGCGCCGGTGTCGTAGTGCATGTTGAGCACGAGCTGGGTGCCGGGCTTGACCTCGGCGCCGATGCCGTCGGGGAACACGCGTGGGCGATCGCCGGGCTGCCAGCCGCCGATGGTGCTGCGCACGTCGAGCTCGTCGGCGGCGCCGTAGCAGTCCCAGCCGGGGCGGCCGTCGGCGCCGTCCTTGGCGGCCAGCTCGCGCGCCTTGTCAGCGGGCACGGCGTAGAGGATGGCGTGGTGGGCGATGCGCCGGTTCGATGGCTGCACGTCGGTGCCGGTCACGTAGGTCGCGGTCTCGAAGTGGTGGGGCAGGAGGAAGCAGCGCAGCTCGTCCTTGCCGACGCGCGGCGAGGGCGTGAACGGCTCCGTGACCTGGACGTCGACGTCGACACGAGGCAGCCGCTCGGGCGCCGGCGGCGGCGCCGGTGGCTCGTCGGCGGGATCGCCCTCGGGCGCGCCATCCTCGACCCACGCGGTGAAGGTCGCGATCTGGTCGGGCGTGAGCGAGCGATCGTCCCGGTAGTGGTTGCAGCAGTCGTCGGGCTGCCACGGCGGCATCAGTCGGGTCTCGACCGCCCACGCCGCCTGCTGCTTCCTGCCCTCCACCTCGGCGTAGGTGGTGAGCGCGAACGGCGCGACGCCGCCGGCGATGTGGCAGCCGGCGCAGCTCCGGTCGACGATGGGCTTCACGTCGCGCCAGTAGGTGGGGGGCGTGGCCGCGACGCCAGGCGAGGGCGGCGCCTCGCACACGCCGAAGTCGGCCGGCAGCGGCGACTCGGTGTCGTAGAAGCAGGCGGGCAGGGCCGCCAGGACGATCAGGAGATGACGCACGTCGTGGCCTAGTTCACCGGTCGTGCCAGCGGCAACCGTGCGGAATGTCGTCGAAGGTGCCGGCCGCCGAAGCGAAGCCGTGGCCGGGCGCATCACCGTGAACGGGTGTTACGGTGGCTTCCGTGAACGAACGCGAACGGCTGCGCCGCCGGCTCGGCGCCGACGTCAAGGTCGGCCTGGCCCGGGTGTGGGCGCGGGCGCGGCAGATCGTGACCACCGATCCGACCGGCTCCGATGCCGACGATCGCGTCGCCGACGAGGCTGCCGAGCGCGAGCTGGCCCGCCACGCCGGGGACATGAAGGCCGGCATGGCCAAGGTGGCCCAGCTCCTGGCCTACACCTCGGCCGGCGCGCCGCGCGAGCTGGCGTCGTTGTGGGATGGCGTGCCCGCGGTGCCGGGCGCGGCCATCGCCCGCGTCGTCGAGGAGGAGCTGGGCGCGCCGCCGCAGCAGCTGTTCGCGCACTGGGACAACGAGCCCATCGCGGCGGCGTCGCTCGGACAGGTCCACGCGGCGCGTGGCAAGGACGGCCGCGAGTACGCGGTGAAGGTGCAGTACCCGGGGATCGCCGAGGCCCTCGCCGGCGATCTGGCCAGCGACAACGTCGCGCGGAGGCTGGCCGGCGGCGAGCTGGGCCGCGAGCTGTCGCCGGCGGCGATCGCGACCCTGCGCGACGCGGTGCTGGCCGAGACCGACTACGTCGCCGAGGCGCGCGCGCTCGAGCGCTTCGCGGCGGCGTGGCAAGGCGACCCGGTGGTGAGGGTGCCGGCGGTGAACGCGGGCCTGTCGAGCCGGCGCGTGCTGACCATGGAGCGCGCCCACGGCCTGCCGCTGGCCCAGTTGCCCCACGACGATCCGGCGCTGGCGGCGGCGGTGGCGACCGCGATCGTGCGGGTGGCGTGGGGCACGCCCATCCGCCATCGTTTCTTCAACGCCGATCCCAACCCGGGCAACTACCTCATCGAGCGCCAGCCGGACGGCGAGGTGAAGGTGTGGTTTCTGGATTTCGGCTGCACCGTCGACCTCCCCGAGGACGCCGCCGCCGCCGACCGCGCGCTCTGGCACGGCATCCTCGACGAGGACGCCTTCCACGGCGCCGAGAACTTCCGCATGGCGCTGGCCCGCAGCGGCATGCTCGAGCGCGCCGACACCCTGGCCTCGACGGCGCACCGGGGCTGGGAGCGGGCGCTGGCGGCGCCGTTCTCCTCGGCCGAATCCTTCCGCTGGGACCGCGACTACCACGCCGAGCTGTCGGAGACGACGCGACGGGTGCTTGCCACCGGCGGCATGAAGGTACCGGCCTCGCTCCTGCTCCTGTGGAGGCAGCGGCTGGGCACGTCGGCGGTGCTGGCGATGCTGTCGCCGCGGGCGCCGTTCCGGCGCATCCTGCGCGAGCAGATCGGCACCGGCAAGGCGGCGCTGCGGTGAGAACCGTCCTGGCCTTCGCCCTCGCACTCTCCCTCTCAGGCTGCAAGAACTCGACACGCGCGCGTCACGACGTTTCCACCACCGACACGGCCCCGGCCGCGGCTGCTGATGCGGCTGCGCCTGCCGATGCGGCTGCGGCCGCCGATGCGGCCACCGGTCCCGACGCCAGCTACGCCGATCGCGATCAGCTCGACCCGTCGATCCTCGACGGCGTCACGATCGACAAGCGCAAGGTCGTCGATGCCACGGGGCTCGGCGCCACGATCGACGTGCGGGCGGCGGCGAAGCTGACCGGGCCTTCCAATGGCATGCCGCCGCTCGACCTCCTGCTCATCCTGTCCGGATCCCGGACGATCGCGGTCGAGTTCGGCGGCAGCTGGAGTTACCTCGAGGAAGGGCTGCCCGAGGGCACGCTCATGTCGCTCGGCGCCGAGGAGATCCAGCAGCCGTGGTCAGACGAGGTCCACAATTCCTGGAACACCACGACCCGCTTGCGCTCCCGGGGTCCGGTGCTGTTCCAGTTCTCCTTTGAGAGCCCCCACTTGCTCGACAGCTTCGTGATCGTGCGCGAGCGCGACACGCTGGTGGTCTACGCCTTCACCACCGACTCGGGCCACTCGTCCGACAACTGGGAGAAGCAGACCACGGTCAAGCTGGCTCGCGGCGCGACCCTGCGGTTTCCGTAGGTCAGTGACTGCCGCCGTAGGTGTAGCGCAGGAAGATCCGGCCCTCGACGCCTTGCAGGGCGTCGAACTGGGGCAGCATCCAGTAGGTGCCGGCGAGGCCGACCGCGTAGTGGCGGTTCTGGAGCTGGTACTCGAGGCCGCCGCCGCCGGCGAAGGCGATGGTGAAGCGCTCGCCGGGGTCGAGGACCATGACCTTGCCCAGCACGTTGGACGAGATGTACGCGGCGCCGGCGCCACCCTCGGCGAAGAAGGCCAGCGAGTCGACGCGGAAGCCGAGGCGGGCGTCGGCCCGGCCCTGGTAGAGCTGGTAGTACTCGCCCTCGGGCGGCGGCGGCACGGTGGCTTCGTGGCTCGCAGTCACCGCGGCGATGCCCAGCGACAGCCACGAGAACAGGTCGTAGCCGACCCGGAGCTCGACGGTGGCGCCGATGGCCGACCACGACCGCGCCGCGCCCAGGTGGCCGGTGGCGCCCATGCCGGCCTCGGCGTAGAAGCCCTTTGACGCCGGGCGCTCGGCGTGGGCGACGCCGGTGGACATCGCGAGCGTCGCGCCCGCGACGAGGCTCGCGGCTGTTGAGAGGCGCATCCCCAAGCTGGAGCGATTGTACACACGCCCCGGTCAGGGCGGTGGCGGCGGCGGCACGAACATCGCCGGCATCCACGCCACGATCTCGCCGGCCGGCGCGGCCAGGCCTTCCTCGTGGAGGATGCCGCGGTGATCGCGGATCCGGATGCCGTACTCGAGGACCATGTGGCGGTCGGCCTCGAAGATGATGTCGAAGCGGACGAGCTGCGAGACGTCGTCGAGCGGCAGCATCACCGGCGGCACGGTCACGCCCGGGTCCTCCTCGTTGACGGTCAGCATGGCGGCGAACGGGTTGATCATGCCGCGCGTGATCTGCTCGAGGTCGATGGACGCCTCGCGGATCTGGTCCTCGCGGAAGACGCCGTCGCGCGAGCCACTGGCGGCGATGCGCAGGGGGACGTCGCCCATGAGCGGCGGTGGCTCCTCGTCCTCGTCGGGATCGATCACGAACTCGGTCGGCACGTAGTACCAGTACTGGTTGCCGCCGTTGACCGAGATGCGGGCCTCGCCCTCGCTGCCGGCCAGGTTCTTGATGGTCCACTCGATCGAGACGTCGAAGTCGCCGGTGCGCACGTAGGCGAGCTGGTCGGCGGGGATGCCGAGCTCGAGGGCGCGGGCCTCTCGCTCCATCAAGTGTTCCATGGTCTCGAGCTGCACCGGCAGATCGATCGTCACCGTGCCGGTGAACACGTCCGACCCCTCGATCCCGACCTCGATCGAGGCTGGCGCCGGGATGTACTGCGGGTCGGTGGCACAGGCGGCCCCGGCGGCGGTGAGGCCGGCGAGGACGGTGGCGACGGCGAGGCTCTGTGGACGCATGGGTTACTCCCTCGTGGTCATCCTTGCGAGAAGATGAACGGGTAGTTCACGACACCGCCGCCCTTGGCGGGGAACTTCAGCTTGACGATCTGGCGGACGACGCAGTCGCTGACCGAAGCGTTCTGAAGGGTCGAGCCGGCGCCGGGCGCGGCCTTGGTGACCATGCCGTCGGCGCTGATCGAGAACTTGATGACCAGCTTGCCGCCCAGGCCCTTCTGGCGGTCGAGCTCCTTCTGGTAGCAGGCCTTGATCAGGCCGGCGCGCGACTTCACGACCTTGTCGATCTCTTCCTTGGAGAGGCCGCCGAAGTCGCCCGACGCGTTGCCGGTGCCGACCACGGCGACCTCCTTCACGCCCGAGCCGGTGCCGCCGGTGCCCTTGGGCGCGCGGGTCTCGCCGGTGTCGATCTTGCCTTGCGACACGAAGTCGCCCTCGACCGAGCCGCCGCCGCCGGAGCCCGAGCCCTTGCTGCCGCGGGTGGTGCCGGTGCCGCCCAGCTCGTCGCCGACGCCGGTGCCGGTGCCCTTGCCGTATCCGACGCCGCCCTTCTGGCGCGGGCCAGGTAGGCCGGTGAACTTGCCCAGCGAGGTGCGCACGTCGGCCTGGATGATGTTGTCGATCACCGCCCGGTTCTTCTCGGTCATGAACGCCACCTTGGGCGGCGGCGGCGGCGCGTCGGGCGGAACGTCGACGGCGTCGGGATCGCGGGCGCGCGGCTTCTCGCCCTTGCCGCCGGACTTGCCCTCGGCGCCCTTGGTCGCCGAGTTGACGTTCTTCTTCTGGCCGGTCTCGGCCGCGGCCGGCTGGGCGCCGACCGCCTTGGGCGGATCGGGCACGTCGGGCGGCGCGTTGATGCGGTTGATGAGGAAGGCGCCGGTCAGGCGCTTGGAGCCGGGATAGACGAAGGGGTTGATGCCCTCGTCGAAGGCGTAGGTCACGAAGACCAGCACCGAGTGGAGCAGGAGCGAGAAGGCGAGCGCCGGGATGAGCAGCTCCCAGTTCGACGTGTGGCCGGGCAGGGGCGCCTGCATGGGCACGAACTGGAAGAAGAGCTGGTGATGACCGCTCTCGTCGAGATCGATCACGCCCCAGTCTCGGCCGCCGATGGGCGTGGCGCGGAAGGCGCCGGCGGCGCCAGTGTCGTCGCCGCCCTCGCCGCCGCGGCGCACGAAGTCCTCGACGTCGCGCTGCTTGCCGTCGATGCAGATGGTGCCGCGCATGCGGTCACCGAGGGTGAGCAGGTAGCCGCGGTTGCCGGGTCGGATGATGGCGAAGTCGGCGGGCAACGAGAGATCGGGGGTGATGAAGGTCGCGTTGCCGCTGGCGCCGAGCGTGACCGCGCCGGGCGCGGTCAGCACGTGATCGGCCATGACCTCGCCGTGCCACACCAGCGACGTGCGTAGCTGGACCGGGCCGGGCGCGGTCGCCGCGGTGCTCACAGGTTGCCCTCGTCGACCGAGCGCACCATCTCGGGGATGAACGAGCGGCGCTCGAGCGACGCGCGCTCGAGCTCCTCGTTGGCGCGATCGAGGAAGTAGAGGAGCTGCGGCGTGCGCAGCCGTCCGGAGATGTCGAGGCCGGTGAAGTCGAACACCTTGGGTTTGCCTTTGCCCTTCTCCGCCGGGGCGGATGCGGGTTCGACATCACCAGGAGGGGGCTTCTTGGCCGGCTGGGCGATCGCGGGGGATGTGGCGGCGAGCACGAACGCGCTCACCAGCGCACATCGCCACACCCACGCACCCTGGGGGGCGGCGTCCGCATGAAGCTGCGTTCGGGGGCCGTTGCCCCCGCTGGTCGAGGTTGGGTGCGCCATCAAATGCCCAGCTCCTTTCGCTTCTGCTCCGCAGCTTGGCGCTTGGGATGGGATGTCCCTGCGTCTTGCAGGAAGCGCTCCAGATCGCCCTTGGCGCCGGCGTTGTCGTCGAGGAAGTCCGACTTGAGCACCGCCAGGTTCCACAACGCATCGCCCCTCGCGCGACTCCTGCGCGGGGCCTTGTCGATCACCAGCTCGAACTTCTTCTTGGCGGCGGCGTTGTCCTTGAGGCCGCGCCAGGCCACGCCCAAGGACACCTGCGCGGCCCAGTCCTCCGGCGCCTTGGTGAGCAACGTCTCGAGCTCCTGCTTGGCGCGGGTGTAATCGCCGGCGTCGAGCAGCACCGACGCCTTGTTGAAGCGCGCATCGATGTAGGTCGGATCGAGCGAGGTCGCGTGGTCGAAGCGGTCGAACGCCTCCTGGGCCTTGCCCTGGCGCAGGTAGAGCAACGCCAGCGCGTTGTAGACCGCCGGGTCCTTGGCATCGAGCTCGATGGCGCGGCCGATCACCAGCACTGCCAGCTCCTCGCGGTTCTGGGCCATGTAGATGAGGCATAGCTCGGTGTAGACGCGCGAGTTGGCGCCCGAGACGCGCAGGGTGTCGCGGAGGACGTCGATCGCGTCGTCGAAGTTGCCGGCGTCGCGCAGGAGCGACGCCAGGCGCGCGGCCGCGTCGCGGCGCATGGGATCGTCATCGGCGGTCTCGCGCAGTGTGGCCTCGTAGTCGGCGCGGGCGTCCTTGACCTTGCCAAGCCGGCGCAGGCTCTCGGCCCGGGCCAGGCGGGTGGGGGCGTGGGCGGGATTGACGGCGAGCGCTTTCTCGAAGGCCGCCACCGCGCCGTCGTCGTCGCCGTCCTGGGCTCGCAAGACGCCGAGGTCGTGCCAGCCCTCCCACAGCTTCCCGTCGATCTCGACCGCGGCCTCGAAGCGGGCGCGCGCGGTCTCGGGCGCCTCGGGGCCGCCGAGGCGCAGCGCGCGCAGCGCGGCCTCGAACTCGCGGCGGGCCTGGGGCTTGACCGGATCGAGCTTGGGCGCCGCGCGCGGGCCGGTACCCTGGATGTTGCGCTTGGCGGAGCCGCCGTTGCAGGCGCTCAGACCCAGAGGCAGAAGGGCAAGGGCACGGGCAAGGGCAAGGGCAAGGGGACGCGGTGGAGTGGAAGAACTCATCGGTCGACCTCCTCGACGAGATCGATCTTGAGCGGGCGATCGCCGGTGCGCACGTCGCTGCGCGATTCGCGCTCGGGCGGGTACTGCTGCGACGCCACCCGGCCCAGGGCCTCGCGGATCTTCTTGGTGTACGAGTCGTACACCTGCATCTGGATCGCCTTCTGGTAGCCGGCCGCGTAGAGCTCGATCGAGACCTCCTCGATCTCGATCACGGTGGCGTCGAGGGCGTCGCGGTAGGCGGTGGCCTCGGCCTCGCTGAGACCGCCCGGCGTGGGCGCCGTGCGCATCGCTTCGGCGAAGCTGTCGTAGATCTGGCCGACGCGGTAGAGCGACGCGGTCGCCCACTTGAGATCGTTGTAGTCGACGACCGAGAGGTAGACGGTGCGGGCCTTGGCCAGGAGGTCGCTCTTCTTCTTGAGCGCCTTCTCGAGCAGCTTCGGCTTCACGTCGAGCGAGACCTTGTCGTACTCCTTGAGCACCAGCTCGCCCTGCAGGTAGCGGGCCTCGGCGGCCCAGGGCTGGGTCGCGGCCTTGTCCTTGCCGTCGAGCCGCTTGTACATCTTGAGCGCGGCGTCGAGCTCCTCGGCCGAGCGCTTCTCCTGGCCCAGGCGCAACGACGTGCGCGCGGCGCGCACGTGGGCCTCGAGCACGCGCCGGGGCACGTCGCGGTGGGCCCGGGCGTACTCGCGGTAGGCCTTGTCGGCGCGGCCGTCGTCGCCGGCGTCCTCGTAGACGACGCCGATGCGGAAGGCGACCTCGGCCGCGTCCTTGCGGTCGCGGAAACGCTTGGCGTAGTCGGTGTAGTGGCTGATGGCCTTCTCGTGCTGGCCCAGCGCCTGGCGCAGGACGCCAGCGTTGTAGACCGCGTCGGGCGCGTTCTTGCTGCTGGGGAAGTCCTTGATCACCACCTCGTAGGCGGCGGCGGCGCGATCGAAGTAGGCGACGCGCTCGTAGACCTGGCCGGCGGTGAACGCCGCCTTCTCGCCCTCGGGTGAGTCCCTGTACTTCTGGGCCAGCTCGAGATAGACGTCGGCGGCCTTCTCGGGGAGCTTGGCCTTCTCGAACATGACACCCGCGTTCATCATCTTCTCCGGCGCCTGCTTGTGCTTGGGGAACTCCTTGGGCACGCGCAGGTAGAACGCGGCGGCCTGCTCGTACTTGCCGGCCTCCTGGTACTTGTCGCCGCTCTTGCCGATCGACTCGATGATCAGGCGATCGAGGCGCTCCTGCTGGTCCTTGGCGGCGAAGGCCTTGGCGGTCTTGAGCCGCCGCGCCCACTCCTCGATGTTCTCGTAGTCCTGAGCCTTGTTGAGCGCGGCCAGGATGCGATCACCGGCGGGGCCGGCGTCGGGGTGATCGGGGTAGCGAGTCACGATCACGCCGAAGCGTTTGATGGCCTCGTCGTAGTTGCCGTAGTCGTAGAAGAGCTGGCCGTTGCGAAAGATCACGCTGACCAGCTCGCTGTCAGCAGGGAACAGGGTGGCGTAGAGGTCGATGGCCTCGGCGAACTTCTTGTCGACCTCGAGCAGTTCGCGCTTGCCGGCGGTGTCGGGCGGGCGGGCGCGCTCGAACGCGTTCATGGCGCCGAGCAGCGAGTCCTTGTGGTACTTGCCGACCGGCGCGGTCTTGCCGACGGCGAGGAACTCGTCGCCGGCCTCCTCGAGACGGAACAGCTTGAAGTAGAGGATCTGGGCCCGCAGAAAGCGCAGCTCGGCGGCGTCGGGGCGATCGGCGAAGGCGCCGAGATAGAGCTGGTAGCCGGCAGCGGCCTGGTTGTAGGGCTGGGTCAGGGCATTCTTGTCGAGGAACGTCTTGTAGGTCCGCTCCCAGGTCGGCTCGTCGGCGGGCTTCATGGTCTTGGGCCGCTTGGGCGGCTTGGCCGCCTTCTCGCGGCCCTGGGCGTCGGCGTGCAGGTTCTTCACCGTGGCGCGCAAGAGCTCCTCGGTGGAAGTCAGCGAGCGCACGAGGCCGTCGCGGTTGTGCTGGGCCTTGGCCCACGCCGTCTTGGGGCCGTAGGTCTCGACCAGCACCTTGGATGCGGTGAGCAGCTCGGGGGTGTCGAGCGCCGAGGCCCACGTCTCGACGATGCGGCGTTGCCAGGCGGCCGCCGACAGGCCGGTGCCTTCGAGCGCGATCAGGAACTCGAAGGTGTCGACGGCGCGGTCGTACTCGGCCTGGCCGAGGTAGGCGTCGGCGACCTTGATGAGCACGTCGCGCGAATAGCGCTCGCCGCCGATCGAGGCCAGGAAGTCGAAGACCTCCTTGGCGCTGATGGCGCGATCCTCGGTGAAGACGATCACCAGGTACTCGAGGGCCTCGTCGCGCAGGCTGGCCCGGCGCCGGCGCTGGGCGGCGGAGCCGGCCCGCTCGGCCTCGACGGCGAGGTCGAGCACTTCCTTGAAGCGTTTGGCGGCGCTGTCGACGTCGCCGAGCTTCCAGTCGCACCAGGCGGTCTTGAACATCGCCAGGTCGTAGGTGGCGGCGTTCTTGTTGCCGAGGATCTGTTTGTAGGCGTCGCGCGCCGCCTCCCAGTTGCCGGCCGCGAAGTGGTGCTCGCCGACCATCATCCAGGCGTCGCCGAAGAGCGGTGAGCCGGGGAACCGCTCGATGACCTCCTGGAAGCGCGACATCGCCTCTTCCTCGCGACCGTCCTCCTTGGCGGCGAAGCCGACCAGATAGAGGACCAGATCGGCGCGGCGGAAGTCGGGGTGCTCGGTGAGCAGCGTCTTGTAGAGCTTCTCGCTCTCCGAGAGATCGATCGTCGGCTCCTTGGGCTCGCGCTCGCACGACTCGGGCTCGACCTTGCAGCGCTCGAGGTCGCGCTCGTAGCCGTCCATCCGGACCAGGTACAGGCGGCGCGAGTCCTCCCACAGCAGCTCGGCCAGCTTGAACAGGCCGTCGGCCTGGGCCGCGCCCTCGGGCTTACCGGCCAGGAACTCGCGCAGGAGCGCGATGGCCTCGATGCGCTTCTCGTCACGTTGCTTGACGGTGACGTCGAGCATCTTCTTCAGCTCGGCGGCCAGCACCGGCGCTTCGGGCACCGGCGGCCGCTTGCGGAGGTAGAGCTCCGACGCCGGGCCGCGGTCGAGGTTGACCTCGGCCATCTGGGCCGCGGCCGGCGCCGCCACGGCGCCGAGCACGCACAGCAGGATCAACGTCAGGCTCGTCAGGCGCATGGCGGTCACCTGAACCCTTCATATTCGTCGTGCCAGTACTCGCCCTGGAACGGCCAGAACTCCTCGTCGTCGCCGATGAGGCCCTGCTCCCACAGCTTGCCGTGCAGCTCGGCGGGGAATCGACCGGCGGCGAGATCCTGGACCTTGATGTCGAGGGCGCGCTTCTGGCCGATCACCGCGTCGACCTTGCCCAGCCGGGCCTTGTCGAGGACCCGCTTGGTGTCCTTGTAGAGCTGCTCGATCGTGCGCTGCGACAGGGTCTCGGCTTCCTGCTCCAGCCGCGTCTGCAGGGCGCGGGCGTTGCTCTCGAGGCGGCGGATCGCGACCACGTCGGCGTCGAGCAGCGGGCGCAGGCCGGCGGGGGCGTCGGCGGTGAGTGCGGCGTCGGCCTGATCGCTGAGCGCGCGCGCCTTCTGGCGGCTGGCGGCGACCCGCTTCTCCAGTTCGGCGAGGCGTGACTCCTCCTCGGCGGCGACATCGTCGGGTACGGTCCGGGCGCGCCGGCCGCGGGCCAGCTCGGCGCGGGCCCGACCGATCTCCTCCACCAGCCGGACCAGATCCTGCTCGACGGCGGCGGCGTCGGCGGCCTCGTCCTGGGCCAGGGTGGTCTCGCCCGAGACCGCGCCGACCTTCTGGCCGCGCGACTGGCGGGCCAGGCCGGTCCACACCCGGGCGATGCCCGGCGCCTCGCCGGTCGCCCGACGCATCCCGGTGACGGCGTCGTGCAGGCGGAGGAACGCGGGATCGAGGCGGAGCAGCCCGAGCACACGCGCGGTCACGTCCTTCTTGGCGCCCTGGTCGATGCGCATGCCGTCGGCCTCGCTGCGCCAGCGATCGAGCGCGCGCCGGAACAGCTCGCCGCGGGCGTCGGGGTCCTTGCGGATGCGATCGAGCTCGGCCACCACGGGCGTGAGCTCGGCGATGAGCGTG
This sequence comes from Myxococcales bacterium, assembly GCA_005779305.1. GTDB lineage: Bacteria > Myxococcota_A > Polyangia > Haliangiales > Haliangiaceae > UBA2376. The sequence continues at coordinate 18,724 of SXJR01000002.1, forward strand.
TCGTAGTGCTTGCGCGAGGCGTCGAACTTGCAATCGGCGAGCTCGACGTAGCCGGCGAGCAAGCCGGCCTCGGGCCACACCGGGCTGTTGGGGAAGGTGCGATCGAGCTCGGCGGTGAGATCGCGCGACGTGGCCAGCTCGCGCTTCTGGTACATCGACCACGCTGCCTCGAAGAGCGCGTCGGGCAGATGGACCGAGTCCTCGGGGATCTGGAAGTAGTGGTAGTAGGCGTCGTCGTACTCGGCCAGCTCATGGGCGAGGCGGCCGAGGCCGAGGCGGGCCAGATCCTTGATCGTGAAGTAGCGCTCGTCGACGACGAAGGTGAACTTGTCGTCGTCGGGAGTGTCGGCGATCTCGCACATCGCCGCGGCCGCGTCTCTCCACTCGCCCTTGCGGGTGCGGATCACGCCGCGCAGGTAGAGCGCCGACGAGTAGAGCCGGCTCTTCTTGGAGATCTGGGCGAGCTGGCCCTCGGCGGCGACCAGATCACCGGCCACGTAGGCGGCGCGGCCGCGCAGGTAGGCGCGCTCGCCGGCGGCGTTGGGCGTGATCGGGGTGCCACCGGCGCCGCCGGCGCGATCGAGCGACTCGATGCGAGCCAGGGTGCCGGCGAAGTCGCGGGTCTCGATCGCGAGGTCGACGGCGCGGCGGTGGGCCGGGCCCCAGTACGGCGCCTCGGGGCCGCGCCGCAACACGCGCTCGAAGGCATCGAGGGCGCCACCGGTGGCGCCAGCCTGGTGGAGCGCCACGCCCAGGTAGTACTCCGCGTTCTGATACTCGACGAAGTCCGAGAAGTCGGTATAGCGCGGCGACTCGACGATGGTGTAGAGCGCGACCGCGGCGTCGCCGGCCGCGCCCTCGCGCAGGAGCCGCTCGGCGACGTCGAGGTCGCGGGTCAGGGTCTCCTTGCTGCCGGTCGACGCGTCGACCAGGCCCAGCTTCTCGAGCTCGGCGAAATAGATCGCGGTGGCGCCCGGCGCCCGGTCCGGAGGCTCGGGCGGCTCGCCTTCGGGAGGTTCGGGCTGCGCCCGGGCGATCCCGCCCAGGGTCCCCATCGCGCCGAGCGCGATGATCGACGTGGCGGCGACGATGGTCAGGCTAGCGCGCACGGGCCGTCTTCTTGCCCGGCTCGGCGGCGCGGGCCTGGGTGCGGACGTCGACGTCGATGCCGAGGCGATAGCCGCCGCGCTCCTTGCGCTTCCACTCGTAGGCGATGTCACCGCCGTCGGAGGCCTTGGCAATCACCGCCAGATCCTTGCCGGCCACCGCCTGGACCACGATCGTGGCCTCGGTCGCCGACGTGAACCGCTCGTCGTCCTTGCCCACGGTCTCGACCCGAAAGGTCAGGACGTGGCGGCCGGGCGCGATCCAGCCGTCGAAGCGAACGGCGTCGTCGCTGGCGACCGCGCCGTTACCGTCGTCGTAGACGCTGGCGCCGTCGAGGCGGACCACGGCGCGGGTGACGCCGTAGAAGCGGGCCGTGGTGAAGGCGAGCTTGACCTGCAGGCGCGTCGAGTACATCGCCGACGCCACGGTGGCGGCGCGGGCCCGCGACTCGAACAGCTCGTCGCGCAGCTTCAGGTACTCCTGGCGGAGCGAGTCGACGTCGACCACCGCGGCGGCCTCGACCGGCGGCGGGGGCGGAGTCGGGGCCGGCGGCGGTTCGCTGCGGACCTCCTCCGGCGCGGGATCGGGCGCCGGCGGCGGTAGCTCGGGCGCGGCCGTCTCCTCCACCGGGGGCGGCTTCTTCTTGGGCTTCTTCTTGCGGCGCGCCTCGGCCTCGCCGAACGGGACGATCAACGCACAGAGGAGCGCGGCGACGCCTAGCAGCGTCACATGGGAGGGTAGGCTCTTCATGACGGCTCCGAGAGCAATGAGTCAGTTGCGGAACGGCAGGAACAGCGAAAGACCGAGCGTCACCGACGCGTCGTTGACCAGGAAGCGCTCGTCGAGCAACTCCTGACGGAACACGCGGTTGCGGGCATCGATCCGGAAGGCCACGGCCTTGCCGGCGAACAACTTGAGCCCGAAGCCTGCCACACCCATGGCGCCGCGGCTGGTCAGCGAATCGACCACACCGACACCGAGATCGAGGTGGGCGTCGAAGTGGGCGATGCTGCCACCCAGGCGCAGCTTGCCGTAGACCGGAGTCCACAGGAGCAAGGACTCGGCGTAGAGGGTGCGGGCGAAGTCGTCGGCAAGGACCTCGCCCCGCTGGTCCTCGATGGCGCGGATCACGTCGGCGTTGGCGTGGGTCATGCCGCCGCCAAACTCGACCGCGGTCTGATCGGTCATGTGATAGGTGTACGAGCCGCCGACCACGTAGGTGCCGCTGAACAGATCCGAGGCGTAGTAGCCGCCGCTGGCCGTCATCTCGTGGCGCGACTGCTTCACGAACAGGCGATCGACGGCGCCCCGGCGCCGCCGCTTGACCGCCAGCTTCTCGGCGATCTCCTGGTCGATGCACATCTCGGTGGTGCGCTCGGGCGCGGGCTCGCGGCGGTCGTCGGCCCACGCCGGAGCCGCCTCTCCGATCAGCACGAGCAACGCGGCGATGACGCCATGCTTCACAGCCATGTCGGAATCCAGATGCTGAAGCCCATGGTGGCCATGATGTTGTTGGTGAAGCGGGTCTCGGCCACCGCCTCCTGGACGGCCATCACGTCGCGGGCCTCGAAACGGACGGTGATGACCCCGGTGGTGAACAGCTCGAGGGCGATGCCGGCGTCAAAGGTCGCGCCCTGCACGCTGTCGTGGATGAGGCGGCCGCCGCCCGCCATCACCATGATGTCGCCGTGAACGATGCCGTCGCCGATCTTCATCTTGGTGTGGATCGGCGACCACACCAGGTTGGCCAGGGGCAGGTAGCCCATGCCCTTCTCGAACCGATCGTCGCCGAAGAACTCGGCCAGCGGCGCGTCGAGATCGAGGGCCAACGGGGTGAGGTGGAAGCCCAGCTCGAGGCCCAGGTCCTCGGTGAACCAGAAGGACAGCGAGCCGCCGCCGACCCACGACGACGAGGTCAGGTCGCCGGCGTAGAGGCCGCCGCGGGCGGTGAGCTGGACCTTCTTGTTCTTGAGGAAGTCGCGCTTCTGCACGCCGCGGGGTTTGAGCTCGCGGCCGAGCTCGTCCTTGATGGACGCGTCCAGGCACGAGGGCAGGGGCGCCTCCGACGGTCGGTCGGCGACGGCCGCGGTACGTGGCGGGGGCACGGTCGATTGCGCGACAGCGGTGCCCGCGGTCGCCGCGATCACCAGCGTGGCGAGGAAGGCGCACGGCGCCACTGCGACGGAACCCCGGGAGGATCGCAGCACTGCCCCGACGGTACCGCGCCCCCGGCGGCGGGGTCAACGCGGGGCGCGCGTGGTACGATGGCCGCGATGGACGTCCTGGGAGGCACGCGCATCCGCCGCGAGGCCAAGCCGGCGACCGTCAACCTGCGTCGCTGCAAGCTGGTGGTCACCAAGGGCGCGCAGCGCGGCACCGAGTTCGTCATCGGCGGCGACGTGATCCGCGTCGGCAAGGCCCCCGAGAACGATCTGGTGATCGCCGACGAGACCGTGTCGCGCGTGCACTTCGAGATCGTCCGCGACGGCAAGGGCTACCTGGTCCGGGATCTCAACTCGACCAACGGCACCTTCCTCGACGGCGCCGAGATCAAGGAAGCCTACATCCGCGCCGGTTCGGTGGTCGGCGCGGGCGCCATCGAGCTCAAGTTCACGCCCTTCGAGGAGCGCATCGAGATCCTGCCCTCCGAGAAGGAGGTGCTCGGCGAGATGGTGGGGCGCTCGACGGCGATGCGGGAGATCTTCGGTCTGATCGAGCGCATCGCTCCGACCGACGCCACCGTGCTGATCGAGGGTGAGACCGGGACCGGCAAGGACATGGTGGCGCGCACCCTGCACCAGCTCTCGAAGCGCGGCAGCGCCCCCTTCATCGTCGTCGACTGCGGCGCGGTGGCCGGCACCCTGCTCGAGAGCGAGCTGGTCGGCCCCGAGGAGGGAGCGGTCACCGGCGCGGTGGCGGCGCGCCAGGGCGCCTTCGAGCTGGCCTCGGGCGGCACCGTGTTCCTGGACGAACTCGGCGAGCTGTCGCTCGATCTCCAGCCCAAGCTCCTGCGCGTGCTCGAGCAGCGCGAGCTGCGCCGGGTCGGCGGCTCCAAGACCCTCAAGGTGGACCTTCGCGTCATCGCGGCCACCCGCAAGGACCTGCGCAACGAGGTCGAGAAGGGCAAGTTCCGCGAGGACCTCTACTTCCGACTCAACGTGGTGCCGATCACCGCGCCGTCCCTGCGCGACCGCCGCGAGGACATCCCGCTGCTCCTCGAGCACTTCCTCACCCGCATGACGCCCGAAGGCACGCCGCCGCCGACGCTGTCCGATGCGACCAAGGCCGCCCTGTACGCCCACGACTGGCCAGGCAACGTGCGCGAGCTCCGCAACGTGATCGAGCGTGCGCTCGCGCTTGGCACCGATCCCAGCGCCATGGTCGCGCCGCTGGGCGCCGAGCCGTTCGTCTCGGCCGCCGCCCGCAACCAGGGCATCGGCGCGGTGGGGGGCGCGACCGGCGACATGGAGTTCCAGGGCGGGACGTCGTTCCGCGACACCAAGGAGAAGTGGAACGAGATCTTCGAGCGTCGCTACCTGGCCTGGTTGCTCAAGCGGGCCGAGGGCAACATCTCCAAGGCCGCGCGCGACGCCGACATGGACCGCAAGTACCTGCACAAGCTCCTGCGCAAGTACGAGATCGACGCTGGCGACGTCGGCGAGGACTGAGGAGGGACGATGGCGGCCGGCGACGATCTCGAGGCGACCACCACCAGCCCAGGCGACCGCCGCGCTGGTCGTCTGCTTGTCCGCCAGATCGCCGTCGTCCACAGCGCCGATGGCTCGACGGCGCGGCTGACCCTCGCCGGCAGCGCGCCGATCATCGTCGGCCGCGAACCGGGGCCGGGCGGCATCGCGCTCCACGATCGCGAGGTGTCGCGCCGCCACGCGGCGCTCGAGGCCGACGGGCGCGGTTGGCGGGTCGCTGACCTGGGCAGCCGCAACGGCATCGTCGTCGACGGCGCGCCCACCGCCGCGGCCGCGCTCCGCCACGGCTCGGTGATCCGGGTCGGCAACGCGATCCTGGTCTTCGTCGATCAGGAGCTGGGACGCGCGCCGCTGCTCGCGGCCGAGACCGAGCTCCTGCGCGGCGCCAGCCCGGTCATGCAGCTCCTGCGCGGCGAGCTGACCCAGGTCGCGCGCCGGCCGTTGCCGGTGCTGATCAGCGGCGAGAGCGGGGCCGGCAAGGAGCGGGTCGCCCGCGAGCTCCATCGCCTGAGCGGGCGCACCGGCAACCTGATCACGGTCAACTGCGCGGCCATCGCGCCCGAGCTGGCCGAGAGCGAACTGTTCGGCCACGGCGCCGGCGCCTTCACCGGTGCCACCGCCCGGCGCGACGGGCTGTTCGCCGCGGCCGACAAGGGCAC
>SXJR01000156.1 GCA_005779305.1 Myxococcales bacterium
CTAGCGGAGCGTCATCTTTGAGAGCACGCGAAGTTCAGGGACGAAGAAATCTACGGTCAGGTCGCGCCGCCGAGAAAACCATGAGCATCGCCAGGTCGGTCACGCCTGCGGCGCGACCTGCGCGAACGAGATCGCGAAAGCGTGGCGCGAGTCGCGGGTCCGCCATAGAGATGTACTTGTCAACTTGCCTCGGAGCTAGGTGGCGGCTGACGGCGACGAGGCACCAGCGCTGCATGAGTTGCGTCGCGTCAGAGATGCTCTCCTGCGCCTCGGTCTCGTACGGGTTCGGCGGAAGGATGGGTGCCACATCGACCATTGCAAGCCCCTCGCGGACTAGTTCGTCGATGTCCATTAACACCGCCGCCTCATTGCCCATTGCGGCGCGTAACTCGTCAAGCAGTGCGACTGCGCTCGGCCGGTCTTCAGGGTCGAGCTCGAGGGCGCGCGTAAGAGCGGGTCGAAGCGACGTCGGGATTCTCGGGTGAGAGAGTGCCTGCGCAATCACGTCGTTGTGAAGTCCCAATGCGAATGGTCGATGAGGGACGTCCGGGCGCGAACCGGTCAACGCCTGAACAATCACCATTCCCAACGCGTAGATGTCCACCGCTGTCGACTTCTTTCCATCGGCTTGCTCGGGAGCCATGTAGTGGCGATTCCCGAACGCCGCGAGCGTCGTCGTGGACGGAGCTTCGTCGAGCACGCTCGCAAGACCGAAGTCAATCAACCGTATCGTCAGCGGCTTCGTCTCGACGAACACATTGTTGGGATGCAGGTCCCGATGGATGAGCGCTGGCACGTTTGAGTGAATACGATCGAGCCCGCGCGCGACTCCATCGACAAGAGGCAGTACCTCTGCGGCTGTCAGTGGACCGTGCTCTTCGAGGGTCTTGTGGAGGCTCTGCCCTTCGAGGTACTCCATCACGAGCGCGCGAACCGCGTGGTCGACGTTTCCACGTCGGCAGGTCGTTTCGATGAAGTCATGCACGCGCACGAGATTCGGATGCTCGATGTTGGCGAGCAGGCGGAACTCATCCCGCAGGCGACGATTCCAGCGCTGGTCGAACTGGTGCTGCGAGCCAAGTACCTTGAGGGCGACTGTGCGGAAGTCCCGATCGTGACACTCGTACACCTTGCCGAACGCGCCGCCGCCCAGCGCACCTCTGATGGTGAACTGGCCGATCTCCTCGCCCAAGCTGAACTCGGAAAGCGCGCCCGCCCCGGGGGTCGTCTGAAGCGGCGTGTCGTCGTCCGCCATTGTGGCCGAGGGTAGCTCAAGCGAGCCTCGACGCGCGAGTGTGGAGCACAGGCAGGCAACACGCACGCGCTGGCGCGTCTCTCGTCGACCGAAGAATCCATGACGTGACGCCTTCTCCACGCGCCTCCCACCAGTTCGCGCTCGCGGCGATCACCGCCAGCCCGTTCCTGTTGAGGCTACTTTCGCCGCGAGTCACGTCGACGGTCTGCGCGCACGTCGCCTTGTCGGCCCGTAGAGTCTCGACTTCGTGCGTGCGCCGTTCGATGTTACGCTCGACACCCTTATGACCAAGCGTTCGTCTTCGATCGGTCCCGTCGTCGTCGGCGGTCTCTTGCTCGGAGGCGTCGGGATCCTCGGCGCCTTGCTGCTGGACGGCGTGAGCAACGCCAACGACCAGCGCGCCAAGAAGGACCAGCAACTCGCCGAGGGCCTGCGACGACTGCTCGCAAGGGTAACCGCGGCGCTGGGCGTCGACGCTCCGCCGCTCGTCCTGACAGCGGCCGTCGAGAACGCCGCGTCCGACGGCTTCCAGATCCTGGTGAATCCGATGTGGGCGCGGGCCACCTTGACCGAGTTCTGTGCCGATCGTGCGTGCAACAACGCCGTGATGATCGGGGTGCTCGCGCACGAGGTCGGGCACCACGTCGAGGGCGACGCGTTGATCAACGAGCCGTGGTCGAAGCGTGACCGCGAGCTTCGCGCGGACGGCTACGCGGGCGAGGCGCTCGCGCTGCTCGGCGTGCCGCATGTTCACTTCGCGCGCGTGCTGGCGGCGATCTCGCGGCACCACTCGGGAGGCTCCCCCTTCGCCTACCCGCACGCGCGGGAGCGCATCGCGGCGATCGACGGGGCGTACCAGGCGACCATCCACTCGATGGCGTCGGCCTTCTACGCGAGACAGGGCTACGTTCTCGTCGGTTAGAGCGCGTCGCTCCCCGGCAGCTCGAGTCCGGAAGGCGATTCCGGGCATCGCCCGCCACGGGGATCGTGCAGCTCGCGGGGGCACCTTGCGCCGCACGACGGCGGATCCGTACCGTTGATAGATGCTGAACCCGACCAGCCTCGTCCTCCTCTCCGAAGAGGCCGCCCTTCGCCAGCTCATCGCCCGCCTTGCGAGCCTTCGCCGGCCGACCGACGCCGATTTCGGCGACCGCGTGGTCAGCGAGGCTGCGATGCGCGAGGCGCTCACGGTGCTCCACGACACCCAGGCGCTCGTCAACGCGTACATCAGCGAGTCGTTGAACCGTGACCCGTCCATCGATCGCGACCGGCACATGATCTACGCGCTCCGCGCCCTGGCCAGTCTGCGGCACGGCGAGAGCTCCGGACTTCGGTGGCGCCACTACGAGCCGAGAAGGAGCCGCTAGCTTCGTCGTCGCCACCCCCGTCCCGCTCCGTGTTTGCGGCATGCGCGACGATTGCCGCTAACCGAGGACATCGGCCTTGGCCAAGTTGTCGACGTGAGGCGCGGCTCATCATGGGCGCGCCCAGGGCGTCCGGGCGTTCGCTCTACTCGCCCTCGGGGTCGAACGGCAGCGGAAACTCCGACGACATCGTGGTGATCAACCGTGCCGGCGGTTCGGGCTCGCCAAGCACCTGCCAGTCTGGGGCCATCGGCACGCCGTCGGACCAGAACGAGGCCGCCGCGTACGCGACGTCGAAGCGAGTGCGATTGCCCCAGGTCTTCGCAGAGCGGATCTCGCGCGTGGGCTCGCCGGCACGCATCGCGAACGCCTCGCGAAGCGTCCTTGCGGTCGCGGCGGCCTCCGCCGCGACCGGCAGCCCCTCCACCCGCGACAGGAGCACGAGGCTCGCGTCGAGCCCGGCGACGCATGCCGTCGCGTCGTTCACCGCGCGCCAATAGCCGGGGATCGCGGACTCCTCCAGCGTCGAGCGACCGCTTTGCATCCGCCGAATCGTGGCGAGGATCGCGCGCGCGATCGGCTTGACTTCGCCGCTCGCAATCGCATCGCGCACGGGATCTGTCCAGGCGCGCAGCGTTGGTAGCCCGTGGTCCGAGTCAGGTCGGTCGAACAGGAGCAGCGCCTCGATGTACGCAAGCACGAGGGGGCCGTGTGCGGTCGTCACCGCCGCCGCATCGAACCTGCGCGAGTTCATCCGCGGGTCAATATCACCGAACCCTCGCGACCACCATGCCGGCCGACCGCTCGCAGATCGCCGCCGCGCCCGAGGATCTTCTCGATCCAGTATTTCTCCGCGACCACCTGACCGGGCTTGACCGAACCAGGGACTTGGACTTCGTGCATCCGATCTTCCCTCGCTTCCTCGGTGCCTCTTATCGGAGGTACCGGCGCCAGGTTTCCTCGGTTTGCAACGCCATGACTTCATTGTCGGTTCCGGAGTCTCTGGCCGCCGGCTGTTGCGCGCGTCAGTCGTCGTCGATGGAGGGAACGAGCCGCCGCCGCTTCCGACGGCCGAGCTGCCGCCGCCCGTGTCACCGCGAACGTGATTGCCCCTGTCGTGCGGTTGCTGGGACGGTGGCAAGGTCACTATCACTCGCAATCCACCGATTCCTTCGTCATGGACTACGACTACGGCGACGCCATGGCTGAGGCCGTGACGTTTCGTCGGAGCCTCTAGTTTCGTTTCTGCGAGACGAGGTACGCCTCTGGTCTTCTTCTGTCTTGCAGGCTCGTCGACATGCTCGCCGATGCCCTCGTTGCCTGGCTCGCCGGTGCGGACACTCTGCGGACACTCGGAACGGGATCCGGTGGGTCGTAGCGGGTCCTCGCGGGATCCAAGATCGCGAAACGCTTGGAGCTCCCTAGACACTCATGGAACATCGTCACCGGGGACAGGTTCATGGGTCGCAAGTGGCTGCGGCGTCACGTGAATTCGGCCGTGCCGCGGCGCGATGCGCCGATTGTCCCGATCCGGCGTTCTCGAGGCATGACCCGCACGCTCCTCTCTCGCCGCTACATGCTCCAGTCGCTCGGCCTCGGCACCCTCGGCGCCGTCGGCGCGTTCGCCACCGGTTGCCCGCGTACGCGCGGCGCCTCGCTCGCCGACGGCGGCAGCGGATCGGCGTCGGCGTCGCCCACGCCGCTCGCGCCCACCATCGCCATCGACGACGGCGACGCGCCGCCGCCGCTGGTGTGCTCGTCGCCGACCGCCGACAACATCGAGGGCCCGTTCTTCAAGGCCGGCGCGCCGTGGCGCGCGTCGATCGCCGACGGCGCCCGCGGCCTGATGATGGGCATCGGCGGCGCCGTGCTCGGCTCGGACTGCGCGCCGATCGCCGGCGCCACGCTCGACGTGTGGCAGGCCGACGGCGCCGGCGACTACGACCACACCGGCTGGAAGCTGCGCGGCCGGCTCACGTCGGACAAACACGGCCGCTGGCACGTCGACAGCGTCGTCCCCGGCAACTACCTCAACGGCTCGCGCTATCGCCCGCGCCACGTGCACGTCAAGCTTGCCGCCGCCGGCTACCGGCCGCTCACCACGCAGCTCTACTTCCCCGGCGATCCGTACAACAAGGGCGACAGCTGGTTCGAGCCGTCGCTGGTCATCGCGCCCGAGGGCCCGACCCGCGACACGCCGGGCTTCTGGGGCAGGTTCGACTTCGTCCTCGAGTCGGCCTGATCACTCGTCGTCGTCGTCCTCGTCGTCATCGTCCTCATCCTCGTCGTCAGCGTCCTCGTGGTCGTCGTCCTCGTCCTCGTCGTCGTCGTCGTCGCTGACCTCGTCGTCGTCGTCGTCGTCGCTGACCTCGTCGGCCTTGGCGTTGAACACGCTCACGCCGTCGTACTCCTCGCTGCCGAACACGCTGCCGGCCTCGACCTCCTCCCACTCGAGCACCTCGATCGCCTCGGTGCCCATCGCCGCGGCCCGCGCCTCGGCCAGCCCGCGCACGCGGTGGCGCCGCACCGGCGTCCCCGAGCCCTCGTACGTGTTCTGCACGTACAGAACGCCCTCGCGCAGGTACGCCGTGAAGTAGTCCCCCAGCTCCAGGCTCCCCATCACCCGCACCTCGCCGGTCGCGACGTCGATGGCCAGGAACACCGCCACCTCGCCCTGGCGCACGAACACCACGTCACCGTGCTCCTCGGCCCTGGCCACGCCCATCTCGTCGGGCGTACACGCCAGATCCATCCGCCCGGCCTCCTCCACCACGTCGCCCTGGCGCCGGTACAGCACCAGCTCGGTGTCCTCGACCACCGCATAGCCGCCATGCACGTAGCACGCGCGCTCGGCGACCCCGCCGATGGTGAGCTCGCGCGACGTCCGCCCCGCCAGATCGACCTCGTGCACGCGCCCGTGATTCACCACGATCACGCCGCGCTGGTCGAAGCTCCAGTCCCACTGGAAACTCGGCCCCACGATCGCCGGCGTGATCTCGTGGGCACCGCCGTCGTCGGCGGCCACCACGCGATACCCGCCGTCGTCGGTCGAGACCAGCCCGAAGGCGATGCCGGCGGCGCCGGTGGCGAGCCACGCCACCGCGGACCGCGCCTCGTGGCTGCCCTCCTGGATCCCCGGCGACGGTGCCGCGCCGTCGACCTCGGCGACCAGCCCGGTCGCCGCCGCGCGCTCGGCGGCGCGCTCCCCGGCCCACCCGTCGTAGCGCTGCCACGCCTGCTCGAGGTTGACCAGCTCGTAGGGCACGTCGCCGCCGCTGAAGACCACGCGATCGTCGGCGACCTCGCTCGAGTAGCCGTTGATCTCCACCGAGATCTCGGCCAGCCGGCCCAGCATCCCGTGCGACCACCCGAACACGATCACCTCGGGATCGGTGACCGAGCAACACACGATCGCCTTGCCGCCGCGCCACGGGTAGGCCGGCCCGAGCTCGCACGGCGCGAGCGCGCGCAGCGCCATCCCCTCCGGCCGCTCGGCGTAGAGGCGCACGTCGTGGTTGGTCTTGACCATGATCAGCCCGTCGTCGAGGAACGCGAGACGGTCGATCTTGGGCAGGCCCTCGAGCAGGCGCTTGCGCTCGCCGGTCGCCAGGTCGCACGTCCACACGTCGCGCTCGAGGTTGGTCGCCCACAGCGCCCGCCCTCCCTCGGGCGAGAGCGCCAGGCTGCCGACGTGGCGCATGAGCAGCGGATCGGCGCCGAGCAGCGGCACCACCTCGTGCACCTGGCCGTCGGGCGTCACCCGATCGACGCCGGTGTAGTAGCCCTCGTAGCGCCGCAGCATGATGCCGGCGCCGCTGGCGGCGAAGGTGCCCCAGTCGCCGTCCCCCTTCTTGAACGTGATCATGCGCGGTGTCCCGGCGGCCTCGGTCTCGCCGTCCTCGTCGTCGCCATCCGCCGCGGGCGCCAGCGGCACCACGATCAGCTCGCCGCGCTGGGCTCGCTTCGTCGCCGCCGCTGCCCGCTGCTGGGCCGCCGCCATCGCCACCTTCTCGCGCGCCGCGTTCAGCATCTGGTCGACGGCCGCGTCGGCGGCCGGCACCGGGAAGCGTGTGGTGTCGCCGATCCGCGGCACCCAGAACGCGATCTTGTGGCCGTACTCCGGTCCGGCGTCGGGCACCGGCTGGGTCGCGATCGACCAGGCCTCGGCGGTGTCGCCGTCGTTGACGCCGATGGCGCCGAGCCCGACCACCTCGACCACGTCGTGCTCGGCCTCGGTTTCGACCGCGAAGAAGATCGCCGCCAGCGCCTCGAAGGCTTCCTCCGGGCCTGACTCGGGGCCGTCGAGCGTGATGAAGACGAACCGCTCCGACCACAGCCAGGTCTGGCCCTCGGCGGTGAGCCCGGTCTCGGCCAGGGCGGCGGCCGCGGCGCTGGCCATGTTCACCTTGTCCTCGACGCCGGGCGCGGCCGCGAACTGGATGCGCAGCGTGTGGTTGGTGTTCTCGTACGGCCAGGCCAGCGGCACCAGGCCATAGCGCCGGTACGGGGCCGGCTCGAGGTCGCCGGCACCGCCGTCGACCAGCGCCTCGATCGTGTCGATCGCCTCGAGCATCGCCGGCGTCTCGTCGGGCATCATGCCGACGTCGTCGAGGTGCTGGTACTCGGTGCGCGCGTCGTCCCACGCGCCCATCGCCTGGTACGTGCGCGCCAGGCGGTAGTGGATGTCGTTGTCGCGGCCCTGATCCTCGTAGCCGATCTTCGCCGCGCTCTGCAGCGCGGCCAGGCTCTCGTCGGCGCGGCCCAGCCGTCGCAGCGCATCGGCGCGCCCGTAGTGCGAGCCGGCGTAGTACGGATGACACCACTCGGCGCGTTCGTAGGCCCTGACCGCCTCTTCGAGCTGGCCGAGGCCGCAGAGCTGGTTGGCGTAGTTGAGCCAGCCGTCGCGAAAGCCGGGGCGCAGCTCGACGGCGCGCTTGCCCAGGACCACGGCGCCGGCGCGGTCGCCGGTGAGCGACTTCGCGTAGCAGGCGTTCGACAGCGCCATCGCCGCGTGACGCGCGCAGTAGTCGCCGGGCGCGCGCGTCGCCGCCAGCCAGCCGTCGGCGGCGAAGCGGTAATTGGTGTCGGCGGCGTAGTAGTTGCCGAAGCGCAGGCCGACGTCGGCGTTGGCGAAGTGGGCTGGCGCCGGCGTGATCTCGTGCTCGCTGCACCACTCGCTGGCGGCGCTGGCACCGGCGATCGCCGCCTCGATCATCGCGGCGCGCTGGTCGTCGTCGCGTCCGAGGTGGCCGAGGGCGAGCGCGCGCCCCCACAACGCGTCGGCATGGCGCGGCAGGCGCACCAGCGCGCGGTCGTACAGCTCGAGCGCGGCGTCCCAGCGCTGGGCCGCGAAGGCGAGCTCGGCCAGCCACAGCTCGGGCCGGCCGTCGCGCTGGCCCAGGGCGAGCGCGCGCTCGAGGGCAGCGGTGGCCTCGTCGGCGCGGTCGACGTTCCACAGCGCGAACCCGGCCTCGGTCTGGGCGCCGGCGTCCTCGGGGATCGCGGCCGCCGCGGCTAGGTAGTGCTCGGCGGCACCGGCGAAGTCGCGGGCGGCGTTGGCGGCGAGGCCGCGCAGGCGCAGGGCCCGTGCGCGTAGCTCGGGCGACAGCGCATCACCGTCGAGCCACGGCGCGATCATCGCGAGCGCGCGGGGCTCGTCCTCGTGGGCGCGGGCGGCGAAGGCGGCGGCGATCACCACCGCCGGCTCGTCGGGCAGCGCCTCGAGGTCGTACAGGCGCGCGGCGGCGGCGCGATCGTCGCGGCGCGCGGCGGCGAGGAAGTCGGCGATGGCGCCGTCTCGATCGTCGGCCTCGAGCCGCAGCTCGGCGCGCTTGCACAGGGCGAGGGTGCCCAGCTCGGCGTCGGGCGCGGCGTCACCGAGCGCCGACATCGCCTCGTCCTTGCGGTCGCGATCGACAAGCAACAGGCCGCGGTAGTAGTGGGCGCAGGCGGGCGCGCCGGGCAGGGTCGCGGCCGCGTCGAGGTCGGCCTGGGCCAGGTCGCCGCGGTCCGACTCGCGCTGGGCCCAGCCCCGGTAGGCCAGGGCCAGGGCGTTGCCCGGATCGCGGGCGAGCACGGGGTCGAGCCACAGGATGGCGTCGGGTGGGATGCCCTTGGCCAGGAAGGCCCGTGCCGCCAGGATCGCCGCCACGGCGCGCGTCGCATCGTCGGTGGCGCGGGCGTGGGCCAGCGCCGCGGCGTCGATGCAGGCGTCGTTGTCGTTTGCGCGCAACTGGTTGCGCGCGCCCTCGATCAGATCGGCGACGGTCATGTCGATCTCCATCTCCATCCTCCCGGTGGAATGCACCCGATGTGCCGCGTCCTCGGGCCGCCAGGCCCCCCGGCCCCGGCGCGACGCCGCGAGGATACGCCCGATCGTTGTCACGATCCGGCGTCCCGCCGGGACCGGGTCCGTGACAGCCGGTCCCGTGACCGGTGTGACCCCGGCCCGACGCCGCTCCCGACCAAAACTCGGGCTTGACCGCCGGGGCCGGCGGCGGGACGATCGAGTCGATGCAGCGGGGTGCTCGCACGGTGACCCTGGCCGCGGCCGCGGCGTTCTCGCTCGCGCTCGCCCGGCCGGTCGTGGCCGAGCCGTCCCCGCCGGCAGGCATCGAGGGCGAGGTCTTCACCGGCCCACCGGTCATCCCCAAGGGGCGGACCTACAGCGAGCGCATCGCCGACCAGCTCACCTTGCTCGGCGACTCGATCGACAGCCACGTCGGGGCGCTCTCGCTCGATACCATCAAGTTCAAGGTCGACGGCCGCCACCGCAAGGCCCACGTCCGCCTCGCCGGCGAGAGCCGCTACCTTTCGCTCACCATCCAGAGCGACGTGCACTTCCGCCAGGGCGCCGCCCGCGTCGACGCGTCGATCGATCTACGGGTCGCCGGTCGCGCGCTGCGCCTCGAGTTGCCCGACTTCGAGGTCCTGCCTCGCAGCTACCTGGGCGATCGCTACGTCGAGGTCCGCGTGCCGATCATCCGACGCACGTTCTGATCCGCCAGGCCGCTCAGGGGACGACTTCGTCGGCGCCGATGTCGCGGCGGGCGCCCTGCGGCCGGGTGTGGCCGTCGAAGTCGACGGCGAGCGTGGCGTCGGGGTCGGCGTCGTCGACGCCCTCCGACGCCGCCATGAGGTGGAAGTCGGTGCCGTTCACGAACTGGGGCGTGGCCATGAGGTTGTTCGAGCCGCTCAGGTTCTGGTTGGACAGGTTGAACTCGAGCTCGCAGTTGGTCTCGGTCACCTGGGTGGCGGCGCCGCCCCACAGGATGTTGTTGGCGATCCGCTGCGGCGCCACCGACATGCACAGGAGCGACTGGGCGACGTTGGTGGCGGCGACGTTGCCGGCCACGGTGTTGAACATGAACGCGCTCGAGGTCGCGTTGTTCATGAGCCGCACGCCGCCGACCGCGGTGTTGGCGCCGTTGCCGGTGATGAAGCTGTTGGTGATGTCGAAGCTGCCGTCGCTGACGCTGAGGCCGCCGCCGGTGTTGCCGGTGATCGAGCCGGTCACGATGGTGACCGCACAGCTGGTGGCATCGACGCCGAAGCCGGCGTTGTTCTCGAGGGTGACGTCGACCAGGGTGAGCGCGGGTGCGCCCGAGACCGGCGCGGCGCAGCGGATGCCGTCGGCGTTGGCGTTGCCACTGGCCTGGTAGATGCGCAGGCCCTCGATTCGCACCGTGCTGCCGTTGTGGACCAGGATGCCGGGCACGTCGACGTCCATCGGCCGCAGCGACGCGCCCGGCCCGATGATCGTCACCGACCTGTTGTCGAGGGTCACGGTCTCGCGGTAGTCGCCGGCCGCGACCACCATCCAGCGCCGGCCGCTGGTGATCAGCGGGACGCCGGCGGTCATGGTCGCGCACGGCGCCGCCCTCGTGCAGGCGGTGCCGCCGCCGGTGCGGTTGACGTAGATGATGTCGCCCTCGTCCACGCAGGCGCCGCCGCCCTCGTCGCACACGCCGCTTCCGCACTCGCCGTCGGTCACGCAGCCGCGGCAGACGCCGTCGGTGCCGCACACCGACGCGGTCGCGGTGGTGCAGTGCTCGGGCCCGGTGCACTGCACGCAGGCGCCACTGGTCGAGTCACAGATCGGACGGCCGCTGAAGCGGGCGCAATCGGGGCTGTCGTCGCAGCCGACGCAGGTGCCGGTGTCATCGACGTCGCACACCGGCCGCTGCGGGGTGGTGCAGTCGTCGGTGCCGTCGCACGCCGGCGCCGTCGGATCGGCGATGCAGGTGTGGGGCGAACCGAAGTCGCCCGGGTCATCGCAGAAGGGCCGGTTGCCGGCGCTGTTGCACATGACGATGCCGGTGGCCCCCACCTGTCCGCACGACTCCAGGGTCGAGCAGCAGAAAGCGGGATTGTCCTTGGTGCACGCGGTGATCGAGAGCGCGGTGCCGACCGCTACGAGAACCACGCACACGCGAGAGATCACGAGGCCGAGCCTATCCTGTTTCGGATCCGGTCGCGCGCTGGCGGATCTCGCCGCGACGGTCCTCGGTGACGACACGCACGGGCGGGGTGAGCGTCCAGGTGTCCGGCCGGCATCCGGCCGGGTAGGCCGGGTGGCTTCAGAACGTCCGGCCCAGACCGATCCGCACCTGCGGCGAGGGATCGCCGGGTCGGATGTCGCTGCCGACGTCACCGATGTCCCAGTGCGCGTGGTTCAGCGCGACGGTCGCCCCGGCGGAGGCGGCGAACACCAGGCGGGACGTGCCGCGGTACTCGACGCCGACCAGATCGACGTCGAGCCAGCGCATGACCACGGACGGGCCATGCTCATCGCTGTCGGGGCTCGGGTGACCCTCGTGGAACGTGGATCCGGACCCCATCGGCACGCCGAGCCCGATTCCGAGGCCCGGCGTGAATCGCCAGTGGCCGCTGCCCAGGCGCAGCTTGCCCATGACCGAGAGCTGGAGGCCGCTCAGGCCGAGGCCCGCGCCGGCCTCCAACCCCAGCCTCGAGCCCCAGGTCGACGTCGGTCGGGTGTAGACCACGCCGATCATACCGACGGGTGAGCCGACGCCGAGATCGACGCGAAACGCGGATGGTGCGACGTTCGTGGAAGTTCCGACCGCGGGCGAATCGGCGGCCGCGCCCGCCGGGAGGCTGGCGATCGAGAGGGTCGCGAGGGTGACAGCGAGCCGAGAGGTCATACCCGCCAGAGACCGCACGATGCGGTCGTGAGCGACGCCTCGAAGTCTGCCACCGGGTTTCGGGCCCCCGGCCGGGCGGTTCGATATGATCCCATGGGGATGCCTCGTCCAGCGGACACGGGGGATGACGTCGCGACGGCGACCGCGGCCACGCGCACCGCCGCCGGCGGGGTCATGGCGGACACCCCGATGACCGGCACGCCGGTGACCGCGATCGAGCCCCATGTGGCCCGCCGCACCCCGCCGGTGCCGTCGCTGGCCGTCGCCGGCAGGGTCGATCGCTTCCTGCTGCTGGAGAAGCTGGGCGAGGGCGGCATGGGGGCGGTCTACGCCGCCTACGACTCGCTCCTCGATCGCAAGGTCGCGATGAAGGTGGTGCGTCCCGATCGGCGCGGCCACGCCGGTGGCGTGAGCGCGCGCGATCGGCTGCTGCGCGAGGCCCAGGCCATGGCGCGCCTGTCGCATCCCAACGTGGTGGCGGTGCTCGAGGTCGGCGAGCTCGGCGACGACGTCTACCTCGCGCTCGAGCTGGTCGAGGGCTCGACCATGAAGGCCTGGCTGCGCGCAGCGCGGCGGCCGTGGCGACAGATCGTGGCGGCGTTCGTGGCGGCGGGGCGCGGTCTGGCGGCGGCCCATGCTGCCGGCCTCGTGCACCGCGACTTCAAGCCCGACAACGTGCTCATCGGCACCGATGGCCGCATCCGCGTGGCCGACTTCGGCGTGGTCAGCATGAGCCACGGCCAGCGCGAGAGCAGCTCGCAGCTCAGCCAGGACAGCGAACCCGAGCCTGCCGATGATCCCGGCGCGGTTGGCGACCCCTTCACCTTCACCGGCATGCGGGTCGGAACGCCGGCCTACATGGCGCCCGAGCAATACGCGGCAGGGAGCATCGACGCGCGGGCGGACCAGTTCTCGTTCTGCGTGGCGCTGTGGGAGGCGCTGTACGGCGAACGTCCGTTCGCGCCGCTGACCCAGACCATGACCGCCGAGTCGTTCCGCGATCGGCCGGTGCGTCCGCCACGGCCCGACCCCGACGTGCCGGCCTGGATCGAGCCGCTCCTGCGTCGCGGGCTCTCCGCCGACGCGGCCGCGCGCTGGCCCTCGATGGAGCCACTCATCGCCGAGCTGGCCCGCGATCGCCAGCAGGCCCGGCGCCGCCTGCTCGCCATGGCCGGCATCGGCGCGATGGTGGCGGTCACCGCCGCGCTGGCCTTCGCGGGATGGACGCGCGATCGAGCCGCGCCGACGCCGCCGTGTCGCGACGAGGGTCGCCACCTGGCCGGCGTCTGGGATCCGGCACGGGCCTCGGCGCTGGAGCGCAGCTTCCAGGCGACCGGTGCGCCCACGGCCGACAGCGTGGTGGCGCGGGTGCGCGACCACCTCGATGGTTGGAGCAAGGACTGGGTGGCGATGCGCACCGAGGCGTGCGCGGCCACTCGCATCCATGGCGATCAGTCGGAGGCGTTGCTCGACGCGCGTATGCGCTGCCTCGATCGCCGGCTGGCCCGCGTCGGCGCGCTGGTCACCGAGCTCGCCGCCGTCGAGCGCGAGGGGCTGGGGCGGGCGGTCGAGATCGCCGTCGACCTGCCGCCGCTCGATGCCTGCGCCGACCCGGAGCAGCTCACCGCCGCGGCGCCGCCGCCCGACGATCCGGCGGTGCGCGCTCGCGTCGATGTCATCGAGCGCGAGCTGGAGCGGATCACCGCGATCGAGCGGACCGGGCACTACCCGGCCGCGCTGGCCGCGCTCGTCCCCGTGGTCGCCGACGCGACCGCGGCGGGTCACGTCCCGACCCTGGCCGAGGCGCTCTCGATCCGCGGCCGGCTCGAGGCCCAGACCGGCGCCATCGACGCGGCAGCCGCCACCCTGCGCGAGGCCAGCGCCCTCGCCGCCAGGGTTCACGCCGACGACGTGGTCGCCGACGTGCTGATCGAGCTGGTGTGGGTGCTGAGCGATCAGGGGAAGGCCAGTGACGCGCTCGCGCTCGCCGCCGGCGCCGAGGCCGCGGCGGTGCGGGTCCACGATCGGCGCCAGGAGGCGACGCTGGCTGCGCACGTCGGCGGGGCCCACTCGATCGCTGGCGATGCGGACACCGCGGTTCGCGAGCTCGAGCGGGCGCTGCGGCTCACCGAGGTGTCGTTCGGGGCCCACCACGTCCGTGTCGCGCAGGTGCTCAACCGGCTCGGCAACGCCGAGGCCCAGCGCGGGCGCGTCGCCGAGGCCCGCGTCCACTACGAGCGGGCGCTGGTCATCGCCGAAGCCGAGGTCGGATCGGAGCATCCGTCGGTGGCCGTGACTCGCGCCAACCTCTGTTATCTGGACGCGACCGCCGGCCGCCTCGAGGAGGCGCGGGTCTGCCAGGAGCGGGTGGTGGCCACCCTCGAGGCCGCGCTGGGCTCCGAGCACCCGCAGGTGGCGTGGGCCCTCAACGACCTCGGGTTGGTCGAGCAGAGCCGCGACAATCAGTCCGCGGCTCGGGCCCGCTTCGAGAGGGCGCAGGCGATCTGGGAGAAGAGCTCCGGGCCCGATCACCCCGACGTGGCCTGGCCGCTGGTCAACCTGGCCGAGCTCGCCCGGCAGCGCGGCGACGTCGACGCGGCCGAGCGTCTGTGCCGGCGAGCGCTGACCATCGTCGAGGCGGCGTCGGGCGCCGATCATCCCGACGCGATGTCGCCGCTGGCCTGTCTGGGTGGGGTCATCGCCGAGCGCCGGCCCGCCGAGGCGCGGCCGTTGCTGGAGCGGGCCCTGGCCCTGGCGGCGGCAACGCACGATGGTGCGTCGACGGGTGTGATCCGGTTCGCCCTGGCCCGCGCCGCCCTCGCCGCGCGCGAACGGAGCGCCGCCGCGGCGCACGGACGGGCCGCCCTCGAGGCGCTGGACGCGGCCGGCCCCGACGCCGCCCGTGATCGTCGCGAGGTCAACGACTGGCTGAAGCGGCAGCGACTCTGATATCAGGGGCCATGTCTTCCCCGCGCTACGACGTCATCGTCGTCGGTGGTGGCCACAACGGCCTGGTCGCCGCGGGCCTGCTCGCCAAGCGCGGGCGGAAGGTGCTGGTGCTCGAGCGCCGCGACACCGTCGGCGGCGCCGCCGTCACCGAGACTCCGTTCGGACCCGACTTCAAGGTCACCGCGCTGTCGTACGTGGTGAGCCTGATGCCGCCGACGGTGATGCGCGAGCTCGAGCTCGAGCGCCACGGCTACAAGATCTACCCCCAGCATCCGTATTTCGCGCCGCGCGCCGACGGCCGCTACCTGATGATGTGCGACGACAAGGCCCGCCGCGCCGCCGAGGTCGCGAGGTTCTCGACCCGCGACGCCGAGGAGCTCGAGCGCTGGGACGCGTGGCTGGGCCGGCTGGGCGCGGTGCTGGGCCCGTTGCTCACCCGGGTGCCGCCCAGGATCGGCTCCAAGCGGCCGGGTGATCTGTGGGCGACCCTGTCACTGGCCTGGAAGATGCGCGGCCTCGACGAGCGCGGCGTCGGCGACGTCACCCGGCTCATGACCATGAGCGTGGCCGATCTGCTCGAGGAGCGCTTCGAGTCCGACGCGGTGCGCGGCGTGCTCGGGGTCTCGGGGGTGATCGGCACCTGGGCCGGGCCGCGCTCGCCCGGCACCGCCTACGTGATGGCGCACCACAAGCTGGGGGACATCGGCGACGGCCCCATGGGCACCTGGGGCTTCCCCGAGGGCGGCATGGGTGGGGTCGCCGCCGCCATGCGGGCGGCGGCCCACAGTTTTGGCGCCGAGATCCGCACCGGGGCCGAGGTGGCGCGCATCGACGTGCTCGACGGCCGCGTGCGCGGCGTGACCCTGGTCGGCGGCGACAGCTACGAGGCCGACGTGGTGGTGGCGACCACCCACCCCAAGATCACCTTCCTCCAGCACGTCGAGCGCAGCGCCTTGCCCGATGACTTCGTCACCGCGATCGAGCGCTGGAAGACCCGCAGCGGCACGGTCAAGGTCAACCTCGCCCTCGACCGCCTGCCCGACTTCACCTGCAAACCCGGCTTCGATCCGGAGGTCCACGGCGGCACCATCGTGCTCGCCGACTCCCTCGACGACCTCGAGGGCGCGTTCCAGGACGCGGTGGCGGGCCGGCCGGCGACCCGGCCGTTCGCCGACATCTGCATCCCGTCGGTGCTCGATCCGACGCTGGCGCCGCCCGGCAAACACGTGATGTCGATGTTCACCCAGTGGGTGCCCCACGGCTTCGCCGACGCCCCGCACACCGACGAGCTCGACGCCTACGCCGATCGCCTGATCGCGCGGATGGAGGCGCTGGCGCCCGGCTTCACGTCGAGCATCCTGCATCGTCAGGTCATCGGGCCTCACGAGATGGAGACCCGCTTCCATCTGGTCGGCGGCAACATCTTCCACGGCGAGCTCTCGGCCAGCCAGCTCTTCCACATGCGGCCGGCGCCCGGCTACGCCGACTTCACCACGCCGGTGCGAGGGCTCTACCAGGCCTCGTCGGCGACCCACGGTGGCGGCGGTGTCACCGGCATTCCCGCGCTGCAGGTCGTGAAGCGGATCATCAAGGACGGCTGAGCGCGCGATGCGCCAGATCTTGTTGGTGCCGTCGCCCCAGAAGTCGGGGTCGGCCGGTCCGCGGGTCCTTGGGTGGAATCAGCAGCTTGACGGCCTGCTCGAACAGATCGGCCGCTTCACCCCCGTTCGCGCGCGCGGGTGTCGGCATCAGGGTGCGCGCGCCAGCCCGCTCACGAGCATCAAGCGTCGATCCATCGGGCCCCCGGAGGAACTCTAACACGGGGCGTCGAGCGGATCAGCGGCGACGTTGCGCAGGCGCCAGGCGGTGGCGTCGGGGAGCATCCGCGGCGTGAGCGGGTTGGCGAGTACCGAGGCCGGGATGGCGTCGCGGTCGAGCTCGTAGAGCTCGATCACGTGGTCGACCAGATCGACGCCGTCGTAGGGCTCGGGATCGAACATGCGCTCGGCGTGGAAGGCGCGGTACTCGTGGAGGAAGGCCGAGGTCGGCAGGTCGTCCCAGTAGCCGACCTCGGAGCGGTTGATCACGTGGTTGGTCTCGTGTACCAGCGTGGCGGCGAGCAGCGCAACGCTCTGCCCGCGGCTCACGTAGATGCGGTTGCTCCACATGTAACCGTCGAGATCGTCGAGGCTGCCCTCGCGGCGGGCGCGCTCGGCGTCGCGGCAGGTCAGGTCGCGGAGCTCGTCGATCAGCACGCGGCCATCGCGGATCGAGCGGGCGGTGAGCCGCGCGATCGGCGAGCCGTCGCGCTCGAGGAGCTCGAGGGCGAGGGTGACGTAGCGGCGGAAGTTGGCGCTCGAGCGGGCCGGGTTCACTTCGAGGAAGGCGGGGGCACCGCCGCGGTCGTCCTTGCCGCCGTCCTCGACGTCCTGGGTCGGGTCGTCGATCGGCTCGTCGGCGGTGGCCAGGCACCCACCCAGGAGCGCGGCGACCGCAAGTGCGAGGAGCCACCGGGAAGACATGACGGCGCAGGTTTGCAAGAACCTCACCGGGCCGCGCCCCCCGTCAGGTCGCGGGGTTGCGCGGGAGGTGGCCAGCCAACTGGCCGGCGTTCGGAGTAGCATGTACCCATGGGGTCTCGCGCGATGTCTGCGCTCACGGTGTGCTCGCTGGCCGCTTGCTCGTTCGATCCTCGGGGGGCCGAGGACGTCGGCTCCCCGGATGGGGCCACCGATGCCGCCGAGGCCGACGGCGCCGGCGACCCCGACGCCGCCACGAACGACGCCGCGGCGATCGATGCGTCGGTGATCGACGCCCGCCTGGTCGATGCGTCGGTGATCGACGCCCGCCTGGTCGATGCGTCGGTGATCGACGCCCGCCTGGTCGACGCCCAGCAGATCGACGCGCGCCCGATCGATGCCGGCACGCCTGGCTGCACGGGCTACCAGGCGGTCACCGGGGCATCCGTCACGTCGCGGTATCGCAAGGTCAACACGCTCACGACCTGGGCGGGCGCGTCGAGCAACTGCACCTCGGACGGCGGGTTCCTGATCATCCCCGAGACCCCCGCCGAGGCCGTCGCGATCCACAGCTTCGTTGCACCGGACGCGGACTCGCCCTTCTACTGGGCCGGGATCTCCGACACCAACCTCGATGGGACGTGGATCACCGTCCTCGGCCAGACCTTCGCGAACCCGCCCTTTGCGTCGACCCAGCCCAACCAGCGGCCCGGCGAGTTCTACATCCTCGTGGCGTCCAACGGCCAGTTCTATGACTACTTCAACAACGCGGCGCAGGAGTTCGCCTGCGAATGCGTCCCGTGAAGCGGATCGCCACCGCTGCCGTCGCCGCGGCGGTCGCCACCCTCGTGCTCGCGCCGGCCGCGGCTCTGGCCTGCGGCGCCTTCATCGCCCGCACCGAGGTGGCGACCTTCAATGACGCGCTCCAGTTCGCGGTGGTGCGGATCGGCACAACGACCTTCGTGACGGTGCGCAACCAGTACCGCGGGCCGGCCGAAGAGTTCGCGATCCTGGTGCCGGTGCCGGCGCTGCTCGGTCCCGACGACGTCAAGGTGCTCGATCCGTCGGTGTTCTACGCCCTCGAGGCGGCGACCGGTCCCGAGCTGCGCTTCGAGCAGGAGCGCGATCCGTGCTGGGTGCCCGACGACGGCGACGATAGCGGCGGCGGCGGCGGCGGGTCGGGCGGCGGGTCGAGCGGCGGCGGCGTGCGCATCGAGGCCGAGTTCGCGGTCGGCGAGTACGACGTGGTCGTGCTGTCGGCCAGCGAGGCCGCCGGCCTCGACGCGTGGCTGGCGACCAACAAGTACAAGATGCCGGCCGGCATGGCGCCGTTGCTCGCGCCCTACGTGGCGGCCGGCTCCAAGTTCTTCGTCGCCAAGGTCGACCCCAAGCGCGTGACCATGAACGGAGGACGAGCCGTGCTGTCGCCGTTGCGGTTTCGCTACGACGCGCCCGAGCTGACGATCCCGGTGCGGCTGTCGACGGCGAACTCGGCCGGCGAGCAGGACGTCATCGTCTACGCCATCGCCGCCACGCCGATGGAGGTCGCCAACCGGCCCAGCATCTACATCCCGAGCGGGATCGAGATCAGCGAGGCCGGCAAGGCCGACTTCGGCGGATTCTATCGCGCGCTCTTCGCCCGCACGATCGAGCAGACGCCCGACGCCGCCGTCACCGAGTACGTGCGCGAGGTCTACTACAACGACAAGCCCGTGCTGCCGCCGCTGGGCGCCGACATGAACGGCGAGTGGACGCTGTCGCGCATCCACCTGCGAGTGAGGAAGGGCGGCAACGTCGACGATCTGGTGCTGCGCGCCGGCAAGCCCGGCCACTTCCGCGCCAGCTATCCCTACCGCACGCCGTGGACCGGGCCCATCAAGTGCGCCAAGCCGGTGCGCGGCATCTACGACGCCGTGCGCTCCGGGCACGGTATGGGCGGCGGCACCGGCTTCCCCGGCCACGAGCCCGACGGGCCCACGCGGCCGCTCGAGGAGATGATCGCCGCGCCCATCGCCGCCCTCGGCGTGAACCCGCGGCCGGCCGCGAAGCGCCCCGTTCCGACGTCCGGCGCCGGCACCGGCGGCGGCTGCGGCTGCGGCGCGGGCGATTCCGATGCGGCTGCCGGTGCGGCTGCGGCCGCCGCTGCGGTCGCGATGGCGATCCGCAATCGACGCCGCCGTCGCGTCACTTCGCCGGCGAGATCTTGATGGTGAGCGACGCGTTGCCGCTGGCATCGGCGCCGTCGAGGGTTGGGTTGCCGGCCCGCTTGCCGGTCATCTTCCACTCGAGCCGGCCGATCACCGAGACGTGGATCTGATCGGCGGCAGTGTCGGGCGAGAACGTGATGGTCATGACGTCGCCCTTCACCGCGGCGAACACACCCGACGACGACGACTTGGCGCCGGGCTCGCGGGCCCGACCCTCGACCCGCCAGTCGCTGTACTCCTCGCTGTCGATGACCCAGCGCGAGAACGACCTGTCGTCGATGCCGTACTCGAAGTCGTAGTCGACCTTGGCGACGTTCTTCTTGGCGAACGAGCCATCCTTGATCGTGCGTGACTGCTTGCGCCGATCCTCGACCAGCTTGACCTGGAGCCGGATCACACGGTCGTCGCCGACCGTGATCTCGCCACCCTTCTTGATCGCTGCGCCGTTGGCGGTCCACTCGAACGCGGGCGTGCCGCTGCTCAGGTCCGAGACCAGGACCTCCCACTTGCCGACCTTTTCGCCCTTGAAGTCGAGGTCCGAGCCCTTCTCGATGATCGCCTTCACCCTGGTCGTGGTGCCGGCGACCTTGTTGGTGAGATCGTTGATCTTGTTGCGGCGGAGCTGGAACTGCGCCCGCAGGCGGCCGCGGCCGGTCTTGGGATCGACCCAGTCCTCCATCGACTTCACCTGCTTGAGGATCTTGGCCTGCGCGCCGATGTGGCTGCCCAGCGTCTTCATCATGGCCGGCAGGCCGTTGACTTGCTTGCGCGCGTCGGCCAGCTCCTTCTTGCGCTGCTCGTAGATGTCCGCGAGCTTGTCGCGGTCGGCATCGGACTTGCCGGCCTTCTCGCGGTCGTAGTTGGCCTTGAGGTCGCGTTCCTGGGTCTGGAGCTGCTTGTCGAGCTCCGAGAGCTTCTTCTTCTCGGCCTGGAGCTGCTGCTCCATGTCCATGAGCTGCTTGTAGTACTCGGCCGACTTGACGACGAGGTTCGACTCGTCCTCGATCATCTTCATCTGCCGGTTCATCGCGTTGACGATCGAGAACGCGGTGTCGGCCGCGATGTTCCCGGTCATCGGGATCTCCCTGGGTTCGTCGGCCCACGCCGTGTTCGCCCAAAGGACCACCAGCGCCACGATCAGGACGCGCTTCATCATCCGTCTCCTCCCTTGGAGGCGACGATAACTCAGGGCCGGCGGCGGCGGCGCACAAAGGCCAGCGCCACCAGCAGCAATGCCCCACCCGTACCCGTGGCGGCGCCTCCCGCGGCGCTGCACCCGCCCACGATCACGCCGCCGGTGTCGTCGCCATCACCGTCGGGGTCGTCGTCGCCGCTCCCGCCCCCGCCGCCGCCGCCGCCGCCGTCGTCGGGTGGCGCGCAGTCGGTGTCCTCGACCGGGCAGTCGGCGCGGCACACGCCGTCGGCACCACAGCCATCGCAGTCGGGATCGGTGTCGAGCGCGGGGCAGGCGCTGGTGCACAGGCCGTCGGCCGCGCACGCGCAGTCGGGATCCGGCGAGGGGCAGCCGGTGGCGCAGCGATCGTCGGCGGTGCACGACGGTGGATCGTGGGCGGTGATGTACTGCTGGATCCACGCGTAGCCCGTGTCGGTGCGGCCGCTGGCGTCCTCGCCGGACCCGCAGGCCGAGGTGCCATACGAGGTGGTGCCGACCACGTGCTCGACGCCGTCGATCATCATGAAGTTGGGGCCGCCGGAGTCGCCGTAACACGTGCCCGAGGGGCTGTTCGACGCGAACATGTCGTACTGGTCGACCCGCACGAGCCGGGCGGTGGCCTTGCGCTTGGTGCCGCCGCCACCGCCGTTCTCCGAGGTCACGCCGAACCCGACGATGCGGATGTTCTGCCCGATCATCGTGGCCAGATCGGCGCTGCCGACCGGGATCGGCGTGGCCGGTCCGGCCGACGCCAGGGTCAGCATCGCCAGGTCGCCCTGGCCGGCGCCGCCGTTGGGATACCGCGCCTGGTGTACGGCCCGGATGTAGGTCCCGGCGCTGTCGCCGTGACGCGTACCGAAGTAGACGTTGAAGCCCGGGTTCGACCCGCTCTCGAGGCAGTGGTGGGCGGTGAGCACCGTCTTGGGCGACACCAGCGTGCCGGTGCAGAAGCCGCCGACGGAGACCACCGCCGGGTCGCCGGTGTCGATCTCACCGTTGACGATCGACTGGTCACCGGACTCGAGCGGATCCTCCGCTCCACACGACGCCGCCACCAGGACGAAGGTCGCCAGGATCACCCGCATGGATCAGCACTACACCCGCGCTTCGTCCGGCGGCCCTGGCAGCTCCTTGCAGGCGCTCGCCGGAAACCTCGGTTGCGCCGGCCCCGGTCTCCGCGGTCGCCCGATCAGTAGCTGTTGGGGCGGAACATGAACGGATAGTTCACCTTCACGATGCCGCCGCCCGATGGCTTGGGGAACTCGATCTGCTTGATCACCGCGGCGACGCAGGACGCGACCTCGGCGTCGAGGCCGACCGCCTTCGAGCTCACGACCAGGCCCTGCGGGGAGATCACGAACTCGGTCTGGACCGTGCCCTGCAGCGACGCCACCACCAGCAGCCGCTTCTCGTAGCAGGACGTGATCTTCTGGATGTTGCGCTTGATGTAGCGGCGGATGATCGCCTTGTCGAGGTCGCCGACGGTCTGGGGCTGGCCGATGCGCACCTGCGGTCCGGTCGGGCTGGCGTCGCGCGGCCGGACAACCATCGCCACGTTCCTGGTGCCGCTGGCGCGGGCGTCGAGGCTGGTCACCAGCATGGTCAGCGGGTCCTCGTCGACGAGCTCGAGCGGTGCCGTGTCGGTGGGCCAACCCGGTGACCTTGGCCCGACGAGCATGCCGAGCGCGGCGGCGCCGCTGTCGGTGGCGACCGCCAGCGCCACCGGCTCGCCGATCGTCGTGAGCACGTCGACCAGCGGCCTGATCGGGACGCCGTGATCGGCGATCACGACGACTCGCGCGCTGGACGGGTCGCCGCGCGTGGCGAGGGCGAACCTCATGCTGCCCATGCCGCGGCCGGGCCCCGGCGAGCCATACCCGCCGATGCCGATGGTTCCACCCGCGCGTGGGCCGCCGCCGGGGCCGAAGCCGGTGCGGCCGAAGCCGAAGCCGGCGTCGGGGTCGCCGAGCAGGCCCTCGTGAGGCGAAGGGGCTGCGCTCGGCGGCAGGTGAGGCGCGAGCCCGGAGAGATCGGGCACCTCGGTGGCGGCCGCGAAGCTTCCGGTCTTGCCCGCGCGCAGCGAGGCGTTGGCCGCCACGAACACGAACGCTGCTGGGCTGGCCGGCAGCGGCTTGCTGGCCGTCGACGCCGGCAGCGGGTAGGCGACGTCGATCGCGGCGGCAGCTGGCGCCGCGTCGACCACCGGCGCCGGTGCCGCCGTGCCGGTCGCGGCGCCGCTCCCCGAGGCAACCGGCTTGGCGCCACCCTCGCATGCCGCGAGCACGGAGACGCAGACGATCGACACAGCAGTGAGCGTGCGACGCGGCGACATGGAACCCCCTGCCGTCGAGTCTACCTGCATCGTCAGGTCGCGGTGCGGGAGGGTATCGCGCCGGTGCGGCGTGCGAACGGGATGCAGACCAGCCCGACCAGCACCGCGGCGATCACGCTGTACACGAAGTGCACGACCGAGAACGCCAGCACGGCCGCGGCCCGCTCGTCCTCGGTGGCGCCGACGGCGTAGCTGCTGAAGAAGAAGACGGTCGCGGCCTGGGTGGTGCCGAGACCGCCGGGCGAGATCGGTAGCGCTGCGGCCAGCGCGATGGCCGGAACCACGGTCAGCGCCGCGGAGGCAGGGACCTCGAAGCCCCAGACCCGCATCGCCAGCCAGTGCGAACCCACGATCATGAGGACGTGAGGCGTTCGGCCCAGGAGCGCCACGGCGTGACCGCCGAGCCCGGCGTCGAACAGCGGGGCCAGCCAGTCGCGGCGGGCGAGAAACCTCGGCGCGATCGCGACGACGATCAGGTACGCGCCGAAGCCGGCGCTGCCGACGGTGAGTGTCCACCACAGCGCGTCGTTGGGCACGCCGCCACCGTCGACCGCCCACGCTCCCGAGGTCAGCAGCAGGAGCACCGCCAGGTTGGTCCCGATCAGGAACAGGGTCGCACCGAGCGCGCGCTGGGCCGGGGTGCCGGTGCGGTGCAGGTAGTAGCCGAAGCCGCCCTGACCGAGCGCGTAGTTGACGAGGAAGAGCAGGAACGTCGCGCCGCGGACCGCCGCCACGTCGGCGAACGGGCGCCGCATGCGCACGGCGACCAGGCCGATCCAGGTCGCGACCGAATCGGTGCCGAGCAGCACCACGGCGACGATCAGGTCGAGCCCTGCCAGCCAGTGGTGGGGGCCGTGCGACATCGCATCGCGAAACGCCGCGACCGGCAGGCGGGCCGCGATGATCGCGATGATGGCGACCCCGACCATCCACGGCCACCAGCGGCGCAGGAACGTGAGCAGGCGCTGCGTCACGCGACCCTCGTGCGCCGCGCGACGACGACGACGGCGGCCACGCCCGTACAAGCGATCATCCAGTGCGACTGCGGGTATTCGGCGCTGGTCGCCGTCGCGAACAGCGACAGCTCGTACAGGACGCCGCTGGCGAGGAGCGCGAGGACGTCGCGCTGGCGCCGGGCCAGCGGCACGAGGACGACGGCCACCACCAGGTAGATCCAGGGCCAGAAGATCGGGGTACGGGCACACGCGCGCACGCCGTCCACCAGCGCGTCTTGCAGCTCCGAGGTCCGGGGCGGGACGCCGCGCTTGAGCATGGTGTCGGTCGGGCGGTCGGCGAGGGCGGCCATCGGATCGGGCCGCGAATCGCCGACCCCGAGGAGCCGCTCGGTCATCGCCGAGCGATCGCCGTCACCAAAGGCGTCCAGCGACCGCCGGGCACCGAGCGCGCCGTTGGCGCCGAGCGCGGCCGCCGTGATCGCGAGCCAGGTCGCCACGGCGATGACCGGGCGCGTCCAGCCACGCCGGTCGGCAGAACCGGGACCGGACCCGGGACCGAGCCCCTGACCGACGACGATGACGAGCGGCAGGGTCGCGACCAGCGCGGCCTCGTGGACCGCGGTGGCCGCGAACAGCGCGGCCACGCCGGCGACGCGCCGGCCGCGACGCTCGGACAGGAGGCCGGCGGCGCCGAGCAGGAGGAAGCCGGCCATGAGGCTGTGGGTCCCGATCATGGCCATCGGCACCAGGATGGGCGGAAACACCAGCAGGCCGGTGGCGGCCCAGGCGGCGCCACGCGGCGACAGCGCGCGGCCGAGGATGACCCACGCGCCGACCGAGAAGGTCACCACCTGCACGACGAACAACCCGAGCGGCCCGGCGATGACCACCTCGAGCGCTTTCCACAGCACGTACAGCATCGGCGGATCGACGTCGGCGGGGTGGTTCTTGCGCACGGCGCGCAGGACCTCCAGCGACTCGGTCGTGACCTGGCCCGGATAGCCATAGACCAGCACCAGGGCCCAGCCGACCGCGAGGATCATCACGGGCGGCACGAACAGGCCTCGGGCCTCCGGCGTCGGGCCTCGGTCAGAAGAGACCTCGGCTGGCTCGTCGTGGTTCGGGCCGAGGTCCGAGGCCCGAGGTCCGAGGCCCGGCTTCATGGTGGGCCATCTATCCATGGGCGGCCCCGTCGAGCAAGGGGCCGCCGCCTTGCTGTTGGCGGCAGCCCGTGGCACCAACGGGACGCATGCTCATCGGTACGGCGCGGCGCCTGGCGCGATCGGCGCGATCGGCGCGGCCGGGGCTGATCCTCGTGCTCGGCTGGCTCGGGTTCATGCTCTACGCCTACCCGGGCTACATGAGCTACGACTCGGCGGTCCAGCTCCTGGAGGCGCGCTCGGGCGAGTACACCGGCGCCCACCCGCCGACGATGAGCGCGCTGTGGGCGATCACCGATTCGGTCATCGCCGGCCCGCTGGGCATGTTGCTCGTCCAGAGCATCTGCTTCCTGGCCGGCGCGTTCCTGCTCCTGCGCCGGTTCATGTCGGCGCGGCGCGCCGCAGCGTGCGCGACCCTCGTCCTCTGGTTCCCGCCGGTCAGCGCCGTGCTCGCGGTGATCTGGAAGGACTCGCAGATGGTCGCGTACCTGGCGCTGGGCGCCGCGCTCCTCCTTTCACCGCGGCGCGGCGTACGCATCGTCGGGCTGGCGCTGCTCTCGCTGGCGACCGCAATGCGCTACAACGCGCTCGCCATCACGCTGCCGCTGGTGGTGATGCTCTTCGCATGGAGCCCGGCCCACCGCTGGTGGCTGCGCTACCCGATCGCGCTCGGCTGCTGGCTGCTGGTGACGTTCACCGCCAGCTTCGCGAACAACCGGCTCACCGCCGACGGCCAGCACGTCGAGCTCTGGCACGATTCGCTGGCGCTGTTCGATCTCACCGGCACGCTGCGCTACGCGCCCGACCTGGCCGACGACGAGCTGCGCCGGGAGCTGGCCGGCACGCCGCTGCTGTCGACCACCGACATCCAGGTTCGCGCGCGCGCCAGCTATCCGGCCGAGAGTGTGATCGAGGAGCGGCGCATGAAGTTCGGCTCCGGCGCCTACGTGCCGGCGCTGTGGATCACCACCGATCACGTGTTCTCGGTCCCCACCATCGACGCGCAACGGGCGGCGATCGCGCGGGCCTGGCGGTCGATGGTGCTCGCCCACCCGACCGCGTACCTGGAGCACCGCTGGCACGTATTCCGCGAGCGGGTCCACCTCGGTGATGACGAGATCCCGTCGGGCGCCTACATCTGGTTCAACGACATCCTCGATCCCATGGTCAGCGCCGGCAAGCTCGGCCACAACGCCGCGCCGAGCGGGATCCAGCTCGGCCTGCGCAAGGCGATGCTGTGGCTGGGCTCGACCTGGCTGTTCCGGCCGTGGATCTACCTCGCCCTGTCGCTGGTCTTCGTCGGCCTGTGCCGGCGCGATCGCACGCTCCTGGCGCTGGTCCTGTCCGGCATCGCCAACGAGGCGGCGCTGTTCGTGCTCGCACCGACCATCGACTACCGCTACTCGGTCTGGCTGGTGATCGCGACCGTGGTCGTCACGCTGGCGCTGATCGCGACGCGCGCCGCTGGACCTCGGCTGACCGATGAGCGAATCGTAGGCCCATGACGGTCCTGGTCAGGAGCGTGCGAGCGGCCATCCCTGCCGCCATCATCGCGGTGGCCGTCTACCTGTGCTTCATGCACAAGGCGTTCAACATCGACGACGTCACGTTCCTGACCATGGCGGATCACATGCTCGAGGATCCGCTGCACCCGGCCTCGGTGCAGATCTCGGTCAACGGCCGGCCGCCGGCGTGGATCTCGGCGGGCATGTGGTCCGGGCCGGTGATGCCGGCGATGCTGACGCCGTCGGTCGCGGCCGGCGGCGCTGAATGGCTGGCGCACCTGATGATGCTGGTCGTCTTTCTCGTCGGGATCGCCGCGAGCGCGGCGCTTGCGATCCGCCTGGGTGTGTCGGACCGGGGCGCGCGCTGGGTGGCGATCCTGGTCACGACCTCGGCGGCCGTGCTGGCCATGGCTCAGACCAGCATGCCCGACATCCCGACCATGAGCTTCGCCGTGCTCGGCGTCGAGCGGATGTACGCGTACCGGACCGAAGGCGGATGGTGGCGCGCGGTCCTGGCCACGCTGGCGATCGCGCTCTGCATCCTGTCGCGCCAGCATGGCGTGCTGGTGTTCGCGTGCGCGCTGCCGCTCATGTTCGCGCACTGGCCGCAGTCGTTCGGGGAGCTCTTCCGCGGACTCGTCGACCGCCGCTTCCTGGTCGTCGTGGCCACCATCGTCGCCGGCGTGGGCCTGGTCTTCCTGACCTACCACCTGATGCGCGATCCGCAGCCGGGCGGGCTGACCTCGACGCCGCAGAAGGTCGCCGACTTCACGCTGTGGCGCGCCAACCTGCCCAACATCCCGGCTCAATACGTGCTGACCTTCCCGCTCGGCCTGTGCTGGGCCTGGCTGCACGCCCCGCAGATGGTTCAGCGCTACTGGTGCTGGTGGGGCGTGCTGTTCGGCTGCTACCTGGCCCGGGAGACCCACGTCTTCCATCGCCACATGGACTGGATGTGGTGGCAGGCGCCCATCACCGCGCTCGGCACCGTCGTGCTCATCGACATCGCCGTCGAGGCGGTGCGGCGTCGCGATCCGATCGATCTCGGGCTCGCGGCCTGGCTGCTCATCGCCGTTCCCGTCGTCGTCTACTCGCACCTGCCGGCCAAGTACATGGTGCCGTGCGCGCCGGCGGTCGCGCTCCTCATCGTCCGCGCCGTCGAGCGCCGGCCGACGCCAGGCCGTGCCTACTGGGGCATCGGCGCGGTCGCCGCCCAGGGCCTGATCCTCGCCCTCCTCATCATCCGCGCCGACCAGGTCCACGCCGAGGTCGGGCGCAAGGGCGGTGACGTG
The DNA here is from genome assembly GCA_005779305.1 of Myxococcales bacterium. Classification (GTDB taxonomy): domain Bacteria; phylum Myxococcota_A; class Polyangia; order Haliangiales; family Haliangiaceae; genus UBA2376. The sequence continues at coordinate 27,878 of SXJR01000156.1, forward strand.
GTCGCGAGGTACGTGAAGCGCGGCGAGAAGGTCTGGTTCGACGGCACCTGGGCCTTCCAGTGGTACGCGCAGCAGGCCGGCGCCCAGCCGGTGACGACCGTCGATCCAAAGCCGCAACCCGGCGACATCGTCGTGGTCGGCCTGGAGGGCTGGGTCATCAGGGACTGGCCCAACAAGGAGCTCGTCGAGCGCTTCACCTTCACCGAGCCGGGCGGCCGCATCCTGCAGAAGCCGGCCGGCTTCTACTCCAACGTCGCCTGGGGCCCGCTGCCCTGGCGCTGGAGCCGCAAGGCCCACGATCCGGTCGAGGTCTGGCGGATCAAGTAGCGGTCACGCCGTGCGGCGGGCCGAGATCGCGAAGTTGCCGTCGCGGACGACGGCGCTGAACAAGAGCCCGGGCACGATGCCGGCGTACCAGGTGGCCTGCTGGAACCGGTTCCACAGCCGGTACGACAGGCTGCCGGCGAAGCCGGTGGGCACCGCCAGGTCCCTGGTCTCGATCTCGGAGAAGCCGTTGCGCTCGAGTTGCTGGCGCAGGAGCTGCTTGGTGAAGAACGAGACGTGGCGAGGCGGATCGAGGTGGAACCAGCGGTCCTTGAAGATCGCGGCCTCGCGGCCCTCGATGTTGGGGACGGCGATGTAGATCTCGCCGCCGGGGCGCAGACACCTCGTGGCGAGCTCGAGGAGGCGCAGGGGCTGGTCCAGGTGCTCGAACGAGAAGTTGAAGGTCACCAGATCGAACTGGCCGGCGTGATCGGTCAGGGCCTGCTCGCCCGAGATCACCGGCAGTCCGAGCTGCGCCGACAGCGCCGCGGCATGGGTGGGATCGAACTCGTAGCCGGCGGCCTTCCAGCCGTTCGCCGCCATCTCCTTGATGTAGGCGCCGTTGCCGCAGCCGATGTCGAGCAGCGCCTTGCCGTGTCCGGGGCGCTCGAGGTAGCAGTGGCCGATCGTCATCCGGCGCAACACGCGGTAGGCCGTCGAGTCGCCAGTGTGGATGCGGTAATCCGCGTAGAACTCACCCAGGTTGGCGGGGATGTGCTCGAGCTGCACCAGCGCGCAGCGGGCGCACGAGACGTAGGTGAACGCGCCGGCGAAGCCGTGGAAGCGATCGGGGACCGAGGCGTACAGCGGTCGGGATTCGTGCGCGCTGCAGTTGCGGCATTCGAACCCGGTGGTCATGCGTGCTTGTTCCGCAGCACGTCCATCAGGTAGCGCGCGTACTCGCTGCCCTTGAGCGACTCGGCGAGCGCGGTCAGCGCGCCCGCGTCGATGTAGCCCAGGCGATACGCGATCTCCTCGACGCAGCTGATCTTGAGGCCCTGACGCTTCTCGACCACGGCCACGAAGTTGGCGGCCTCGAGCAGCGAATCGTGGGTGCCGGTGTCGAGCCCGGCGTTGCCCCGCGACAGCACGTGCGCGTGCAGGCGGCCCTGGCGCAGGTACTCGACGTTGACGTCGGTGATCTC
>SXJR01000157.1 GCA_005779305.1 Myxococcales bacterium
GCGCACGTCGACGAAGCCCGGCGAATGCCGTCGCCAGTCCGCCGGCTCGATCCAGTCCAGGTCGTCCACGACCCGCTGGAAGCTAGCTACGGCCAAGTCGGTTCGGCATCCTCCCAGATCGGGTGGCACGATCGCTGCGTTTCCGCGGGAACGCGGAGTAGATCGTCACCGTGCGTTTGATCCTCAGCCGGAAGGGCTTCGACTCGACGGCCGGCGGCTGCGCGAGCCCGATCCTGCCCGACGGCACGATGGTCTCGTTGCCGATTCCCGATCGGAAGTCGCCGATCCGCTACCTCGACATCGCCGTGCACGGGCAGGCGCTCGGTCCGCTGGTGGAGGACCTCACTGGCGGCGCACTGACGCCTCGTGCCCGCGCCCACCTCGATCCGGATCTCATCGCCGGCGCGTTTCCGCGGAAACGTGGCTGGCGTCCGATCTTCGGCCAGGCCGGCGGTGAGCAAACGGTGCTGGCGCGCGCCGGCGTCGGCGCCGGTGACTTGTTCCTGTTCTTCGGCTGGTTCCGCCGAGCCGAGCGTGTCCGCGGTCACTGGCGGTTCGTCACCGGTGCGCCGGATCAGCACGTGCTCTGGGGCTGGATGCAGATCGACGCGACTCACGCCGTCGGCGACGGCCGCTCGCCCACGTGGGCGGCGTATCACCCGCACGTCGCCGCCGCCGCGCACCGCTCCAACAACACCCTCTATGTCGGTGCCGCGGGCGGCCTCGGCACGGGCGTCTTCGCCCGCTACGACGATCGCCTCCGGCTCACACGCCCCGGCGAGCGCCGCAGCCGCTGGTCATTGCCGGGGTGGTTCGAGCCCCGCGGCCGCCCGCCGCTCGGCTATCACCACGTCGCGTCGCGCTGGCGCCGCGCCGGCGATCGCGTGCACCTGCAGTCGGTCGCCCGCGGCCAGGAGTTCGTGCTCGACACGAGCCACTACCCGGAGGCGCTGCCGTGGGTGCGCGAGCTGCTGGTCAGCTGATCCCTCACCCCACCACCAGCTTGGTCCGCTGCGCCGCGGCGGCGATCGTGGCCGTGGCGCCGGAGTCGAACGCCATCGCGTCGGCCTCGACGCCGTCGGAGAAGATGACGCCGCCCGACGGCATGCGCGACTCGATGATCAGCGACTGGCCGGGGCCGATGACGCCGGCGACGACGCTGATGCCGGAGTGCTTGCTGGAGAACGGCTCGCGGACGACGAAGCAGAGGCGAGGGTCCTCCCAGGTCAGGGTCGGGCGGGTGCCGGGCGTGCCGCCGGTGAAAGACGCCAGCGCGGCCGCCATGTTGAAGACCGACGACATCCAGCCGGTGGAGCCGGCGCCGGTCGAGACCAGGACGCCGCTGGAAGACTGGAACTCGGCCGTATCACCCGTGCCGCCCGTGCCCGCCGCGCCGCCGGTCACGCGGAGCGAGTACCGCGACGACACGTGGGTGCGCGAGCCGATGTAGAGATCGTTGAAGCCGAGCAGGCGCTGGCCGTCGGTGAGGCGGGCCTCGGCGAGGGTCACCTCGCGCACGCGGGCCTTGCCCTCGACGGCCTTGCCGACCGCGGCGCGGGCACCGTCGGGCGTGAAGGGCAAGAGCACGCCGTCGAAGCGGGCCGGGTCGGGGTTCACGGCCACGATGGGCTGGGTGCCGGCGTACTTGGCGACGTTGGCGACCAGGCCGTCCTGGCCGACGGTGACGACGAGGTCGCTGGGCGCGAACAGAAACGTCGGCACGATGGCGCGATCGAGGGTCTGCACGCGCAGACCGAGATCGAGCGAGTGGTGGAGGGCGTCGAGCGAGCGGGCGTAGGCGTCGTCCTCGGCGGCGTAGTCCTTCCAGTCGCCGCCGGCGTGCTCGATGTAGAAGCGGGCCTGGCCGCGGCTGTTGAAGCGCTCGACCAGCTGCTGCAGCCGGGTCTTGCGGGTGACGAGCACGAGCTTGTCGTACGTGGCCATGACGTTCCTCCGTGGAGTGCGCCCTTCGACTCGGCCGCAGACGGCCTCGCTCAGGGCGGCGGGGGCTTCACTTGGTGAGCAGCGACTTGAGCAGGTCGGGGCTCATGTTGAGCTCGCCGATCTTCTGCGCGTTCTCGGCCAGCTCGCGGAAGGCGAGCGCGATCATCAGCTTGGGATCGCCGCCGCCACTCGAGACGGCCATCAGCGTCTTCCAGTCCGACGTGCGCAACGGGGCCAGGGTGGCCTCCAGCGCATAGGCTCGGCTGTCGGCGGCCTGCTTGTCGTTCTCGACCTGGCGGGTGATCAGCGCGGTGCGCTGCTCCTCGACCGCGATGTCGGCCGCCATCTTCTTCTCGCGGATGTCCTTCTTCTTGGACTCGACCGCCAGCTCGGTGTTGAGCTCGCTCTCCTTGATGATGCGCTCCTGCTCGACGGCGGCGTTGCGGCGGGCGTAGATCGACGAGTCGGCCTCGCGCTGGAGCTGCTCGCGGGCCTCGGCCTCGAGGGCGCGCGCCATCTCGGGCGTGGGTCGCACCGACAGGATGCTGAGCGCGAGCGCCTCGGCGCCGAGCATGGTGAAGGCGTCGGCGGCGCGCAGCCCGGCGGTGACCTCGCGCACCAGGACCGCCGACGAGACCAGCGCCTCGCGCAGCGCCATCCGGCCGATCACCGCCTGGGCCAGCACCTGGGTGGCGTGGATCAGGCGCTCCTCGAGCTTCTCGGGATCCTCCGAGCGGTGCTTGCCGTCGGCGTCGACCGAGTAGTCGAGCAGCGCCGCCAGCTTCTTGGGATCGGCCACGCGGTAGGTGAGCTGACCCTGGACCGTGACCTCCTGGAAGTCGGCGCTGGTCGTGGTCCACACGAACGGCAGGTCAGCGCTGGCCACCGGCACCAGCACCAGCGTCGAGGTCGGGCGGTAGTAGAAGAACGACAGGCCCTTGCCCTCGCGCTTCACCGCGCCGTTCTTGTAGTGGAGGACGTACGTGGTGGGCGAGGCCTTCAGGTACGCGATGCCGAGCATGGTGTTCAGGTTCCTATCTTCGTGTAGATTCAACACCAATATGGTGTCGGATGAACACGATGTCAAATCCCTTCTCTGATGTACCCTCGCGCCCATGGGTTTCACCGAGTACGCGACCTTCGACGCCCTTGGCCTGGCCGAGCTGGTGGCCACGGGCAAGGTCCATCCCCGCGAGCTGGTCGAAGAGGCCATCACCCGCATCGAGCGCGACAACCCGCGCCTGAACGCGGTGATCCACCGCATGTACGACGCCGCGCGCCGCGTGGCCGGGGAGGCGCCCGGCACCGGCGCGGCGCCGGCGAAGGCGCCGTTCCGCGGCGTGCCGTTCCTGGCCAAGGATCTGGTGTCGAGCTGGAAGGGCGAGCCCCAGGCCGGCGGCTCGCGCATGCTCACCGGCTGGGTCGCACCCCACGACAGCGAGCTGACCACCCGCTACCGCAAGAGCGGCGTCATCGCCCTCGGCAAGACCAACACGCCCGAGCTCGGCCTCCTGCCGGTGACCGAGCCGGTGGCGTTCGGCCCGACCCGCAACCCGTGGGACACCTCGCGCACCTGCGGCGGCTCGAGCGGCGGCTCGGCGGCGGCGGTGGCGGCC
>SXJR01000158.1 GCA_005779305.1 Myxococcales bacterium
ACCGAAACCGAAACCGAAACCGAAACCTAAACCTAACCCGAAACCGAAACCGAAACCGAAACCGAAACCGAAACCGAAACCGAAACCGAAACCGAAACCGAAACCGAAACCGAAACCGAAACCGAAACCGAAACCGACTCCGGACCGCTCCTGGACGCGCGCATCGTGCGGCCGGCTCGCCGGCTGGTCTCGGTCCACGTGGGCACGCCGCCGCCGCGGCCTGTGACGCCGCTCGGCAGCTCGACGCTGTTCACTCGCGGTCGTGGCGAGCCGGGCCTTGGCTCCGAGCTGGCCCGTGAGATCGGGTGCGCCAGTCGAGTCGATATCCTAGTAGCGTTCATCACCGTCGGCGGCGTGCGCATGGTCCGCGAGGCGCTGGAACAGCTCGCCGCGCGCACCACGCCTGTGCCGACTGCTCCGCGGATCCGCGTCCTCACGACCACGTTCACCGGCACGACCGAGATCGAGGCCTTGGATCTCCTGGGTGCGCTGCCAGGGGCACAGGTGAAGATCTCGTACGACACCCGGCGCACGCGCCTTCACGCCAAGGCCTGGCTCTTCCATCGAGACACCGGGCTGACCACGGCCTACGTCGGCTCCGCCAACCTCACGGCGACCGCGCTCGGCAGTGGCCACGAGTGGATGCTCAAGGTCTCAGCCGCCGATCTGCCCCACGTCGTCGACAAGTTCGCCGGGACGTTCGACACCCTCTGGAACGATGACGAGTTCGAGGCATACGATCCCGCGCAGGACGAGCATCGCACCCGGCTCGCCGACGCCCTTCGCATCGAGCGCGGCGGCGACCGGAGCGGATCCTCGGCACTCGCCTTCCTCACCCTCCGTCCTTATCCGTTCCAGGAGGCGATCCTGGACAAGCTCCAGGCCGAGCGCGAGGCCCTCGGTCATCGCCGCAACCTGGTCGTCGCCGCGACCGGGACGGGCAAGACCGTGATCGCTGCCTTCGACTACGAGCGGGTCGTCGCGGCCGCGCGCCTCCGGCCGCGCCTGCTCTTCATCGCCCACCGCGTGGAGATCCTGGAGCAGGCGCTGCTGACCTTCCGCCACGTGCTCCACGACGCCGCCTTCGGCGAGCTGCACGGTGGCCGCCACGAGGCCGTGCGCGGCGAGCACGTGTTCGCGACGATCCAGAGCGCGGCCGGGCTGTGCGCGCGGTTCCCGGCCGACCACTGGCGCCATATCGTCGTCGACGAGTGCCACCACCTGCCGGCGCCGTCGTACCAGGCCGTCATCGAACGCCTCCAGCCCGAGATCCTGGTCGGGCTTACGGCGACCCCCGAGCGCTCCGACGGCAAGTCGCTCCTCCCCGACTTCGGCGATCGCGTCGCCGCCGAGCTCCGCATCTGGCACGCCATGGAGCAGCAGCTCCTGGTGCCGTTCGAGTACTTCGGGCTCGCCGACGGCACGAACCTCCAGACGGTGAGCTGGACTCGCACGGGCTACGACGTCGCAGCGCTGGCCGGGCTCTATACCGGCAACGAAGCGCGTGCCCGGCTCGTGCTGGCCCAGCTCCAGCGACGGGTCACCCGCCTGCGCGACGTCCGTGGGCTCGGCTTTTGCGTGAGCGTCGAGCACGCCGAATTCATGGCGTCGTTCTGCAAGGCTGCCGGGCTGCCGGCGCTCGCGCTGCACGGCGACTCACCGGACGACCTGCGCCGCGACGCGCCGCGCCGCCTGCGTGAGCGCGAGGTCAACCTGGTCTTCACGTGCGACCTCTACAACGAGGGCGTCGACCTCCCGTTCGTCGACACCATCCTCCTCCTGCGTCCGACCACGAGCGCGACCCTCTTCATGCAGCAGCTCGGTCGCGGGCTCCGCCTGTCCCCGAAGAAGACCAGCTGCCTGGTCCTCGACTTCATCGGCCAGCACCGCGAGGAGTTCCGCTTCGACAACCTTCTCGCCGCGCTCACCGGTCAGCCGCGCGCGAAGCTGGCCCAGGCCGTCCGCGACGACTTCCCGTTCCTCCCCAGCGGCTGCAGCCTGACACTCGACGCCGTGGCGCGGGACCAGGTGCTGGCCTCGTTGCGGCGCTCGGTGGCCGGGGCGCAACGGCTGGCCGCCGAGCTGCGCGAGCTCAGCCAGCAGCACGGTGGGCCCATCGAGCTGCCGCGTTTCCTGAATGAGACCGGTCGCGAGCTGAGCGAGATCTACACCACCAAGCATGGCTGGGCTGCGATCGAGCGCATGGCCGGCGTGGCGACGCACTCGGACGAGGTCGAGGAACTAAGTCGTCGGCTGGGCTGGCTCCGCCACATCGACGAGCCGACTCGCCTGCAGCTCTATCGCCGACTCACCTCCGGCCAGCCGAACGGCGACGACGCCTCCGGCGCCCGTCGGTACGTGATGCTGGATGCGCAGCTCCATGCCCGCGGCGTGCTCCGCGCCGCCGACGCCAGCGTCGCCAACCTCACCCGGTTCCCGGCGATCGCCCGTGAGCTGGCCGCGCTGACCCGGGTGCTCGAGGACGGCGTGGCGACCGCCGTCGATGTCTATCCCGTCCCCGAATGGCCGCTCGCGCTGCATCGCAAGTACGAGCGCCGCGAGATCGGCGCGGCCGTGGGTCACATCGTGCCGGGCAAGAAGATCTCGGTGCCCCAGGGCGGCATCCTCAAGCTCGAGCAGTCGAAGCGCGAGCTGCTCTTCGTCACTCTCGACAAGTCGAGCCGCGACTTCTCACCGACCACGCGGTACCGCGACTACGCGATCAGTCACGATCGCTTCCACTGGGAGACGCAAGGAGCGGCCAGCGTCACCCGGCCCAGCGGCCGTCGCTACATCGAGAGTCCCGCCAACGGCTGGTCGTTCCACCTGTTCGTCTGCACCGATCCGGAGGCGCCCTACGCGTACGTCGGGCCGGTGATCTACGAATCCCACACGGGCGACCGCCCGATCGGCATCACCTGGCGGCTCGCCTACCCACTGCCAGGCGGCCTTTACGATCTGTTTCGCACCCTCGCTCAGGGATGACGCGACACCGACTCCGCCACGATCGACGTCACCATCCGCGCCGTCTGTTCGTTCCCGAGCACCGCCGCCGGCCCTGGGGCGTCATCCAGCATCATCTCGGGAACACCTCCCGCCTGGCGCCCGCCATCGGGCTCGACGCGAACATCCTGGCCCGGGTCCACGGCGATGGTCGTCGTGGGCACGTTGAGCCCGCGAACCACGACGTGGAGATCCTGCGGCAGCGCGCCGTCCGAGGGAGCGGAGGCGCGCAGTGACACCGTGTCGCCGGGGAGGAGGCAGACGCAGTTGTCACTCCACAGGACCGGCAGGACGTCCGCGCCGGACGCGTCGACAAGACGCAGCTCGACGAAGAACGCCAGGCGGTCGGAGACGTTGGTCAGGTCCACGTTCACGGCGGAGTGCGTGCTTCGACTCGTCCACGCTGACGCTCGGGCATCGCTCAGCACGGCCGCGGGCTGGGTAGGCTCAGGGGTCGCGGCGGGAGCCGGTCGTGCTGAGCGATGCCCGGGCGAGTCGAAGCACGCACTCACGTCCAGCGTCGTCACCGGTAGCCGTCGCAGCGCCGTCAGGTCCGCGTGCACCGCGGTCGGCGCGTGCAGCCAGCTCGCCTGCGCGTAGTCCACGACATCGGGCACCTTCGGCAGCCAGTAGACGTTGCGACTCAGCTCTCGCCCGTCGGGTCCACTGAGCCGCAGGTCCACGATCCGCAACGCGCACGCCTGCGCCGGCACCGTCGCCACCACGGTCTGGCCATCGGCGGCAACGTCCACGTTGCGCACGATCTGCTCCGGCACCACCGACTCCAGCATCTCACCGTCCTCCCCCACGTCGACGATCCGCACCCGCACCACCAGGCCCCGGAACGCCGCGGCGTACTGGTTGGTCACCACCACCGAGCGATCGCCGTACGCGTACATCACGTGCACTGGCTCGCACGCCTTACGGGTGCCGAAGAACCCGCCGCCCGGGCGCAGGAACCAGTCGAACAGGTGCCAGATCAGCGACGGCCAGGCGTTGTTCAACATCCACTGGATCACGCCGGTGGCCTGGTACTTGTTGCGCGTGTAGGCCTCGAACATCGCGCGCTGGCCCTCGTAGCAGAGCACCTGCGACAGCTGGCACAGCTCGTCCACGTTCTTCGCCTCGCCGTAGCGCGCGTTCAGCGCGTCGACGAAGCGCATCACGGTGTGGAACTCCTGGCCGCCGGCGTGGAAGCTCCACATGTCGTCGATCGGCCACAGGTGCTGGTCGCCGCCGAACATCTCCACCAGGCTCTCCTTCGGCGGGATCGCGACGCCTGGTGAGATCTCGGTCGCGAATCCGAAGGCGCCACCGCGCGCCGTGTCCTCGAGCCAGTAGCCGGGCGGCACGTACTCGTACGGGCCCTCCATCTTGAGGCCGCTCGGCCCGGTGAGCTCGGTCGGCTTGTTGGCCGCGCTCGACTGCCAGGCGTTGGGCCAGCGCTCCTCGGCGAGCACGTCCAGGTACGCACGCTCGACCCGGGCCGGCGGCGGGAAGTCGCTGCCGTACCACCAGGTCAACATCGAAGGGTGGCGCCGCACTCGCCGGAGCTGGCTGCGCAGCGACTCGGCGGCGACTCCGTAGTTGGGCTCACCCCACCGGTCCCACTTCTCCCAGCAGTCGCAGCAGCACCAGCCAGCGATCACCAGGATGCCCTCTCGGTCGCACCACTCGAGCACCTCGGCCCGTTCGAGCATGCCCTCGAAGCGGATGGTGTTCAGGTTGAGCGCTTTGACGTAGGCGAGCTGGGCGAGGTCACGCGCGCGATCGCGGCGCAGCAGCAGATCCGGCGCCCAGCCAGCGCCTCGTACCAGCAGCGGCTTGCCGTTGACCTCGAACAGCGCGTGGCCGTGCTCGGTCAACCGGCTGCTCACCTCGCGGATGCCGAACGCGAAGCCGGCCCGGTCCGAGGCCTCGCCGTGCCCTACCGTGACGTCCATCGACAGCGCGTACAGCGCCGCCTCGCCCATGAAGCGCGGCCACCACAGCCGCGGCTCGTCGACCAGGAGGGCGTCGTGCTCGTCGGACGACATCGCGAACGTGCGGGTCTCGCCCGGGGCCAGCTCCACGATCTGGCGGGCCGCGCGCCCTGGCAGCTCGGCGATCTGCGCGTGCACCACCGCCGTCTGCGGCTCACGGGACAGGTTGATCAGATCGCCGGCGATGGTCAGGTGGGCTCGCTGGCCGCCTCGCACCAGTCGCGAGGTCACGAACGGCGCCCGCAGCGCGACCGGGCCGCTGCCGCACAGCCACACGTCGCGCCAGATGCCCATGTTCTTGTCAGGCGGCGACGGGTTCCAGTCGACCCAGGTGATCGCCAGGTCACACGGCGTGGGCGCGGCGATCTCCAGCTCGAGCAGGTTCTCGCCGTCGCGGCGCACCCGGTCGGTCACGTCGAGCTCGAACACCCGGTAGGCGCCGACCAGCGGTTCGCCGAGCCGCTCGCCGTTCAGCCACACCGTGGCCCGGTAGTTGATGCCGTCGAAGCGCAGCCGCAGGTAGCGACCCGCACCGGCCGGCACACGGAACGTCCGCCGGAATCGCCACGGCACCGCGAACGGACTGTCGTCGGGCATCGGGTGGTTGGAGAAGTTCTGCGCCGCCGGGCCCTGGCCGGGGATGTCGCGCAGGTTCTTGCCCACGAACGGATCGGCGTACACGCCGCGCTCGACCAGCACGCCCAGCACCGTCGCTGGCAACGTGCACGGGTGCCAGACCGCGCCGATCTCGTCGACCGCGGCCTGCGCCGTCGACGTCATCTCCCAGCCGTCGTTCAGGCAGTACGCCTGCCCGTCGCGCGTCGCGCCGCTCATTGCACGCTCACCAGGGCGAGGACGAAGTTGGCGCTGTAGATGATGTCGGGCTCGGTCACCGCCCACCACCCATTGGCCCAGCTCTCCTCGGGCACGAAGCCGCTGTCCCAGAGATCGCTCTGCCGCCAGTGCCACAGGCTGTGGGCGGGCAGGCCCGATCGCAGCGGCTGCGGGTTGTCCCACAGCAGCGCCTTGGCCGGCGCGCCCGGGGCCAGGAACGCCATCTCCTGGCCGTTGGGACCGCCGATGAGGAACCCGGGAGGCGGCGGTTCGCGATGCCCCCACTCCATGTGGTAGAGGCGCGACGGCCCCTTGCCGACCCGGGTCACCATCGAGAAGCCGTTGGGATTCCGGCCCAGCACCCAGTGCAGCTGATCGCGGGCGGCGTCGAGATACCAGCGGGTGTCGGGATCGAGGCGGCTCGCCATCGCCAGGACGTGGGCCTTCTCCATCAGGTTGGAGTTGTGGGCCCAGTAGTAATCGCCGACCTCGGACGCACAGCGGTAGCCGTCCTGCTGCTCGACCTGCTCGCGCACCAGCGCGGCGGCGGCGAGCAAGCGCGCTCGCGCCTCGGCGCGCAGGTCGGCCGGTGTACGCTCGTCGGTGGCCAGGCGCCACATGGCCCAGCGACCGACGTTGGCCCACGCGCCCTTGAGCAACTCGGCCGGCGTCGCCGCCTCGTCGTCGAACAGCTCGCGCGCCAGCGACAGCGCCCGCCTGTCTCGAAACGTGCGCCACATCTCGGCGGCCGCCACCATGCGGGCGCCGGCGTCGCTGTTGCCGGGCTCGTCGTCCCACAGCGGCTGGGTCGCGCCCTTGCCGTCGGCGACCACGCGGGTGGGGTGTTCCTGCATCCAGGCCCAGCCTCGCCGCGCCGCCGAGGCGCAGCGCTCGGCGAAGACCTCGTCGTGCTCGCGGTACACGCGCGACGCCATGGCCAGCACCGCGACCGCCTTGGCGGTGGCAGCCGTACTCGGCCCCGCCACCCAGCGCGCGGTGCGATCCTGGTCGGCGGGCAGCTCCGGTGACGACGCCATCACCGCCTCGCGATGACGGAACGCGCCGCCTGGCTCCTGCATGGAGAGCACCCACAAGAGGCCCCAGCGGGTTTCGTCGAGGATGTCGGGGATGCCGTTGCCTGACTCGGGGATGGTGAGCTGGCGGTCGGTGAACATCGTCGGCGACCACTCGTAGGCCAGGAGCAGGGTCTGCGCGCTCGGCGCCGTCGATGGCACGTACATGTCGTAGTTGCCGGCGTCGTGCCAGCCAGCCTCGAGCTTCCAGCGGTGCTTCTTCGCCGGATAGCTCTCCAGATCCCAGCCGACGTCATCGTGGACGTGCGACACGTCCTTGCGGGTGTAGGCGTCGCCGTCCCACTCGGCGTACGGCATCGCCAGCGCGGTGCGCGTGCGCTGGAAGTAGAAGCTCTTGAGGCCGGCGATCAGCGCCCGCTGGTACGGCCGGGCGGCGACGACGAATGGATCGCTCTGCGTGTCGCCGACCGCGATCGTGTAGCGGCCGGGCTCGTCGAGATCACTGAGGTCGACCTGCCAGACCGGATCCTGCGAGGCCAGATCGAGGCCGCGCGCCGACACCCGCGCCGGATCGACGCTGAGCACGACCGTGCCGGCCTCGTCCTTCACCACCGCGCCCGACGGCGCCACGTTGAAGACGACGATCTTGCGCCAGCCCACCGGGAAGCCGACGGTGTCGACCTTGACGGCCGGCACGTTGCCGCCGGGCACCGCCGGCGCCGGTGTGCCGGCTGCGGCGCTGTCACCGATGACCACGGTCTTGACGCCCTGGGGCGGCGCCCCGGAGCACGCGGAGAGAATCACCACGGCCAGCACCGTGACGGTCGATCGAGAGCGCGACGTTTCGAGCACCCGGAGCATGTTGCTCGGGGCCGGCGCCGGCGTGCGGCCGCTTTTCATCACGCGAATGGTCGCTTTCGCCCGACGACGAGCTCGGCGCGGTCAGTTCTCGTAGACCGACGCGTGGGCCTTCCGGTAGGCGCCGGGGGTCTGGTTGGTGGTCTTCTTGAACGAGCGGATCAGGTGGTGCTGCGACTGGAACCCGCAGGCCTGGGCGACCTGATCGATGCTCATCGGCGTGGTCACGATCAGGTTCTTGGCGTGCTCGACGCGGATCGAGCGTACGTAGGTCAGGAACGACGTGCCGGTGGCGCGCCGGAACACGCGGCTGAAGGTCGGCACCGAGAAGCCGGCCTTGCGCGCCACCAGCGGCAGCGGCAGCGCCTCCGCGAAATTCTCGCGCAGGTACTGGAGCGTGGCCTCGAGCCGCATCACGTTGGAGCCCTGCCACGCTTTCGACGACACGAAGCTCAGCCGGCCCAGCGCCTCCTTGAAGGCCTCGATCACCTGGTACATCGCCGGTGCCTCCTCGAGCCGCCGGGTCAGGTCGCTGGCGAAGCGGTCGCGGGCCTCGTGCTGCATCGGCGACCGGCGCAGGACGCCGTTCCAGAGCTGGAACAAGGTGGCCAGGAACTGGCTGCGCGCGACCTCGAGCCGCTCGCCCGAGTAGCGCAGGACGAGCTGCACGTAGCGATCGCTGGCCAGCTTGATCTCGGTCGCGTGCTCGCGATCGAACGCGCCGGACAGCGCGGTGGCGGCGCGTTGCAGCTCGGCGTAGCGGAACTCGCTGCGGCCGCCGTGCTCGTCGAAGAACAGGACGTCGCGCTCGAGCTGGGCGCACATGTGCAGCGCCAGCACCGCCTCGCGGTGCGATTCGTGCAGCGGTGCCCCCGGTGCCAGCGTCGTGCCGATGCCGACCACCGCCCGCACGCCGAAACGCTCCTTCACGAAGGCCTGGAACTTCTGGGCGTGTTCGCGCAGTTCGAGGCGGGCCCGGGCCAGGTTCTTGCTCGACCGCGCCGACGTGATCAGCGAGATCCCGTAGTCGGCGAGATGGGTGGCGGCGGTCTCGGGCTGCTCGCGGGCGAAGCCGATGCAGGCCCGCTGGATGCGGGCGTTGCGCACCAGGGTCTGCACCCAGTCGAGCGGCGCGCTGCGGGAGTCGAGCGGCATGAGCGCCAGCGCGGTCGTGGGCAACCGGCCGATGCCCAGGCCCTCCTTCATGTAGTCGGCGAGCTTGCCGTCGAGCCTCCAGGGCGTGAGCCGGAACTTGTCGGGATCGATCGCGCTCTCGACCCAGGTCTCGATCGGCCACAGCCTCGACAGGGTCTCGCGGTTGATGCGGTCGATGCGCTCCTGGATGGTCGCCCGCTCCTCACGGTCGGTGAGGAACTCGGCGTAGTGGCCGAGGAATTCCTCGTAGGCGTGCAAGAGCTCGGGTTCGAGGATGGGCAGCTCGAGCGCCATGCGCACGAAGTGGACGAAGTCGGTGTTGGCGCTGGTCGGTTCCTGCCCGGTGATCTGCCGCCACTGCGCGCTCAGCGTCTCCCAGTCAGGCGCCTCGCGGTAGAACTGGCCGACGTAGAGGAAGGCGCGCGTGCCGGGATCGGGCAGCGGGTAGAAGAGGTCCCAGAAGCCGAAGATCTGCCGGCACACCGGCCGCTGCGTCCGCGCGGCTTCGTCGAGCGCCGCCCGGTAGTGGGCGTCGCGCGCGGTCTCCTTGCCGAAGAAGATCTCGAAGTGGAACGGCTTCAGTCGATCACGAGGATCGGACAGGTCCATCCACTCGAGGCCGTCCGCGCCGTCGCGGATCACGTAGACCGGCAGCTCGGGCCGGTGCGCGATCACGTTGTGGATCGCATACGCGTTCTGCAGGTTGCTGAGCCAGGACACGACATCTTCTCCGTTCATCGCATGCGCCAGGTGCTCAAGGGCAGGGTGCGGCCTCCGGCGACCACCAGTTGCCGCTCATCGTGATGAGCGACAGCATCGCGATCGTGTCGGCGTAGTAGCCGCCGCCGCCGTTGGCGACGACGACGTCCCAGATCGCATCGAGCCAGCTCTGGTTGCCGGCGTCGACCATCGCCGCCACGCCGAAGGGCGCGACGAAGGCGAGGTCGAGGTAGGTGCCGCCCAGCCCGTTGCCGTTGAGGTTGTAGCCGGGCAGGATGTTCTCGGGATCGCCGCCGGTGCGGGTCTTCATCCAGGTGGTCATGCGTTGCACCATCGTCTTGCTGCGGCTGTCGCCGGTGAGCACGAAGTCGGTGGCGATGCGCCAGGGATCGCGACAGGCGTTGTAGGCGTAGCGTCCGTCGTTGTTGCCCTCGAGGAACCCGGCGCTGGCCGGGGCCGGCGACGTCGCGGCCTCGACGATGAAGTCGGGCAGGAGACCGGTCTGCGGCGCGAACCCGGCCTGCACGCTCTGCATGATGGTGTAGCTGCGATCGCGGATCTGGCGCCACGAGGTGTCGCCGGTGACGGCCGCAAAGCTCTCGAAGTGCGCGGGCATGAAGTCACTCGACCGGGTCGCGCGACCGTGGATGCCGTCGCGCGCCCAGTCGCCGAGCTGGACGAAGCGCGCGCCGCTGTCGACCTCACCGTTGCGGATGCCGTCGATGACCTCGTCGGCGAGCTCGCGGTAGTTGATCGCGCCGCCCGAGCTCCACTGCTTGTCGGCGAGCAGGAGCGCGTAGGCGATGTCGAGATCGCCGTCGGTGGCGCTGTTGGCGCCGTTGGTGTTCTGGCACGACGACCCCTGGGCCCACGACATCAGCGACGGCACGATCTCGGACGGATGATCCTGGAAATAGCGAACCATGCCGTCGAAGATGGTCCTGGCCTGCGGGTCGTGACCGGCCATCAAGACCGTCACCAGCATTCCGTAGCCGTGGGCCTCGCTCACGGTCTGGTGCCCGCCTCCGCTCAGGATGTAGTAACGGCCGCTACCGCAACCCGACCTCACGTACGCCGACTTCCAGGTGTCGTAGACGTCGCGGACCGCGTCGTCGAGCTGGGCCTGCGAGTGGTTCGACGGCAGGATGGTGCCGGGCGCGTAAGGGCGGGCGTGGTTGCCGAAGGGCTGGGCCGCGCCCGCCGAGCCGCTGTTGCATCCCGTCATCCCCCCATCGCCGCCACCGCCACCGCCGCTGTCTGGACACGGACATGCGTCGATCGGGCCATCGTCGTCGTCGCCACCGCCGTCGCCGCCGCCGCCCGGGCCGGGCGAACAGGCCGTGATGAACACGGCTCCAGCGACGATGATCAGCGCCGAGAGGCGCTGTGGCCAGGGCCACGGTCGGGGGTAGATGCTCATGGTCGTCACGCTACGGAGGTAGGGAGGGTGTGCGCGGCCGGTTCGGGTCAGACCGATGCGCACTTTTTCTCCGGGGCGCTTCTGGCCTTTCCGGCGGCCCGCGGGTCTGGCAGACCTGGATCGTGGCGATCCAGCTCCTCCGCGAGATCGACGAACAACCTGGCGCACTGGCCCGGCTGCTGGCCATGCGTCGCCACGACGTGCGCGAGGTGGCGGCGCGGATCCGCGCCTTCGACCCGGCCTGGGTGGTGATCGCGGCCCGCGGCACCAGCGACAACGCCGCCCGCTACGCCCAGTACGTGTTCGGCGCCTTCAACCGGCTGAGCGTGGCGCTGGCGGTGCCGTCGCTGTTCACGCTCTACAACGCCCCTCCGCAGCTCGGTCGCGCGCTGACCATCGGCATCTCCCAGTCGGGACAGTCGCCCGACGTGGTCGCCGTGATCGAGGAGGCGCGTCGGCAAGGCGGCGTGACCCTGGCCATCACCAACGACGCGACCTCGCCGCTCGCCGCCGCCGCCGAGCACAACCTCCTGCTCGCCTCCGGCACCGAGCATGCGGTCGCCGCGACCAAGACCTACACCAACCAGCTCCTGCTCCTGGCCATGCTCAGCGTCGAGCTGGCCGGCGACGAGCGGCGCGGCGCCGAGCTCGAGCTCGTGCCCCAGGCCGTCGAGGCCGCGCTCGGCGCCTGCGACGGGATCGCCGAAGTCGCGATGCACTACATGAACGCTGGCCGCTTCCTGGTGCTGGGGCGCGGCTTCAACTACTGCACGGCCTTCGAGATCGCGCTCAAGATGAAGGAGACGAGCTACGTGCTGGCCGAGCCGTACTCGCCGGCCGATCTGCTCCACGGTCCCGTGGCCATGCTCGACTACGGCTTCCCGGTCGTGCTGGTGGCGACGGCGGGACACGCCTCCGACGACGTGGGTGCGCTGCAAGCGGTGCTCGATGGCCGCGGCGCGCGTACGATCGCCTTCTCCGATCGCGACGACGTGCTGGCCCGCGCCACCTCCGGCATCCGCCTGTCCCCGGGCGTGCCCGAGTGGCTGTCGCCGATCGTGACCGTGGTGCCGGGTCAGATGTGGGCCCGCGCCCTGGCCATGGCCAAGGGGCTCGACTCGGATCGCCCGCGCGGCCTGCAGAAGGTCACGCTGACGCGCTGAGCGGTTCGGCGGGCGCGTCGACGATGCGGCCCGCCTCCATGGTCAACGTGCGATCGGCGAGGTAACGCGCGCTGGCCAGATCGTGGGTGATGAGCAGGAGCGCGATGCCGCGTTGCTCCTTGAGGTCGCGGAGCAGGTTGAGCACGCCGATCCGGATCGAGGCGTCGAGCATGCTGGTCGGCTCGTCGGCGACGATGAGCTCGGGCTCGACCGCGAGGGCGCGGGCGCGGGCGCCCCGCTGGCGCGGCCCGCCGGAGAGCTGGTGCGGAAACTTGGCCGCGAACTCGGCGGCCGGCATGAGCCCGACCGAGGTCAGGAGCTCGTGGACCCGCGCGGTCACGGCGGCGCGCCCACGGGCCTTGCGATGGCGGATGACGGGCCGCACCAGGTGATAGCCGACGGTGTGGACGGGATTGAGCGACGCGAACGGGTCCTGGAAGATCATCTGCACGGTGCCGCGCAGATGGACCTGACCCGCCGACGCCGCCACCAGCCCGGTGATGATGCGGGCGCACGTGCTCTTGCCGCTGCCCGACGCGCCGACCAGGGCCACCGCCTCGCCCCGCTCGACCTCGAACGAGACGTCGGCGAGCACGGCAAGCCTCCGCGTGCGCAGGCCCTCGCGGACGGAGAAGGTCTTGCCGAGGTTGCAGACACTCAGGAGCGAGTCAGGTGACATGCGACCTCGTGATCCGTGGCGACGGTGGTGAGCGCGGGCGCCGACCTTTGACACGCCGGGAGGCGCTGACCGCAGCGTGGGTGAAACCGGCATCCCGGGGGCGGATCGCGTGGATCGGGCGGAGCGCCGGGGATGCCGACCAGGCGCGGCCGGGGTCCCGGAGCTTCATCGGCGTGCGGGAAACACCGGATGAGGCCGCCGGTGTAGGGGTGCTGCGGCGAGCCGAGCAGTCGGCGCGCCGGCGCCGCCTCGACCAGGCGGCCGGCGTAGAGCACGCCGATCCGCGTACACAGCTCGAGCAGGATCGACAGGTCGTGGCTGATGAACAGGATCGAGAAATCGCGCTCCTGGCGCAGGCGGGCGATGCGAGCCAGGATCTCGCGCTGCACGGCGACGTCGAGCGCGGTGGTGGGCTCGTCCATGAGCACCAGCGACGGCGACAGGGCCATGGCCATGGCGATCACGACCCGCTGCCGCATGCCGCCCGACAGCTCGTGCGGGTAGCTGCGCACTCGATCGGGGTCGATGTCGACCAGGTCGAGCAGGCGGCGGGCACGTTCGAGGGCGCTCCGCCGACCGACGCGCTCGTGTTCCCTGATGGCATCGGCGAGCTGCTCGCCGATGGAGAGCACCGGATTGAGCGCGTTCATGGCGCTCTGGGTGACCAGCGCGATCTTGCGCCCGCGCAGCCGGCGGAGCTCGACCTCTCCCAGCGAGAGCAGGTCGCGACCCTCGAAGACGACGCTGCCACCGGTGATCACCGCCGGTGGCTTGAGCAGGCGGAGGATGGCGAGCGCGATCGTGGTCTTGCCGCTGCCCGACTCGCCGGCCAGCCCGAGGATCTCGCCGCGGCGCAGGTTGAACGAGACGTCGTCGACGACGCGGACGCGGCCGGCCTCGGTGAGGTACTCGACCCGCAGGTCTTCCACGCGCAAGAGCTGGTCCGACTCCATCATCGTCATCTCAGCGCACCTCCCGCCGCAGCACCGGCGTCGACAGCCCCGGCCTCAACCCGGCGCGCGCGAGCGCCGCGTCGTAGGCCGGCTCGGCCCGCAGACGAGGGTTGCCGACCTCGTCGATGGCGGTGTTGATCATGGCCAGCGCGAACCCGACCAGCGCCACGCAGGCGCCGGTCGGCACGAACGTCCACCAGGCGCCGGTGAGCAGCGCCGAGTCGTTGGACGCCCAGTACAGGTTGGTGCCCCAGGTGACATGGCTGACATCGCCGAGGCCGAGGAACTCGAGCGCGACCTCGGCGCCGATCGCGTAGATGGTCGCGCCGATGAACGCCGAGGTGAGCAGGGACGTCATGTTGGGCACGATCTCGAACGCCACGATGCGCAGCGGGCGCTCGCCGCCGATGCGGGCGGCCAGCACGAAGTCCTTGTCGCGCAGCGATAGCGCCTGGGCGCGGATGACCCGCGCGCTCCACGCCCAACCGGTGGCGACCAGCACCAGCGCGATGGTCACCGAGCCGGTCGGCAGGTAGGCGGCGACGATCACCATGAGCGGCAGGCCCGGCATGATCAGGAACACGTTGATGACCAGCGTGCAGGCGTCGTCGAAGAGCCCGCCGACGTAGGCCGCGGTGGTGCCGACCAGGGCGCCGATCGTCACCTGGGCCAGCCCGACGGTGAAGCCGATGACCAGCGAGGTGCGGGCGCCGGCGACGGTCTGGGCCAGCACGTCCTGGCCCTGGCCGGTGGTGCCGAGCCAGTGCGACCACGACGGCGGCGACAGCGGCCGCGCCACCTGCGCCGCCGGGTCACCGACCAGCCACGGTCCCACCAGCGCGACCAGCGCGAACACCATCAGCGTGGCGAAGCCAAACAGCGCCCGCCGGTGGCGGAAGAGGGCCCTCAACGTGTTCACGGTGCCCCTCGGCTGCGGGCCCGCGGATCGAGCCACACGTAGACGACATCGACGAGGAAGTTGGCGGCGAGCACCGCCAGGGTGATGGTCAGGAACAGGCCCTGGATGAGCGGGTAGTCGAGGCTGCGTACCGCCTGGATGAGCAGGTAGCCCTGGCCCGGATACGAGAACACGATCTCGGTGAGCAGCGAGCCGCTGAGCACGAAGCCGAGCGCCATGCCGAACGACGTGACGCTGGGCAAGAGCGCGTTGCGCGCGGCGTAGCGGAACATCACCCGCCGGGGCGCCAGGCCCTTGGCGTGGGCCATGGTGATGTAGTCCTCGCCGAGGATGCCGATCATCGTGTTGCGCATGTCGAGCATCCAGCTGCCGGCGGTGGCGACGACGATGGTGATGGCCGGCAACGCGGCGTGGCTGATCACGCTCCACGCGAAGCCGAGCGTCCAGCCCGGCGAGACCTGGCTGTCGTGGGCATGACGCACCGGGGTCCAGCCCAGGGTGTAGCCGAACAGGAACAGGAGCAGCATCGCCAGCCAGAAGAACGGGAACGCGCCGAGCAGCACCAGCAGCGGCGGCCCGACGGCGTCGAGCCAGCGGCCGCGCCGCCACGCCGCCAGGATGCCGGCCAGCGTGCCCAGCGCGTAGCTCAGGACCACCGCCAGGCCGGCAAGGAAGAGCGTCCAGATCATGCCGGTTGCGATCACGTCACCGACCCGGGCCGGGAAGTAGCTCACCGATGTGCCGAGGTCGCCGGTGGCGACGTGGCCGAGGTAGTCGAGGTACTGGCGCCACATCGGCTCGTCGCTGAAGCCGAAGGTGCGGCGCAGCGCGGTCATGGCCTCGGGATCGAGCTTGCCGTGGAAACGCGCGAACATCGTCGCCTCGGGATCGCCGGGCATGAGCCGCGGGATCACGAACGCCAGCGTCACCGACGCCCACGCGGCGAGCAGGTAGAAGACCAGGCGCCGCAGCAGGTACGTCATCGCGGCTCCAGCCGGGTCAGTACGAGCAGCGCCTGAGGCGCGAGGTTTGGCGACAGCGGCGCGTAGGGGTCGCCCGCGTCGGGAAACCCGGTGAAACGCGTGCTGTTGTACGCGCCCCAGAGCGGGCCGGGGAAGAGCGGAATGGCGGGCGCGCTGGCGACGAACAGGCGCTCGAGCTCGGCGGTGAGGCGCAGCTCCTCCGCCGGATCGGCGGTGACCTCGAGGCCGCGGAGGAGCTCGTCGGCGCGGGCCAACCCGAAGCGATGCCAGTTCTCGGGCGCGGCGACCCCGACCGGCTTCACGGTCTCGGTCGACATCATCGCCCGGTAGTAGCCGTAGGGCGTCGGGTACGGCTCGGCCCACCCGATCGCCAGCGCGAAGTCCCCATCCTGGACCTGCTCGTACCAGGCGTTGAAGTCGTGGGCCTTCATGCGCGCGTCGACGCCGACCGCGCGCAGGCCGCGGGCGATCACCTGCGTGGCCCGCACCCAGTCGGAGAAGCCGCCGGGCACCTGGATCGACACCTGCCAGCGCGAGCCGTCGGGCAAGCGGCGCCAGCCGTCGCGGCCGCGGGCCAGGCCGGCCTCGTCGAGTAGCGTGGCGGCGCGGGCCGGGTCGTGGGCGACCCAGTCGCCGGCGGCGATCGCGGCCGGGTCACGGTAGCGGGCGTGGGCGTCGTTGAGGCCGGTGGCGTCGGCGGGCCGGGTGTAGCCGTACATGCCGACCTCGACGACCAGGGCGCGATCGATCGCCAGCGACCGCGCGGTGCGCACGCGGACGTCACCGGGGGGCGCGCGGGGGGTC
>SXJR01000159.1 GCA_005779305.1 Myxococcales bacterium
GGCCCCTTCTTCTGGGTGAAGGTCGCCGTCTGCATGTTGTAGATGGTCGTGCCGGTGATGTCGGCGGGCAGGAGATCGGGCGTGAACTGGATGCGCATGAACGACGAGGCCACGGTCTGGGCCAGCGTCTTCACCGTCAGGGTCTTGGCCAGCCCGGGCACGCCCTCGATCAGACAGTGGCCGCTGGCCAGGAGCCCGATCAGGATGCGCTCGATCATCTCGGTCTGACCGATGACCACCTTGCCGACCTCGGCTGTCACCAGATCAACGAAGGCGCTCTCGCGCTCGACCATCGCGCCCAGCTCGCGCAGCGCGCCGTCCAGGACCGCCGGGCCGGCAACCCCCCCAGGGTCGGCGACGGGGGGCGGGACGGCGACGGGCGGCGCAGGATCGACCAGCGTGTCCATGTAGATACGACGATGTCACGGATCCCCGTGCCGTGCATCCGCCGGGTGTAACCTGGGCCCATGTCCGATGCGGACCCTAAAGGCGAGGCGCCGCAGGCCCTCGGCCCGGTCGATTTTGCCACCCACATTCTCTCCCTGGCCTCGTCGGCGTTCGTCTCGCTCGGCACGGTGCCGGCGCCGTCGGGCGAGACCATCGAGACCGATCTCGACACCGCCCGCTACCTGGTCGACGTGCTCGGCATGCTCGAGCTCAAGACCCGCGGCAATCTCGACGAGTCGGAGACCAAGCTGCTGCAGAGCCTGCTCTACGACCTGCGGGTCGCCTACGTCGACGCCACCGCCGCCGCCAAGAAGAAGACCTGACGTGGGCCTGACACGGGGCGCTCTGGCCCTGGCGGCCGTCACGATCGCGGCGCCCGCGGCCGGGTGTCGCGCGCGCTCCGACGCGCCCGACGCCGGTCCCGTGGTGGCGCCGATCTCCGACGACGCCGGCCGGCCCTCCCGCCTGCTCTACCCGGCCGCCCCCAGCTCGTTCGTCGAGCTGGTGCGCGACGCCCGCAAGGCGGTGGTGTCGATCCACGCCACCACGCCAGTGAAGAGCGGCCCGGCCGCGATGTTTCCGGGGGCACCGCCGACGTCGAGCGACGCCGCGCTCGGCACCGGCTTCCTGGTCGAGGCCGCCGGCACCCACGTGCTCACCAACGATCACGTGATCGCCGACGTGGTCGACCTACGGATCGAGCTGGTCGACGGCAGCGAGTACCCGGCCCGCATCGTCGGCCGCGACGCCCGCCTCGATCTGGCCATGCTCTCGGTGGAGATGCCGCGCCTGCCCACGCTCCGCCTCGCCGACTCCGACGAGATCGAGGTCGGCGAATGGGTGGTGGCGCTGGGCAACCCCTTCGGCGACGAGGTCACCGCCTCGGCTGGCATCGTCTCGGCCACCGGCCGCGACGCGCCCGGCTCGCTGGTCACGGGCACCGCGCTCGGCTTCCGCACGTACGTGCAGGTCGACGCCCGCATTCATCGCGGCAACTCGGGCGGGCCGGTGCTCTCGACCGCCGGTGAGGTCATCGGCATCGCCGTCGCCACCGGCGATCGTCCCGGGGAGATCTCGTTCGTGATCCCGGCCAACCGCGTCCGCGACGCCCTGCCCCAGCTCAAGCAGTACGGCCGGGTGCAGCGCTCGTGGGCCGGGCTGTGGGGCGCACCCGTCACCCGCGATCTCGCCACCCAGCTCGGCCTGGCCAAGGTCGCCGGCGCCGTGGTGACCAAGACCGAGCCCGGCTCCCCGGCCGAGCGCGCCGGCATCCGCGCCGGCGACGTGGTGCAGAGCTGGAACGATCGCCCCGTCGATCACCGCAACCTGCCCTCGCTCATCGCCAACGCGCCCGCCGGCAAGCCGGCCAAGCTCACCCTGTGGCGCGACCGCGCCGCCGTCGACGTGAACCTCGTCCCCGAGCCGATGCCAGAGTAGACCGAAGATCGTCCACGTCCAGGTCCACGCCGACGTCCACGCTCAGGAGGCCGACCACGCCGACGTCCACGCTCACGCCGACGACCACGATGCGCTCGATCGTGGTCGTGGTGGTCGTGGGCGTGAATCGTTGACGTGATCGTGGACGTGGACCGACGTGGACCTGGACGTGGACGATCTCTCTGGCTTTCGCCTGGTGTAAGGTCCGCGCGCCATGTCGTCCCCCAGCGCCAGCGGACCTGATCGCCGCGTCCTCTTCGGCCTGAGCCTGGTCTGCGCCGCCAACCTCCTGCTCGAGGTGTCGCTGACCCGGATCTTCTCGGCGCTGATGTTCTATCACTTCACGTTCTTCGCCATCGCCCTGGCGTTGCTCGGCATCGGCGCCAGCGGGGTCTACGTCTACGTCCGCTCCGATCGCTTCACCGCCGACCGCGCCCGCGCCGACCTGGCCCGCTACGCTCGCTGGTTCGCGGCCTCGACCATCGTCGCGCTCATCTACGTCCTGGCCAACCCGGTCGTGGTCTACGTCGAGTTCGGGGATTCACCGCGCTTCACCAACCAGAGCGGGTTCCAGCTGGTGCTCCTGTGCGGCGCCGCCGCCTTGCCCTTCTTCCTGGCCGGCATGGTGGTGTCGCTCGCCATCACCCACTACCGGGCCGCGATCGATCGGGTCTACTTCTACGACCTGGCCGGCGCCGGCCTGGCCGCGCTGGTGGTCGGCGCCGCCATCGGTCTGCTCGGCGGCCCCGGCCTCGTCGTCGGCGTGGCCGTGCTCGCCTGTGTCGCAAGCTGGCTGTTCGAGCCGTCGCCGCGCGCGCTGGCCTCGCTCGGCGGCACCGCCGTCCTGTTCGTGGCCGCGCTCGGCACCGGCTTGTTCGCGCCGCCTTCGACCAAGATGGTCAGGTCTGAGCGCGTCGTCTTCGACGGCTGGAACACGTTCTCGCACATCACCCTCGAGCAGGTCGGCGGCGGCCACGACATCCGCATCGACGCCGCCGCCCGTACCCACGTCACCAAGAAGGCCGAGGCCTCGTCCCCGGCCTGGCAGAACGACGTCACCGCGTTCGCCTATCACGTCCATCCCGAGGGCGCCGCCTCGGTGCTCATCATCGGTCCCGGCGGCGGCGTCGACGTGGCCCACGCCCTGGCCGCGGGCGCCAGGCACGTCACCGGCGTCGACATCAACCCGCTCATCGCCGGCACGATCATGAAGGGCCGCTACAAGCACCTGTCCGACGGGCTCTACGACGACCCGCGGGTCACCATCCAGATCGACGAGGGCCGCAGCTTCATCCGGCGCTCGTCGCAGCGCTTCGCCATCATCCAGGCGACCCTGGTCGACACCTGGGCGGCGACCGCGAGCGGCGCCTTCGCCCTCACCGAGAACACGCTCTACACCATCGAGGCGTTCACCGACTACTACGACCACCTCAGCCAGGACGGCGTGCTCACCATGTCGCGCTGGTGGACCTTCGCCTCGACGCCGGAGACGGTGCGCCTGGTCGTCCTCGCCGCCGGCGCACTCGAGAAGCGCGGCATCAAGCCGGGCATGACCCAGCACCACCTGTTCCTGGTCAAGAAGGGCAACCTGGGCACGCTGCTGGTCAAGCCCGCCGGCTTCAGCGCCGGCGAGACCGAGCGCCTGGTCGCCATCGCCACCCAGAAGGGCTACGAGGTGCTGATCGGCCCCAACATCGCCAAGGACGTGACCCTGTCGCGCATGCTCACCGCCGGGGCCTGGAGCGACGTGGTGCGAGCCTACCCCCACGACGTGCGGCCACCCACCGACGACCGCCCGTTCTTCTTCTACTTCGTCAAGCCGGGTCAGCTGTGGTCGTGGAAGCACCTCACCGACAAGAAGCTGGCCAACCCAGCGCTGTGGCTCCTGGCGTCACTGGGCACGATGCTGATCGCGCTGACGATCATCTTCGTGTTCCTGCCGCTGTTCACGCGACTCGGCGATCTCACCGGCGGCGGCCGCGGCGTGCTGGCCCGGCGCCTGCTCGGCCTGGGCTACTTCGCGGCCATCGGCTTCGGCTTCATGGTCGTCGAGATCGCGCTCATCCAGCGCCTCTCGCTCTTCCTCGGCCATCCGTCGTACTCGCTGATCGTCGTCCTGTTCGCGATCCTGACCGGCACCGCCATCGGCGCCCGCACCACGCGCCGGCTGGCGGCGCGGGCCGGCGTGGCCAGCCTGGCCGCCGGCCTGGTGGTCGCGCTGCTCGCCGCGGTGGCGGCCTGGCTGCTCGCTGACGTGCTGCGCAGCCTCATCGCCATGCCGCTGCCCGGCCGCATGGCGCTGGCCGCCGCGGTGGTGTTCGTGTTCGGCGTGGTGATGGGCGTGATGCTGCCGCTCGGCGTCTCGCTGGTCAGCCAGAAGGACGAGGCCATCGTGCCCTGGGCGTGGGGCATCAACGGTGGCATGTCGGTGATCGGCACGGTGGGCGCGACCATCATCGCGATCAACGCCGGCTTCACGGCCACGTTCCTGGTCGGCGCCGGGCTTTACGTCGCCGCCGGCACCACCGGCTGGTGGCTGGATCGCTCGGCCAAGGCGTAGCTTCCCGCTCGTCAGCTCATGGGCTGGAGCCAGCGGGCGTCGACCGTCTTCTCGCCGACGCTCGAGAACTTCACCACCACCCGCCGCTGCCAGCCGGCGCCGCGGACCGACAGCACGCGGCCGGGGCCGAACGCGGCGTGGCGTACCGTCCTGCCCGGCGCGAACGGATCGACGTCGACGCCGTCGACGCCGACCAAACCCTCGCCGGTGTCGGACAGGTCCGACGACAGGTCGGCGTGGACGTCGACCGCGGGCACGTCGTCACCGTCCCAGCTGCGTTGATCGAGCTCGTCCCGCGCCGGCTTCTTCACCCGCGGCGGCCTCGGCGCCGTCATCGGCGGCCCCGCCGAGGGCGACAGAAACCCCACCCGCGCCCGCATGGCGCCGGGCGCCACCGTGAAACACACGGCCGGGACGTCGTCGAGGAAGCGCGACGGCACCTGCTGCTTGACGTCGCCCCACACCCGGCGCACTCGCGCGCTCGACAGGTACAGCTTCTTGCGAGCCCGGGTCAGCGCCACGTAGGCCAGGCGCCGCTCCTCCTCGAGCGCGGCGTCCTCGTCGACCTCGGCGCGGGGCCGAAGCGACGGGAACAGACCGTCCTCCATGCCGCACAGGAAGACCACGTCGAACTCGAGGCCCTTGGCCATGTGGATGGTCATCAGCGTGATGGTCTCGCCGCGGCCGTCCTTGTCGTCGGCGGCCCCGGTCAACGCGATGCGCTCGAGCAGCTCGGCCAGGGTGCCCTCGTCGCCGGTCTCCTCCTCGTAGTCCGACGCCACGTTGACCAGCTCGGCCAGGTTGCGCATGCGATCGCCGCCGTCGTCCTCCTCGTCGAGCCAGGCCCGATAGCCGCTGCGCTCGACCACCTGGATGGCGAGCTCGGCCAGCGACGCGCCGCCGGCCTGCACCGCCGCCAGCCCGTCCATCAGCTCGACGAACGCGGCCAGCTTCTTGCGCGGCGCCGGCCCCATCGACCCTCCACCCCTGGCCACATCGCGAGCCGCGGCCAGGAGGCCCTCACCGCGAGCCCGCGCGTGCACCCGCAGCTTGTCGACCGAGGCGTCGCCGATGCCGCGCGGCGGCACGTTGACCACGCGCTCGAAGGCGCTGTCGGCGTCGGGGTTGGCGCACAGGCGCAAGTAGCCGATGACGTCCTTCACCTCCTTGCGATCGAAGAACGCCTGCCCGCCGACGACGCGGGGCTCGAAGCGGTAGCGGCGGAGCTGGGTCTCGAGCTCGCGGCTCTGGGCGTTGGTGCGGTAGAGGATGCAGGCGTCGCCCGGCGAGCAGGCGCCGTCGTCGACCAGGCCGCGCAGGGTGCGCGCGACCCACTCGGCCTCGCCGCGATCGTCTCCGGCCAGGTAGTAGTCGATGCCGTCGCCGCCGCCGTGATCGGTCCACAGCGCCTTGCCGCGACGATCGAGGTTCTTGGCGATGACCGCGTTGGCGGCGTCGAGGATCACGCTGGTCGAGCGGTAGTTCTGCTCGAGCTTGATCTCGTTGACGTCGGGGAAGTCGTGGTCGAAGTCGAGCAGGTTGCGCGGCTCGGCCCCGCGCCAGGCATAGATCGACTGGTCGTCGTCGCCGACCACGGTCAGGTTGCGGGTGGCCTCGGACAGCATCAGCACCAGCTGGTACTGGACCAGGTTGGTTTCCTGGAACTCGTCGACCAGGACGTGGCGGAAGCGGGTGCGCAGGTGCTGGCCGGCCTCGGGATGGCGGCCGAGCTCGAGCACCTTGACGATGAGATCGCCGAAATCGAGCGCCTTCTCGCGCTTGAGCTGGGCGGCGTAGGCCGGCGCGATCACCTTCATGATGTCGTCGAGCGGCAGCCCGGTCTCGATGGCGGCGGGATCGAGGCCGCGGTTCTTGGCGTAGTCGAGCCGGCTCATGATCGAGCGCGGCGCGACCTGGTCCTCGAGGCCGTGGGCCTTGAGCAGGCCCTTGACGGCCTTGTGCTGGTCGTCGTCGTCGAAGATGAGGAAGTCGGGGGCCAGCCCGATCATCTCGCCGTAGCGACGCAGGATGCGGGCACAGGTCGAGTGGAAGGTGCCGATCCACATGGGCCGGACCTGGTCACCGAGCAAGTGTTGAGCAGCAACCGGGCAGCAGTTGCCACGAGCACCTGCACATTCATTGAGGCGCCGGTGCGTGGCGGTGGGTTTGTGTCCATTGCGGTGTCAGGCAGGCGGGTAGCCGTGCGGATGGCTCCGATGCCACTCCCACGCGGATGCCAGAATGCCATCCAGATCCGAGTGTTGCGCGCGCCAGCCCAGCTCGCGCTCAATTTTGGCTGGTTGCGCAACCAGCCGCGCTGCATCGCC
>SXJR01000160.1 GCA_005779305.1 Myxococcales bacterium
AAGGTCCGCGCCGCCGCCCGCGCCTTCCGCGCCGCCGCGGCGGCGGCCGAACGCCTGCGCATGCCGCACGCGCACGCGCTGGCCCTGGCCGGGCTCGGCCAGTACACCAGCGCCGCCACCATCCTCGACCAGCTAGGCGCCACGCGCGCCGCCGCACATCTCCGAGAGGGAACATGACCGACAGGACAGGAACGACATCGGGCAAGAAGAAGATCGCGATCCTGGGCGGCGGGGTTGCCGGCCTGGCCGCGGCGTGGGAGCTCACCAGCGGCGAGCGCGCCGGCCTGTACGACGTGACCGTCTACCAGATGTGCTGGCGGCTGGGCGGCAAGGGTGCGTCGAGCCGCAACCTCGACCCCGACAAGGGCCTGCGCGTCGAGGAGCACGGCCTGCACGTGTGGCTCGGCTTCTACGACAACGCCTTCAAGCTGATCCAGGACGTCTACGCCGAGCGCCTGCCCCACGCCCTGCCCGACGAGCAGCTGCGCGACTGGCGCGACGGCTTCATGCCGCAGAGCTTCACGCCGATCGGCGACGACACCGGCGGGACGTTCAGCTGGTGGTCGTTCTCGTGGCCGCCGATGGCGGGCACGCCCGGCCAGGGCGGGGTGTTCCCGACGCCGTGGCAGATGCTCGAGAACGTGGTCCTGGTCCTCAAGTGGTTGCTGGGCAAGCTGGCCGCCGGGATCGGGATGGACCTCGAGGGCGAGGTCCACGTGGTCTCCGACTGGGTGCACGACCTGTTCAAGGTGGCTGTGCCCTCGCACGCCGACGATCCCAAGGACCACCACCTGCTCGGTCTGGTCGAGCGCATCGGCCACTGGGTGACGTCGTTCGGAGGCGATCACCAGGGCCACGCCCAGGAGCACCACGCCGGGCTCGCCGAGCTGCTGCGCGTGATCCAGACCAAGGTCAGCGTGGGCGGCTCGCCGTCGACGGAGATCCGTGATCTCTACGCGGCGTTCGTCCTGGGCGTGGCGCTGACCCGCGGCATGCTCGATCCGCGCTGGGGCGTGCTGTGGCACCAGGATCTCGATCGCGTCGATCACCTCGAGCTGCGCCAGTGGCTGCTCGAGTGCGGCGCCGATCCCTGGGTGTGCGCGCCGTGCAGCCTCTTGCGCGCGCTCTACGACCTGGCCTTCGGCTACGTCGACGGCGATCCCGACAAGCCCGACTTCGCGGCCGGCACCGCCACTCGCTGCATCCTGCGCATCGTCTTCACCTACAAGGAGGCGGCGCTGTTCCTGATGAAGTCGGGGATGGGCGAGGTGGTGGTGGCGCCGATGTACGAGGTGCTGCTCCGCCGCGGCGTGAAGTTCGAGCTGTTTCACAAGGTGAAACACCTGGCCCTGTCCCCGGGCGGCACCGCGATCGGTCGCGTCGACTTCGACGTGCAGGCGGCGCCGCCGCCGGGGCAGAGCTACGCGCCGACCATGCGGTTCGGCGGACTCACCTGCTGGCCCGACCGACCGTTCTGGCACCTGCTCGCGGACGGCGAGACCTATCGCGATCACTTCGCGACCAACGGCTCGAGCTTCGAGTCGCACTGGGGCCAGCCGGCGCCGGCCGGGCAGCGCTCGCTGGTGCGCGGCACCGACTTCGACGAGGTGGTGCTGGCGATCTCGATGGGCGCGTTCCAGCAGCTCAACGACGAGGATCCGTGGATGGCGCGCGAACTGGCCGCGGCCAGCCCGAAGTTCCGCGACATGCTGTCGATCCCGCTCAACCCGACCATGGGCATCCAGCTGTGGATGACGCCGACCCTGGCCGGTCTGGGCTGGACCGAGCCCAAGCCGGCGATGGACGCGGCGCCCGAGGTGTTGAGCGTGTGGGCGGACATGAGCCAGGAGCTGGTGCACGAGGGCTGGGGGCCGAACGGGCCGGGTTCCATCCAGTACCTGTGCGGCGTGTACCCGACCCAGCTCTACCGAGCGCCGGCCAGCACGCCCGACATGCCGGGGCGTGCCCGCGCCGAGGTGCGCGACACGACGCTGGCCTGGTTCGCGCGCTGGGGCGGCGCGATGTGGCCGGCGATCCGCGATCGCGAGAACCCGAACGGCATCGACTGGAGCGCGGCGCACGCGCTGCCGAACCTGAAGGGCGTCGAGCGCCTCGACTACCAGTGGCTCAGGCCCAACGTCGATCCCACCGAGTGTGCGGTCGCGGCGGCGGCGGGCACCAGCCGCTTCCGGCTCGATCCCGGGGCCAGCGGCTTCACCAACCTGTACCTGGCCGGCGACTGGACCTCGAACGGCCTCAACACGCTGTGCGTCGAGGCCGCGGTGATGAGCGGCAAGCGCGCGGCGGCGTGCCTGTCAGGCGCGGCCATCGACATCGTCGGCTGGGACTTCCTGCGCAAGGGCGGCTTTCACGCGGAGCCCGCGAAGGCCGCGGCGGTGGCGCCGGCGCGGGGCGCCGGCCTGCCGGCGTACGTCTCGCAGCGCGGTCACGGCGAGCAGTCGTCGTTGCCGCCGGGCAAGATCGAGGGCGGCATGGGCTGGTGGTTCGCCGTGGTCGCCGATCAGACGGCGATGCAGACGCTGGTCGACGCCCAGCTCAACGCGCCCAGCGGCGGCGCCGGGCCCAATTACCGCGTGCTCGGCCGCCACATGTTGATCTCGATCCTCGACGCCGACCGCCTGACCACGCCCGCCGAGTCGGTGGGCTATGTGCCCGATCAGGAGTGTGGGTTGTGGATCCCGCTCTTGGTGTGGCAGGGGCTCATCCCGCGCCTCGTGTTCTGGATGCCGTACGTGTTCATCAACAGCTCGGCCGGCATGTGCACGGGCCGCGAGGTGTGGGGCTACCCCAAGGAGATCAGCTCGTTCGTGATCCCGCGTGATCCGTCGACCGCCGACACCTTCATCGTCAACGCGACCATCTTCCGCGATCTGGATCCCGGCACCCTCGGCACCTTCGAGCCGTTGATCCGGATCCGCCGGACCACGGGCGCACCGTCGACCGGCCGCATCGCCGGCGCCTGGTCCGGCTTCGAGGACGCGGCGAAGGCCGTGGGCAAGGAGCTGGCCGAAAACGGCGTCCACTTCTCCATCCACGGCGTCGAGGAAGGCATCGCGCTGGCCAAGCTCGCTCTGTCGATGAACATCCCGCTCGCCAACCTCAAGCAGTTCCGTGACGCCCAGGATCCCACCCGCGCCTGTTACCAGGCCATCGTCGAGGGCCCCATCCGCATGGACTCCTTCGGCGGCGGCTGGTTCCTCCCCGGCGGCTACACCCTCGAGATCACCCCCGCCCAGAGTCACCAGATCGTCGCCGACTTCGGTCTGCCCTCGAACGTCGTCCCCGTCGAGCTCGCCTTCTGGATGAAGATGGGCTTCTCCGCCATGCCCGGCCGCGAGGTCTGGCGCGCACGTTGACCAGCTAGAGGCGCTTGATGAGGGCCTGGGCGGCGAGCTTGCCGCTTTCGGTCGCGGACTCGGCGCAGCCGGCGGGCAGCGTCGCGTAGGTCCAGTCGCCGGCGGGGACGGCGTTGGTGATCGACGCGTCGTCGGGGCGAAGGCGGTGATCGATCGAGCCTGGAGGCGAGAGGACGTAGCGCTCGGTGGGATCGATGTTGGCTCGGGTCCACTGGGCAGCGATGCGCTGGGAGGCGGGGCGATCCTCGAGATCGATCAGGCGATCGAAGTCGAGGCCGCTCTGGCCGGGGACGCAGGCGAGCGGGAAGATCGTCCCGGCGCACGACTGCAGGTACGCGGCGCCGGTGGCGCGCACGCGATCCTCGACGCGGCGAGGTGTGGCCGCGTCGGCGGGGTCGTTCATATCGGGGGTCTCGGGCAGCGCGCTGCAGAAGTACTCGATGGCCCTGGGCTGGTGGGTCGCCGGCCAGCGCTCGCGGACCAGGAGATGGCTCATCTCGCCCCAGGTGTCGAAGGGCTCGCTGTACGCGGTCATGATGGTCTCGCCGTGGGTCCAGCCCAGGGCCTCGATGTCGCGATCGAGCCAGATCTGCATCGACTGGGTCGGTGTGGTGACGGCGCTGGTGATCGCCACGCCCCACGACGGCACCCGCTTGACCAGCTGGCGAGCGATGCGGGGCAGCTCGCCGACCGAGATGCCGACGACGACCGCGTCGAAGTCGCGGCCGCGGACCAGGGTCTCGGTGCCGGCGCGTTCGTGGCACCAGGCGCTCTCGAGGGTGTAGCCGGCCTCGGCCAGCCGCGCGGCGATGGCGGCGCCGTCAGCGATCTGGTCCCAGAACGGCTCGCTCGGCCACGAGACCACGCCGTTGACCGGAAACGTCGGTGTGTACGCGTCGACCCCGGGCGCCAGATCGACCTGACGGGTGAGCTCGATCTCGTCGATGGTGCGACCGTCGGCGGAGAGGCGGATGTCCTCGACGCGGCGGAAGAGCTTCACCTGCTGGCCGCGCTGCTGGAGCACCTCGTAGACGGGGCTGAACACGGTGTCGCCCATGCCGGCCTGCATCTTCCACAGGGGCGCGCCCTTGCACGCGAACACCATGTCCATCGCGACCTGTAGCACCACGCCGGCCGCGGCCTGCGCGCAGCTCGGGTCGGAGGTGTCACCGCGGGTCCAGGCGAAGCCCAGATCGTAGAGCGCGACCACCGGCGGCGACCAGGCCACCGCCTGGCTGGCCCCGTGTTTCACCAGCCACGCCTTGAAGTCGAGGTCGTCGATGGCGCGGAAGCCCCTGGGCGAGAACAGGACGTCGACGACGTAGCCGCGGACCACGGCGATGCCCAGCTCGACCAGGAGCACCAGGCGACGGAGGTCGTCACCGAGGCCGCGCAAGCTGTCGGCGACGCGCGCCAGCCACGCGCCGATCTCGCCGAGGAAGCCGTGGATCCACACCGCGTGGGCGGCCTCCTCGATCTCGGCGATGACGCCGTGGGTGCGCAGCGGCGACGACGACGGCGCGTGCACGGTGAGCGCTGCCACCCGCGCCTCGAGCCAGCGTACGAGCTGTTCGAGGTAGCCGAGCTTGCCGGGCCGGCCGGCGTCGTCACCGGGCCGGCCGGGCAGCGGCGGCACGTCGATGTTCCACGCCTTCCAGGTTCCGTCGTGCCACTCGCCAAGCGAGATCTGGTACTGCGGCTTGAAGGCGTCGGTCCACGACTGGAAGGGGTTGTCGGGCTGCTTGAGCCATTCGGCGTACGCCTCCTCCATCAGCGTGAAGGCGTGGCGGTAGAAGCCCAGGAACGCGTGCAGGCCGTGCTCCTCGATGCGATCGCCGACGGCGCGGTTGCGCCCCGACGCGCCCTTGCCGCCCAGGCGCCAGCCTTGCGAGTAGACCGTCACCTCGAAGCGCTCGCGCAGGGCCGCGGTCCTGGTCAGCTCGAACGCGGCGCTCATGGCGCCGAGCCCGCCGCCGAGCACGGCGACGCGGGTCTTGTTGCCTTCACTCATCGCGCGTGAGGGTAACGCAGCCGCATGGCGCCCACGTGCGCGCCGCGGTAACAACACCGCATGAGGATGACGAAGACGATCGTGTGCTCGTTGGTGCTGGCGGTCGCGGCGGCCTGCGGCGGCTCCAGCCAGCCTTCACCCCAGCCGGGTGGTGGCAGCGCGGGCGGCGGCGGTGGCGGTGGTGACGCCCGGCCGTGTGTCGCCGGTGGCTGCAGCGGCACCGTTTGTAGCGACGAGGAAGGCGTGATGACCACCTGCGAGTGGAGGCCTGAGTACGCCTGCTATCGCGAGGCCGAGTGCGCGCGCCAGCCCGACGGGGCCTGCGGGTGGACCCAGACCGAGATGCTCACCGCATGTCTGGCGACCCCGCCGGTGGAGTGATCACGGCGGCGGCACGGGGAGCGACGGCATGTAACGTCAGTGGCCGGACAGGCGCCGATCCGTCACGCCGCGGTCACGCCACGTCACGGCGCCGGCATCACGAAGCGGGCGTCGTGCAAACGCGGCAGCTTGAAGGGCAGGGCGAGGCGCTTGACCTCCTTGCCGGTATCGAGGTCGATGACCACCAGGTACTGGTCGAAGACCGTGCGCTTGGAGGCGTCGGGCTCGGCGTAGGCGGCGGCGACCACGAAGCGCTGGTCGGGTGAGAGGTCGAGAACCTCGCGCAGGTCGCCGGCGATCTTCTTCACCTGCCAGGTGGTGAGCGACACCTCGTAGAGGTCGGCGCGCTCGAAGGCGGCGTCGTGCTGGAAGATCACGCTGCCGCGTCTCGGTGCGAACAAGAAGCGGTGGTGCCACACCGGCGCCGGATCAGGGAAGCGGAAGACCTCGATCTCGGTGCCGCGGGTGAGGTCCCACGCGGCAATCAGGCCCGACTGGTCGGCGGGGTTGCGGCGGAAGTAGAACAGGTGATCACCGACGAGCGCCGGATCGCTCATCACCAGCGGTGGCGACGCCACCCGCTTCTTGGCCGCCTTCACCTTGGCCGGCCTGGCCACCGCGGCGGGCGCTGGCCACGGCGCGACCCAGAGGTCGCCCTTCTTGCCGACGTAGGTGACGCGCTTGCCGTCGGTGCCGAGGGCGAGGGCGCGGCCGGCCCGGGCGAGCGACTTGTCGACGACCGGCAGCGGCCTGGCACCGGCGGTGAGCGCGCGCTGGTTCCACATCCACCACGAGCTGCCCTCGCTGCGCGTGATCAGGAGCTGGCCACCGGCGACGAACGCGATCGGGGTCTCGAAGCACACCCGCTTCTTGCTGTGGCATGCGGGATCGCCGGCGAGCGCGGTGAGGCCGGGTGTGTCGAGCTGGCCGGTGATCACCGCGTGTACGCCGCCCGGCTCGGTGAGCAGTTTGCCGTCGAGGAAGAGGGGGTCTCCGTCGGTGAGCTGGTGGAAGGTGAAGGCCCAGCGTCGGGTCGCCGCGTCGACGGCCAGGGTCGTGTTCAAGCCGTTGGGCAGGCCGCTCAGCAACGGCGTGGCCTTGCCGGTGGTGACGTCGGCGACGCCGAGGGTCATGGTGTTGCGTTCGCCGACCGCTTCGACCACGAACACCACCGGCGGCGGGGTCGACTGCGGCGGCATCGGATCGGCAGGCGCGGTTGGTGGCGCGAGCTGCGCGGCCAGGGCGGCGACGGCGATGACCGTGACACGGCTCATGCCCAGATCGTATCAGCAGCGCCCCGGGTAGGGCCCGGGCGTTCAGCAGCGCTCGATCAATGTGGCCACGCCGAGCCCGGCGGCGCCGCTGACCGCGGCCACGGCGTACTGGCCGCCGCTGCGCTCGAGCTCGTCGATGGCGGCGATGAGCAGGATCGCGCCGGTAGCGCCGAAGGCGTGGCCCATGGCGATGGTGCCGCCGCCCGGGTTGAGCCGCGCCGGATCGAGGCCGAGGTCGCGCTCGAGGCGCAGGCATAACGCGGCGAAGGCCTCGGCGAACTCGATGACGGCGACGTCGCCGGCGGCGACGCCGGCGCGCGCGAGGACGCGCACGATCGCGTCCTGACCGGCGGTGAGCATGAGCAGCGGATCGCCGGCGCAGGTCGCGGTGGCGACGATGCGCGCCCGCGGCGCCAGGCCGGTACGCGCCGCCGCCGCTCCGTCGCCGACGACGACCAGGGCCGCGGCGTCGGCCAGGGCCGGCGACGGTCTTGACTCTTGCCGACGCCGCGCTTGGCCATGACCCGGCCGGCCAGGCGCACGACCGCGCCATCGATCGGCTTGATGCCGTCGCCGTCCGGAGCCCCGCCCTCGCCCTTCTTGGGACGCGGCGT
>SXJR01000161.1 GCA_005779305.1 Myxococcales bacterium
CATGCCGCCGACGGGGCGCAGCACGGCGTCGTGGCCGCCGCTGCCGCCCGTTCCGGCGCCGCCGCCGCCGGCGCCGCCGGCGTTGTGGCAATCGCCGCCGCCGCCGCCGTGGTGGATGTTGCCTCGGCCCGAGGCGATATCGCTCCCGCCGTAGCGGGCCGCTACCAGGCTCTCGCCCTTGGCCGCGCCGCCGCCGCCCTGCGAGCGTCCGTCGAGCGCCGTGCAGCCATGGATGACGCCGATCCTCTCGGCGTTGCCACCGCGGAAGCCGGCGGCGCTGGCGTCGATCGTGCCACCGAGGATGAGCTGGTCGGCGAAGAACCCGGTGAAGCCGCCCGCCGAGCCATTCCAGTCGTCGGCCTTGAGCGCTGCGCCGGTGTTCACGGTGAGGATGTCGAGCTCCGGCAGCTTGATCACCTGGGTCCCCATCATCGGGAAGGCGATCGGCAGTGGATCGGCCAGCGTGATCTGGCTCTGACCTCCGCCGTTGTGAGCCGTGACGCGGGTGACGAACCAGCGCCCGACGTCGCCGTCGAGCACGGTCGGTGACGTCGTGCCGGAGACGACGGTGTCGGCCAGCCCGGTCGTGCGCCACAGCGCGACCCGATCGCCGGTGACGAAGTTGTCGTTCCACGTGCCGACGTTGGCACCGCTGGTGCGCATCGTCGTGATCGAGGTGGCGCCAGCCGCCGCGTCGGCGCCGAGCACGCCGTAGCTGTTGATGCGTCCGATCGAGATACCGACGGTCAGGTTGCCGTGGTGGCGGTCGCCCCAGGGCGTGACCACGGCGCCGTCGGGGCCCGCGGCGTCGGTCGCCGGCGCGTCGACGCCCTGGGCGTCGTCGCCGCCGTCGTCGACGCACTGGCCGGCCAGCGGCCCGACGCCGTCGCCGTAGCGTCTCCCGCTCGGGCAGTCGGTGGCGGAGAAGCTACAGGCGCCGCTGGCCTCGCAGACGCCACCGGCGCCGCACTGATCGCTGTCCACGCACTGGTGTGAGGTTGCGGGCAAGCAGCCGGCGACGACGCCGACGACACCTACCCACACATGCGCGGGCACTCGCATGGACCACCGATACTATCAGTCGGCCAGCGGCACCGTGAGCACGAAGCGGGCCCCGCCCGACGGCGCCGAGGTAGGTGCAACTTCAAGCGTTCCGCCGTGCTCGAGGGCGATCTTCTTGGCGATGGCCAGGCCCAGGCCGGTGCCGGTGGCCTTGGTGGTGACGTAGGGCTCGAAGACGCGCTCGCGGGCGTCGGCGGCCACGCCCTTGCCCTCGTCGTCGACCGTGATCGTGGCCTGGCGCGCTCCGGCGGCGGTGCTCCAGCTCACCGTCACCGCGCCCTTCTTGCCGGCCTCCTGGCCGGCGTGGACGCCGTTCTCGACCAGGTTGGCGAGGACGCGCTTGAGCAGGAGCTTGTCGGCGCGCAGGAGGATCGGACGGTCCGGAGGCCGGACGACCAGGCGTTCGCCCAGCGCCGGATCGAGGCTGAGCTCCTCGACGATCTCGGCGAGCGGCACCGGCGCGGCCTCGACCCGCGGGAGCTGGCCGAGGGTGCGGAAGGTGTCGACCAGGCGGCGCAGTCCGGCGATCTCCTCCTCGACGATCTCGCCAGTGTCGGCGAGCAGGCGCTTGAAGCGCGGGTCGTCCCCGCCGTACGTCGACACGCACTGTTGCACGGCGAGCTGGATCGGCGTCAGCGGGTTCTTGATCTCGTGGGCCAGGCGGCGGGCCACGTCCTGCCAGGCGCCGATGCGCTGGAGGTACTCGATCTCGCCTCGCTGCCGGCCGAGGTCGTCGAGCATGGTGTCGAAGGCCACGCCCAGCTCGGCCATCTCGTCGCGGCCGCGCAGGTGGGCGCGGGCCTCGGCGTCGCCGCGCGACACCGAGCGCGCCACCTCGACCAGCGCCGCGATGCGGCGGGTGACGCGGTTGGCGGCGAACACGCCGAGCACGACCACGGCCAGCGCGGCGGTGCCGACCAGGGCCAGGAAGGCGGTGGTGTAGCCCGACGGCAACCCGGTGCGGGCCTGGGCCACCTTGCGGGCCACGTCGAGCGCGTCGGCCAGCTCCTGGTAGTCGCGCTGCAGGTGATCGGGGATGGCAAACGTCACCTCGAGGGTGGCGCCGCCGGCGAGCGGGTGCACGACCAGGTACGGCGTGGTCGCAGGCGGCGGCGTGCGCTCGGCGTAGGCGACCTCGTGCCCGCCGGGGGCGCGCAAGCGGATGCTCATGAGCTGGCGCTGCTCGGCGAGCAGCGTGGTCAGCGGCGCCTGCGGATCGGCGCCGGCGATGGCGGGGACCCGGGCCAGGAGGCTCGCCACCTCGGCGTGGAGCTGCTTGGTCAGCGCCACCCACTCGAGGTGAGCGTCGAGCGCCTTCTGCACCGAGCGATCGCGGGCCGCGGCCTCGCCGGCGGCGAAGTTGGCGGCGACCTTGCCGACCTGATCGATGAAGTAAGCGGAGGCCGCGAACGGCGTCAGCACCACCACCATCAGGATCGCGACCAGCTTGACCTGGAGGCTGACCCGCCGGCGCAGGAAGTCGGCGGTCTTGCTCATCGCTGGCTCATGGTCGCGCCGCCTTGGGACGGGGCCGGAAGAACGGCTGCGAGCGCACTCGCACCACCCGATCGGCCTCGGGGATCTTGAGGTTGACGAACACCGACACGAACGAGCCGAAGAACGAGCCGCCGCGATCGAGCCCGCCGCCCGATCCCTCCGACAGCCAGCGCCGGACCTCGGCCAGGGTCTCCTTGCTCACCGGGTTGAGCTCGGCCACCGCCGCCACCACGTAGCGCTCCTCGAATGCCACGTCCTTGATGTCGGCGATCGGCACCTGATCGAGCCCGGTCATCATCTTGAGCGCCTCGGCGCGGAACTTCACCTTGTAGGTGCGCCGTCCGGTCGGGCCCGACAGCGCGCACGCGTAGATCTCGCCCCACAGATCGTAGACGCACTTGCGGTGGAGCAGGACGAAGCCGGTCGGCTGGGCCCGGTTCTCGGGATAGACCCAGAGCCGGATCACCACCGTCGAGGCCAGGCCGTTCTCGAGCTTGTCGTAGGCGCGGGCGTCGAACAGGCTGGTGACGTTGCCGGTGACGTAGATCGACGTCCCGCGCTCCGTGAACTTCATGGTCTGCTTCTCGAGCCCGCCGTCATCGGCCGCCGCCGGCTGCACGGCGAGCATCGCGAGGAGGAGGACGAGCGCGCATCCCAAGGGCCAGTGTCGAGCCGAGCGAGCATCGGACGTACGACCCGAGGCGCCCGCAGCGCGATGGTCGCAGCCGGCAATGGCTCTTGGGATGCGCGCTCGGGCGCGGCTCACCACCGCGGCACCCGGCCGAGCGCGTTGGCGATGGTGAACTCGAAGATGCCGAGCTCGGTGTCGATGCGCAGCCCGGCGTCGAGGACGAGGTCGACGGGCATCGCGTCCCAGCCGCTGGCACCGACCCGCTGGACCGCGTCCTCCGACGACAGGCCCCACACCCCGGCGGCGATGAACAGATCGCCGCCGTAGATCGACTTCGGCCGCCGGAACCAGCGATAGGCCCACTCGCCGATCAGGTTGCCGCCCAGCTCGCCGTAGACCGCGTCGGCGTTGTCGGTGCCGAGGAAGTCGGGCGGCCGCGCCGCGGCCACGGTCATGCCCATCACCCGCGGCGTGAGCATGCGGTTGACGTCGGCGACGTGGATGCGATCGAAGCGCGGCGCGTCGCCGAGCACGACGCCGCCGGCCACGCGCACGCCCAGTGAGTGGCGGGGGCGCACCGGCCACCATCGCTCGTAGCGCGCCAGGGCCAGTACGAAGTCGTAGTCGCCGCCGAGGGTCTCGGCGCCGAGCTCGAGCTGGGCCTGGAGGCGGTCGCCCTCGTGAGGCAGGACCGGATCGGTGCGGGTGTCGCGATCGAAACCGAACGCCATCGACACCACCCGGCTGGTGCCGCCGGCCAGGTGGAGATCGAGCGGGATCACGCGGCCGTCGTCGAGGGTGCGGTCGCCGATGGGCACGGCGGCGTCGATCTGCTCGATCCGGAGATCGGCGTCGAGCCCCAGGGTCGGCGTCAGCTCGAAGCTGGGGCCGCCGCGCACGCCGGTGCGCCGGTACGGGAAGGCGGCCAGATCGGCGTTGTCGCTGGCGCCGGGTGCGCCGGTGAGCCGGTAGACCTCGCTGCCGCGCTGCACCTGGAAGGCGCCGTGGGCGCCCCAGCGGGTGCCGCCCAGGTTGGCCGCGCCCAGGCGTAGCTCGCCGCCCCACTGATCGCGCGCGCCGTCGACGTTGCCGTGGCCGGCGGTGACCACGCCGCCGCCGACGAGGAGGCCGGTGCCGAGCAGGTTGCGCTCGGTCAGGTCGAGGCCGAGCCAGTACGGCGCGAGCTGGCTCGAGCCGTACCAGAGGCGGTTGAGCACGATCGTGCCGCGTTCGACCACGGTGACCACGACGATCACCCGGCCATGGGCGCTGCCCTTCTCGAGCGCGACGGTGACGTCTCGGAAGTAGCCGAGCGCCAGCACCTTGAACCGGGCGGTGGTGAGCCGGGGATCGGCGGCACGCAGCTGCTCGCCCTGGGCGAGCGGCAACGTGCGCAGGATGATCCGCTCGGCGGTCGAGCGATTGCCAACCACGCGGATGTCCTCGATCGTGATCATCGGCCCGAACAGCGGATCGACGTGATCGATGGGAGCGGGCGGCGCGGGCGGACCTTCGGGCGCCAGGGTCTCGGGCTGGGCAGCGGCGACGCGGCCGAGCGCCAGCGTGGCGACGACCGCCCCGACGACCACGCTTCCGGTGACCGGACTCCTCACCGCCTCGAACCTAACGCGGCGGGGCCGCTTCCGCACGCCCGCGGGCCTGCGAGGGTGACGCGCGTCGTATACTAGGCGCATCGTGAGGTGTCCGCACTGTGGCGCCGAGAAGCCCGACCAAGCGCGGTTCTGCGGCGCATGCGGGCAGGCGGCGACCGGGACCGAGCCCTCGTACCAGGAGCTGACCGGCGCCATGCCGGTCCAGGCGCCCAACCTGATCGGCCGCGAGATCGCCGGCCGCTACCGCGTGCTGGCCTTGCTCGGCGAGGGTGGCATGGGCGCGGTCTATCGCGGCGAGCAGATCTCGCTCAAGCGCACGATCGCCATCAAGGTGCTGCGCCCCGAGCTGTCGCGCGATCCGGCGCTGGTGCGCCGCTTCAACACCGAGGCCGAGCTGGTGGCCAAGCTCAGCCATCCCCACACCGTCAACATCTACGACTTCGGGCAGGATGCCGACGGCTCGCTGTTCATCGCCATGGAGTATCTCGAGGGGCGATCGCTGCGGGAGGCCATGACCAAGGAGGGACCGCTGCCGCCGTGGCGGGCCCTGGCCATCGCGCAGCAGATCGCCGCCTCGCTGTCCGACGCCCACAGCCGCGGCATCGTCCACCGAGATCTCAAGCCCGACAACGTCATGCTCACGGAGCGTGGCAAGGACAAGGACGTGGTCCGCGTCCTCGACTTCGGCATCGCCAAGCTGCGTGACGACGATCGTCAGACCGTCAACGCCATGACCCGCGCCGGCGATCTGATCGGCACGCCCCAGTACATGGCGCCCGAACAGATCCGCGGCGAGCAGGTCGACGGCCGCACCGATGTCTACGCGCTGGGCGCCATGCTCTACGAGATGATCACTGGGCGGCTGCCGTTCGAGGGCCCGACGGTGATGGCGATCCTGTCGAAGCACCTCACCGACACGCCCCAGCCACCGACCGTGCGCAGACCCGACCTCGGGCTGCCGCCGGTCCTCGACGGGCTGGTGATGAGCGCGCTGGCCAAGGATCCCAACCAGCGCCAGCCCACGATGGAGCGGTTCGGCGAGGACCTGGCGGCGATGTACGCGCACCTGGGCGGGCCGCGCTCGGGGATGATGGCGGCGCCGATCACGCGGCCCGATCACCACACCCCATTGCCGCGGCCGGTGGGCGCGCCGCCGGGCGTGCCTCGCACCTACCCGCCGGGCGCGATGAACATGGTGCCGCAGCAGGCCGCGGGACCGATGCCGGTGCCGATGTCGCACGGTGGCCAGGGGATGGCCGGGATGCAGGGGATGCCACCTGTGCCTGTCCTGAGCAACGTCGAAGGGTCGACGCCGCCGGCGTTCGGCGTGCACGCCGGCGCCGCGCCCACGCCGCCACCGTATCCGGCGATGGTGCCGCAACCGCGGCGCTCGTCGAAGGCGCCGCTCATCATCGCGGTGCTCGTGCTGGTCACCGCCGGCGGTGGCACCGCGGCGTACTTCGCGACTCGCCCGGCGAAGACCGCCGGTGGCAGCGCCGATCCCAACGATCCCTGGTCGGGCGGCGGTGA
The DNA here is from genome assembly GCA_005779305.1 of Myxococcales bacterium. GTDB lineage: Bacteria > Myxococcota_A > Polyangia > Haliangiales > Haliangiaceae > UBA2376. Next base: position 6,334 of record SXJR01000161.1, read on the forward strand.
CTCGAGCGGCGCGATCCGCGTCGCCGTCGGTGACGAGGGCGGTGACGACGAGGTCTTCCATCCGCCGGTGCCGCCCGCGCCCGCGAAGTCCTGGAACGACTACAGCGACCCGACGATGGGCTGGGGTCTGCGGCTGCCTCCCGGCGTGTCGGACACGCCGTCGTTCGCCCAGGGCTCGACCAACTTCACCGGCCTGCAGAACGGCAACCTGGTCGTGGTCGGCGCCTTCGCCATGGCCAACCAGGGCAACCAGCCGACCACCGCCGAGCTCGACCAGGTGGCCAATACCCTGGCCGGCAACCTCAACGCCCGCGTCACCGAGTCGGGCTACGTCTCGACCCAGGGGGTGAGTCGCTATCGCGTGGTCATGGAGACCGACGTCGATCGCGGCGAAGCCCGCTTCTACATCGAGCCCCACATCGTCGTGCTGGCGTACTATACGCGCAACGGCAACTGGGACCTGAGCACCAGCGAGCGCCGCGAGTTCTTCGAAGGCGTCTCTCTACCGGAAGCAGGTGGCATGTGACGACTCGACGCGTGGGTTCGCTCGCCTTGTTCGTGTTGGTGGCCACCGGCGCCCTCGCCGGCGACGCCGCCGCCTGTCCCGCCGACGCCGCAGATCGCGCCGCGGCGCTGCGCGCCCGCCTCGATCGCGAGCGCGGCAAGGCCTTCCGCTGGCGGCTGGGCTGGGGCATCGGCTTCGGTGCGGCGACGATCGCGCAGGGCGCGCTCTACCTCACCGAGACCGCGCCCTTCGGTGACTACGACGAGGCCGCCGAGGCCAGCCTGGCCGCTGGCACGATCAAGTCGCTGGTCGGGGCGGCCTCGCGGGTGGTCTCGCCGGTCAAGGTGGGACATCCCGCCGTCACCGGCGACGCCTGCGCTGATCTCGCTTCCGCCCAGGCCGTCCTGGCCAAGGCCGCCAAGGGCGAGCGCCAGAGCTTCTGGGTCAATCACGTCGGCGGGCTCGCGCTGCAGGCCGCGGGCACGCTCTACATCGGGCTGTCGGTCGACGACGCGTGGGGCGACGCGGCGATCTCGTTCGCGATCGGCTACACCGTGGGGACCATCAGCACGTACATGCAACCGCGCGGGCTCTGGAAGGAGTGGCGCGCGGGCGAGCGCAGTGCGGTGTCCTGGCAGATCGTGCCGCTGGTCGCGCCCCGCAGCCACGGCCTCGGCATCAGCGGCCAGTTCTAAACCGCGGGCTCCGGTTCCAGCTGCGGTAGGCTCGCCGCATGACGCCCGAACACAAGGCCGCCATCCGTCTCACCCAGTACGCCCGCGGCGGTGGTTGAGCCGCCAAGCTCCGGCTGCCGGACCTGGTCCAGGTCCTCGACGACGCGACACCGCCCGATCCTGGGACTCCGGCTCAGGGTGACGGGAAGGGTGCGCGCGGCGTGTTCGTCGATCACGATCACAAGGACGACGCGGCGGTGGTGGCGGGGCCGACGCCGGGCCGCGGCCTGGTGCTCACCGCCGACGTGATCGCGCCGTTGGTCGACGACCCCGAGACCTTCGGTGCCATCGCCGCCACCAACGCTCTCTCCGATGTCTATGCCATGGGCGGCGAGCCGCGCTTCGCGCTCAACCTGGCCTTCTTCTGCGACGAGGTGCTCGGGCTCGACGTCTTGCGCGCCATCCAGGCCGGGGCGGCGGCGGCGTGCCGCGCGGCCGCCGTGGCGGTGGTCGGCGGCCACACCGTGCGCGATCCCGAGCTCAAGTTCGGCCTGTCAGTGACCGGTGAGGTGACGCTCGACGAGATCTGGACCAACCGGCATGCGCGCGCCGGGCAGGTGCTGGTGCTGACCAAGGCGCTCGGCACCGGCATCATTGGCCAGGCCATCAAGAAGGAGGCGGCGTCTCCGGACGAGATCGCCGCAGCGGTCGCGTCCATGACCACGCTCAACCGCGGCGCGATGGAGGCCGGCCGCCGCCACGGCGCCACCGCCGCCACCGATGTCACCGGCTTCGGCCTCGCTGGCCACCTCCGCAACATCCTGCGCGGTTCGGGGCTGTCGGCGACGATCGATCACGCTGCGTTGCCGGTGTTGCCCGGTGCCCACGCACACCTCGCCGCGGGCCTCGTCCCCGGCGGCAGCGCCGTCAACCGCCGCTTCCTCGAGTCCATGGTCCGGTGGTGCGGCCCCGAAGCAGCGCGCGAGTCGACGCTCGCGATCATCACCGACGCCCAGACCAGCGGCGGCCTGCTGCTGTGTCTACCCGCCGCCGCCGCCGCTGCGGCCGTGGCCGACCTCCAGGACCACGGCCTCCCTGCCGCCGTGATCGGCACGCTACGCGACCGCGCGACCGACGAGCCGGCCCCGGCGATCCGCATCGAGTAGCCGCTCGGCGGCGCCGCTCAGAGGAAACGCAGGCGCCGCTTGCGCTGGGCCTCGACGACGGCGGCCTGGGTGCGGGCGTCGATGGTGGCGCCGGCGGTCACCGCGGCGTCGAGGATCGTGGTCGCGAACGGCTTGCGCTCGCGCTGGCCGATCGGCGCGCTGGGGTCGTCGAGTCGCCACAGGCCCATGTCGGCGGCGGCGCGAGCCGCGGTCGCGGCGTGGGTGGCGAGGCGCTGCTTCGCGGCCTCACTGGTGAGGTCGACCGTGCCGGCGGCGGCCTTGCGGACCTCGACGTACGACGTGGTCAGGTCGTGGAGGCGCTGCTCGAGCGCACGGAAGCGCTCGGCCTCCTCCTTGGCCAGCACGTCCTGTGTGGTCTTGCCCAGCAGCGGCTCCAGACGTCGGGCCCAGCGGATGCGGATCGGCGCGGCCGCCACCCGCAGCCGGAGCGCCTGCTGATCGGCGGGCCTGGGTGCGGCGGTCGGGGCGAAGCCGGCCCCCGGCTTCTTCGCCGCCGGTGCGGCGTACCCGTCGAAGAAGACCGGCAGCCGCACGGGTGGCGGGTTCTTGGGGTCGAGCGGGATCTCCTGACCGCGGTCGTCGTGGGCCTCGGCGTAGAAGAAGAGCGCTTGCGACAGCACGGCGTCGTCGAGGGTGAAGGCATTCAGCGCCGCCGGATCGCCGGCGAGTGCATCGGACTCGGCCAGCGCGTGATCGAACGCGAGCCAGGCCGCGACCACCTTCTGGGCCGCGTCCGAGCGTGCCTTGCGGGTCGCGGTGGCGGTGGACACCACGTACGGCTTCGCGGTCGCCGCGGCGGCGTAGTGGACGTGGGCCTCGAGCATCTCCAGGTAGGCCGGCGTCAGATCCTCGTCGAGCCGGGCGACCAGCGCGTTGTAGGCGAAGATCTGCTCGAGCTCGCGCAGGTGCGAGGCCGGCGGGATCCGAGCGGCCTTGATGCGATCGAGCTGCGCGGTCTCCTCGATCGAGTCGGCCACGAACGGGTCGTGGAGAAACTGGCGCACGTAGTTCTCGGCCAGCGGCCGCAAGAGGAAGCGGCCGGGCAGGAAGCGCATGGTCCAGTCGCCGCGCGGGCGCAACGCCAGAGCCTGGGCGCACAGATCGGCGGCGTCGAGCTCGTCGACGCGGCTGGCGCCGACGCGCCAGATCACATAGCCCTCGATCACCAGCAGGTCGGGATCGTGGGGGATGAGGTCGCGGGCCGCGTCGAGCTGGCGCTCGAGGCCGCGCAGGCCTTCGGCAGTGTGCAGGCGCGCAGGTCGTTCGAACAGGTCGCGCAAGAGCGCGGCCTTGATGGCAAGTCCGCGGAAGGTCGGATCGCCGGGGCGCAGGATCTCGAGTTGCGAATGGTGGTAGCGAACGGCGGCGAAGTCGTAGGCGTTGACCGCGTTGGTGAGGGCGTGGGCGTGCTCGGCGACCTGGGCCGTGCTGCGCTGTTGCGCGTCGCGGGGCAAGTAGCCGGCCACCACGATCACGGCGCCGAAGCAGGCGGCGGCGAACAAGGTCTGTAGCGTCCACAGGCCGATCTTGCGCACCATGGTGTGTTTCTCGGCCGGGGTGGTGCCGCCCTCGCGCAGCCGGGCGATGAGGTTCGAGTTGACGACGAAACTGTTCCACGCCGACCACATCAGGAAGGCGAAGAAGGTGAACGCCCCCAGGAGCGTGGCCAGGCGGATCAACATGGCCTCGAGGCTCAGGCCCTGCTTGGTGGCGATGACGTCGACGTTGCCGAGGCGGCGGCCGGCGATCTCGTCGACCTGCTCGAGGCGGGCCTTGGCGATCTCGTCGACCTGGGTCAGCGTGCCCTGGATCATCTGGCCGACGTCGCCCAGCCGCAGGCGGAGGATCTCGTCGATCTGGGCCAGGCGCTGGGCGGCGAGCACGTCGACGCGATCGAGCACCGCCAGCGCGGCCTTCTGGACCCGCGCGATGTTGCTGGCGATCATCTGATCGGCGGTGCGGATCGTGGCCCGCGCCTCGGCGCCGACGTTGTCGACGACAGAGTTGGCGCTGGTGGTGACCTGGAGGATGCGGGCCTCGAGCGAGGCGTCGACCCTGCTGACCAGCTTGCCGGTCTCGTCGAAGGCGTTGTCGACGGCCTTGTCGACCAGGGTGCCGGCCTGATCGAGGCGGCGCGCGGCCACGCCCTCGAAGTCGTAGAGCAGGCGTCGGCCGGTGCCCTCGACGTTGTGCAGGATCGGCGTGGACGCGGCGTCGACCAGCGTCGACACGCCGGGCGCGAACACCTCGCTGATCGCCTTCACCGCACCCTGGGCCTTGCGCTTGAAGAAGTTCTCGCCGTGGGCCTGGCGGGCGGGACGGCCCACCATGGCCACCACCACCGCGAGCATCACGATGTGAGCACGTGCGGACATGCAGTTCCCCCTGCTCACTTCACCACGAGCCTCTGGCCCCGGGGAATCACCCGAGGGGGGTGTAATGCAGACGGCGGCCGTCGCCCTGTCGTAAGGTCGTGGCGTGACCATTCGTGACGGCTTCATCGGCACCGTCGGCGCCACGCCGCTCATCCGCATCAACAGCCTCTCGGAGCTGACCGGCTGCGAGATCCTCGCCAAGGCCGAGCACCTCCAGCCCGGCGGCAGCGTGAAGGATCGGGCCGCGCGTCACATCGTCCTGACCGCAGAGCAAGAGGGCAAGCTGGGCGGCAGCGGGCCGCGCGAGCTCGTCGAGGGCACCGCCGGCAACACCGGCATCGGCCTGGCGCTGGTGTGCCGGGCTCGGGGCTACACCTGCCACATCGTCATCCCCGACAACCAGAGCGCCGAGAAGATCGAGCTCCTGCGCGCGCTCGGCGCCGTGCTCCACCTGGTGCCGGCCAAGCCCTTCGCCGATCAGGGCAACTACTATCATGTGGCTCGCCGGCTGGCCGAGGAGCGCGGCGCGTTCTGGGCCGACCAGTTCGAGAACACCGCCAACGCGCGGGCCCACATCGAGACCACCGGCCCCGAGATCGTCGCCGAGGTCGGGCGCGTCGACGGCTTCGTGTGTGCGTCGGGCACCGGCGGCACCATCGGCGGCATCTCGCACTTCCTCAAGGCGCAGTCGGCGGCGACCCAGTGTTACCTGGTCGATTGCGAGGGCAGCTCGCTCTACAACCACGTCACCCACGGCACCCTCGACGCCACCGGCTCGAGCGTCCTCGAGGGCATCGGCATCCGCCGCATCACCAAGAACTTTGCCATGGCCCAGCTCGACGGCGCCTTCGTCGGCACCGACAAGGAGTCGGTGCAGATGGTGCACTGGCTGCTCGAACACGACGGCCTGTTCGTGGGCGGCTCGGCCGGCCTCAACTGCGTGGGCGCGGTCAAGCTGGCCCGCAAGCTCGGGCCCGGCACGACCGTCGTCACCATGCTCACCGACGGCGCCGGCCGCTACACGTCGCGCCTGTTCAACGACCACTGGCTGGTCGAGAAGGCGCTCATCCCGGCCTCGGTCACCGACCTGGCCTTCGTGAGCTGAGCGCCCGGCTCACCGCGCGAGGGCGCGGCTCACAGGGCGAGGGCGCGGCGGGCGTCGGCGTACTCGCGGGTCAGGCGCGCGACCAGCTCGGCGGCGCCGGCGATCTCGCGCACGCTACCGATGCCCTGGCCGCAGCCCCAGATGTC
>SXJR01000162.1 GCA_005779305.1 Myxococcales bacterium
ACCGCCGCCGCCGCCGCCGCCGCCGGGCACCGGCACGCCGCAGACCGGCTCGGCCTCGGGCTCGGTCGCGCTGCGGTCGTGGGTGAACTACCAGCCCATCACCGTGCTCGGCGGCACCACGTTCGACGTGACCATGACCGGCTCGGGCGATCCCGATCTCTACGTGCGCTTCGGTTCGCGGCCGACGCTGGCGAGCTTCAACTGTCGCTCGTGGAGCGCGACCGCCACCGAGCGCTGCACCGTCACCGTGCCGGCCGGCCAGACCAGCGCGTACATCAGCGTCTACGGCTACTCGGCGGCCAGCTACAGGATCAACGTGAGCTGGGTGGCGCCGTAAGTTGACAAAGTTGACACCGTCCCTCAGAGCGACTTCAGGTATTCCAGCAGGTTGCGGCGGTCGTCGGCGGTGAGTCCGTCGGCGAAGGTGTGGCCGGCGCTGGAGTAGCCGGGGACGGTGGTGTCGTAGATCCAGCGGGCGTCGATGCCGGGGATGTGGTCGACGGGGAAGCTCCTCCAGCCGACGGCGTCGAGATCGTAGGCGTCGCGGCCGCGGCCGATGATGGAACGGGTCGGGCGGAGGGAGCTGTCGAGGAGGGCGGCCAGGGTCGGCACCGAGCCGTTGTGAAGGTAGGGCGCCGTGGCCCAGATGCCGTCGAGGGGCGGGGCGACGTAGCCGTCGTGAGCCTCGAGCCGCGCGATCTCGCCGTAGAACGAGTCGTTGAACCAGGTGCGGAACGGCGCCGCGAACTGGCCGGCGTGGCGGGCGAGCTCCGGGTCGGTGCCGACGATGCTCTGCGCGATCACGCGGGTCTGGTAGCGGCCGTCGGGACCGTAGGTGCCGTGGCAGCGGGCGCACGTGCGCTCGAAGACGGCCTGGCCTCGCGCGGCGAGCGGCGCGTCGATTGCGCCCGGAAACCGCGGCGGCTCGAGGGACAGCACGAAGGCGCGGATGTCGGGGAAGTAGGCGTCGACCGCGCGGGCGCTGGCCACGTCGTCGACGCACAGCACCGACGCCGTCATCATGATGCGGGACTGGTCGCCGCGGCCGGCGCCGGTGTGGAACATCGCCGTCTTCTTCTTGAGCAGCCACCACGCCGGCACGTCGACCGGGATGGGCTCCTCCAACGGCAGCTCGATCAGCGGCTCGTCCGACCAGGCCAGGGTCTCCGGATCGCGGTGGGCGAAGAGCACGGCGGCGATGTGGTCGGCCGGGTTGGCGCCGACCACGCGCGTCTTCATGTGCGGCGCCAGCGCGCGCACCCGGCCGAGCAGCTTGCCCAGCTCGGCCTGCTCGACGGCGTCGGACGTCAGCGTGCCGCCGGCGGCGAGCATGGGCGTGACGTCGAAGGTGAAGTCGGCGGTGGCGTCGCCCAGCCCGATCACCAGCTCGCCGCGCAGGAACGAGGCGTGGCAGCCCAGGCAGTTGGCGGTGACCAGCTCGACCCCGCTAGGCGCGGTGTAGGCGTTGGCGAAGTAGGGCAGGTCGGCGCCGCGACCGGTGCGGCCGGGCAGGCGCCAGCCCTCGTCGGCCAAACCGGCGAAGCGATCGTAGAGCGCGCGGGGCGCGCCGCAGCCGACGTAGCCCTCACCGGTCAGCGCCGCCCAGCCGCGGGCCGCGTCGCCGGCCCGCTGCGGCTCGGCCGCGATCACGCTCGGATCGCGTGGCGCCGTCGTCGTCGTCGCCGGCGGCAGGCCGCGCGCGCCGGGATCGGACCCACCGCAGGCGGCGAAGGCGAGGGTGGCGATGGCGGCGACCCGTTCGTGCACGCGGTGATGTTGTACCGCCGGCTCGCACCGCGCACCCGGATTCCGGCGGCCGGCGATCCGAATGAGAGCTCGCCGGTCAGCTCGGATCGGGCTGGGCGTAGGTCATGCTCATCACGCCGCCGTCACCGTCGCCGGGATCGCACGACGCGGTGATGTTGTAGGTCGCTGCGTTCCAGTAGGCCGCGCCGTTGTCGCTGCTGCTCTCACCCAGCGTGGGCTCGAGGGTCGTGCGCATGTCGGCCCAGTCCTTGAGACAGTCGTCCATCGACGGGTACTCCTTGTCGAACGAGACCGAGATGCGGAAGAGCTTGCCGTCCTTGAACTCGAAGGTGGTGACGCCCGCCAGACCGGCGTGATTGCCGGGAATCGACAGCGTGTCGGGGCCGGGAGCGGCCTTGGGGAACTTCGCCTTGACGGCGTCCATGCTGGCGCCCCAGTCGAGGCCGGGATAGCCGCTGGTGCCGAGCTCGCCGTTGCTGGCGGCGTCGACGCCGGGCGCGTCGGCGGCGGCGCCGTCGGTGGCGGTGGTCGCATCGCTGTTCATGGCGTCCTTTCCGGCCTTCGCGGACTTGCCGCCGCAGCCGATGGCCGAGACCAGGAGGAAGAGACCAGAGATCGTGATCGTGGAGAGGGTTCGCATCGCGCGGACAATACCTCAGGCCGGTGAGGTCGGCGCGATCGTCTCGATGAACGACAGCGGGCGGCCGCAGGCGTCGCCGATGAGCTGGCCGTCGCGCATGACGACGTGGCCGCGCACGACGGTGGCGACCGGCCAGCCGGTGACCTCCATGCCGTCGAAGGGTGTCCAGCCCGAGCGGCAGGCCATGTCGGCCGAGCGGATGGTGCGGCGAGCGTCGAGATCGACCAGCGTCAGATCGCAGTCGAAACCGACGGCGAGGCGGCCTTTGCCGGCGATGCCCCAGACCCGGGCCGGGCCGGCGCACACCAGATCGACCAGGCGCTCGAGGGCGAGCCGGCCGGCGGCGTCGTGATAGAGCATGTTCGGCACCATGGTCTGCACGCCCGGCATGCCCGACGGACTCTGCGGGTAAGGCCGGTCCTTCTCGTCGATCGTGTGCGGCGCGTGGTCGGTGGCGAGCATGTCGCACAGGCCCGAGCGCACCGCGTCCCACAACGCGGCCTGATGGCGGGCGTCGCGGATCGGCGGCGGCGGTGGCGATCGGCTTGCGCTCG
>SXJR01000163.1 GCA_005779305.1 Myxococcales bacterium
GCCCAGCACCGGCGCGGCCGCGGCCGGCACCGCAGGCGCCCCGGCGAGCGGCGCCAGCGAAGCCGACACCGCCAGCGTGCCGAGGAATCCGCCGAGCGTGCGCCAGCCCGAGATGCTCTGCACCTCGGCGGCGACGACGTCGTCCCAGCGCCAGCCCACGCGCGCCGGCACGCCGCGCACCGCGCCGGGGGTGGAGACGCCGCGCTGGTCGACGTACAGGCGATCGGCCTCGAGCCAGTCAGTCCACAGCCCGGCGCGATCGCGGAAGCGGATGTGGCTGCTGGGCGCCAGCCGGATCCGCCACAGCCCCGTGGTGTGCATCACGACGTCCGAGGTCTTGCCGGGCTGCGCTAGCGACGTCAACTCGGGCTGGCGGACGGTGCGGCGGTACGAACAACCAAGGATTCCGGAGCTGGCCGCGACCGCAATCATCACCCCGAGCATCAGGTGCCGCATGAGGTGGGCGGGAGTGCAACCGCGAGACCACGCGCGCCGCCGGCCGAGATCGCCGAAATCACGCGCGGCGATGCCCACTTGGCGGTCGAAGATCCACCACGCCCGCCCATCCCTGGACGCTGGCTTGTCCGGGGATCGGCGGTCCCCTGCGGCTGAGATGTCCGAGGAGCAACCGGGGTAATCGAGTGAGAGTACGCGGGTCTGTCGCGGGTCGGGCCGGTGCCGGTATCTACGACGCTACGAACGCGTCCCGCTCCTGCTGCCGTGATCGGTCTTCTCGACCCCATGTTACCGTCGAGAGTCATCCTGCCCCCCAAGCGACAAGAGAGCCGTCCATGAAGAAGCACTTCGCCCTCGCCGTCACGGTTGCCCTGGCTTCGACCCTGGGGGCCGTGGGGACCGCCGCCGCCCAGGCCGGCGGCGTCAGTGACCCGGACGAGCCGATCGTGTTCACCGAGGCCTCGGAGGTCATCGGCGCCGCGGCCGCCGACGGCCGCGTGCGTGGCTTCATCTACACCGGCGAGCCCGCCGACGTCGTCATCGCCGGCGGCACGCCCGGCTCGCGCATCCTGTACCTCAACAATTGCAAGGGCGAGACGACCTCGACCGGGGCCGCGGGTTGCCGCGTCACCCGCGGTGGCAGCAACAACTCGACCACCAACACGTCGTCGATCGCCGGTGGCAACCTGGCCGCGTACACGGGCAGCGACACCACCTGGAACTCGATCGTCAACTGCGTCCGCCAGACCTACGCACCGTTCGGCATCACCATCACCACCACCAATCCGGGCACCGCGCCGCATTACGAGGCGATGGCAGCCGGCACGCCGACCCAGGTCGGCTTCTCCAACGGCGTCGCCGGCGTGGCGCCGTTCTCGTGCGGCATCATCAACAACGCCATCACGTTCAGCTTCCTCAACCTGAACCCCTCGGACGTCAACGACGCCTGCTGGACCATCGCCCAGGAGTCGGCCCACGCCTTCGGCCTCTCGCACGAGATGCTGGCCGCCGACCCGATGACGTACATCTCGAACCCGCCCAGCAAGCGCTTCCAGAACCAGTCGGCGTGCATCGGCACCCAGGGCTGCTGCCAGCCCCAGCAGGAGTGCCAGTGCGGCCAGACCATGCAGAACTCGTATCAGCGCCTGCTCGATATCTTCGGCCCGTCGAACCCGACGCCGCCGACGATCGTGATCGAGACCCCGCTCGCCAACTCGCAGGTGACCCCCGGGTTCGTCGTGCGCGCCACCGTCACCGATGACCAGGGTGTGGACAACGTGCAGCTCCTCATCGACGGCGCCGCGATCGCGACGCTGCAGTCGCCGCCGTTCGCCTTCAACGCGCCGCCCACCCTCACCATGGGCACGCACATGGTCACCATCCGCGCCTATGACAGCAACGGCTCCGAGGGTACCGCCACCATCTCGGTCATCGTCGGTGATCCTTGCAACGACAACGACGACTGCTCGGCCCAGGGCGCGGACCTGGTGTGCGTCGACGGCCGCTGCGTGCCGGGCGCCAACACGCCCGGTGGCCTCGGTTCGACCTGCAACGCGCCCACCGAGTGCATCTCCGGCCTGTGCGCCACCAAGGACGACGAGAACCGCTGCGTCGAGAGCTGCGACATCGCCGCCGACGCCTGCCCCGACGGCTTCGACTGCCTCTCCAACGGCGCCGGTGGCGGCCTGTGCTGGCCTGGCGGCGGTGGCTGCCTGGGCTGTTCGACGGACGGCAGCCCTGAGCCCACGCTGCCCATCGGCGCCGGTCTGCTGCTCGCCGCCGTCCTGGTCCGGCGGCGCCGCCGCAATCGGGCGTGAGCGTCCGCGACTTCGCACGTCGCGTCGTCGCGTCGACCGAGCTCGGGGAGAAGCTAGCTCCGCCGCCGTCCGGGCTCACGCTCGACGAGCCCGCGGCGCCCGAGTTCATCGCGGCGCCGGGCCGGCCGGCCGATCTCGCCATCACGGCGGGGCGCGAGGTGTCGGTGCCGCCGATCGCTGGTATGCGCGATCCGGCTCAGCGGGCCCGCATCCTGCACGCACTCGCCAACCACGAGCTGCAAGCCGCCGAGCTCTTCGCCTGGGCGCTGCTCGCCTTCGCCGACGCACCAGCCGGGTTCCGCGCCGGCCTGCTCGCCATCTGCGCGGACGAGCAGCGCCACTGCCTGGCGTACATCGAGCGGGCCGCGGCGCTCGGCGTCCGCTTCGGTGACCAGCCGGTGACCGGCCACTTCTGGAACAAGCTCGATCGCCTGACCACGCCGCTCGGCTTCGCGTGCACGATGGGCCTGACGTTCGAGAACGCGAACCTGGACTTCACGGTGGAGTACGCCGCCGCCGCCCGCGCCGCCGGCGATCACGCCACCGCCGACGTGCTCGACATGGTGCACGCCGACGAGGTCGATCACGTGCGCTTCGCCTGGACCTGGCTGGGGCGGCTCGCGCCCGGGGAGCCGGCCTGGGACGTCTACACGCGCATCGCCACCCACCCGCTCGGGCCGCACCGCGCCCGCGGCGCGACCTTCGACGACGCCGCCCGTCGCCGCGCCGGGCTCGACGACGACTTCATCGCCCACCTCGCCGCTGCCGTGCCCCGCCGCCCCGGCGGCGGAGAGCGCGCGTGACCACCGGCGGGCGCCAGATCATCGGCAACCTCGATTGCGAGGTGGTGTGGGCGGGCGGCGCCGCGCTGCCAGCGGCGGTGACCGCGCGCCTGGCGATCCTGGCCACGACGCTGCGCGTCCTCGACGACGACGCCGATCTGCTGTGGCTGCCCGCCGCGGTCCCCGATGGCTGCATCCCCGACGACGGTGGGCCGCGACCACGGTTGTGCTGGGGCCCGATGCCGTCGGGACCGTTCGCCGCCCGGCTGGCCTGGGGCGTTGACCGGCGCGTCAGCGACCTCTCGGCGGCCGCGGTCGCGCGCGGCGTCAACGACCGTCGCTTCGCCGCCGCCCTCGCCGCCGGGTTGGGGATCGCGTTGCCGGGGGCGCGCACCATCACGACCGTCGACGAGCTCATCGAGCACCTCGCCGCCGGCGCGGCGAGCGCCAGCCCGACCGGCGCCTGGGTCGTCAAGGCGGCCTGGACCGCCGCCGGGCGCGAGCGGGTGCGCCGCACCGGCGACCGCATCGACGCTGCCACGCGCACGAGGGTCGAGAGGCTGCTCGCCGTCCACGGCGCGCTGGTGTTCGAGCCGTGGATGGCGCGCACGCTCGATGTCGGTCAGGGCGGGCACGTCCTGCCCGGCGGCGCGGTGGCGATCCTGCCGCCGCACCGTGGCCTGGTCGACGACGGCGGCGTGGTGCGCGGCATCGTGATCGACGACGGCGCCGCGCTCGAGGACAGCGAGCGCGAGCAACTCGCGGAGGTCGCGCTCGCCGCCGGCCGCGCGCTGGGCGCCGCCGGCTACCTGGGGCCGTTCGTGGTCGATGCCTTCGTGCACGAGCACGGCGGCCGGCGCGCGCTGCACCCCCTGTGCGAGCTCAACGCGCGCTGGACCTTCGGGCTGGTGGCCCGAGCCTGGGCCGACCGGCGTGGCGCGCCGCTCACCCTCGGCCTGGGTGGGGCCATGCCCCCGGGTGGGACCGCGCTCGTCATCGACGAGAATGGGGCTCCAGCGGCGTGGGTGGTAGACTCACACGGCAGCTGAACTCGCCAGGAATCGGGGCATTTTTCCACGCTGATGCGAGGAACCCGCAACTCCGTGATGTACTGCCATGCATGCGCCCTTCGTGGACACGTGGTGACACCCACATGATGCCGGCCATGCGGAAGCACGGCCTCGCGTTCGTCGCCCTGGTCATGAGTCTTGCCGGCACGGTCGGCACGGTCCGCGCCGACATCGCCGAGCGCGGACCCGATGAACCACCGCTGCCGGTCGATGAGTCCAGCATCGTTGGCCGCAAGAACGACCAGGGCATGCTTACCGGCTACGTCTTCACCGGCGAGGTGACCATCGCGGGCGGCTCGCTCAACTCGCGCCTCATCTACCTCAACAACTGCAAGGGCGAGACGACCTCGACCGGCGCGCCCGGCTGCCGCCTCACCCGCGGCAGCAACAACTCGATCACCAACACCTCGTCGATCGCCAGCGGCAACCTGGCCGCGTACACCGGCAGCGACGCGACCTGGGCGGCGATCCTCACCTGCGTGCGCCAGACCTACGCGCCGTTCAACGTCACCGTCACCGACATCAACCCGGGCTCGGCGCCGCACTTCGAGGCCATGGCTGCCGGCCTGCCCGGGAACATCGGCTACCCGTCGTCCGTCGGCGGCGTGTCGCCGTTCAGCTGCGGCATCATCCAGAACGCGATCAGCTTCAGCTTCCTCAACGCCAACCCCAGCAACGTCAACCAGGCCTGCTACATCATCGCGCAGGAGACCGCACACGCCTTCGGCCTGTCTCACGAGATGCTGGCGGCGGATCCGATGACGTACATCCAGAACCCGCCCGTCAAGCGGTTCCAGAACCAGCTGGCGTGCATCGGCACCCAGGGCTGCTGCCAGCCCCAGCAGGAGTGCCAGTGCGGCGTGCAGATGCAGAACTCGTATCAGGAGCTGATGGACATCTTCGGTCCGTCGACCCCGACCCCGCCGGTGATCACGTTCGAGACCCCCATGAACGGCGCCAACGTGTCGGCCGGGTTCGTGGTGCGCGTCGCCGTCGCCGACGATCAGGGGGTGGCCTCGGTCGAGTTGCTCATCGACAACAACCCGATCGGCAGCATCCTGACCCCGCCCTACGCCTTCAACGCGCCGGCCTCGATCACGCCCGGCACGCACATGGTCACGGTCCGGGCCACCGACACCGGCGGAACGGCCGGCACGGCCTCGATCACGGTCAACGTCGGCGATCCGTGCACCAGCGACAGCTCGTGTTCGTCGCAGGGCGCGGGGCTGGTGTGTGTCGACGGGCGCTGCGTGCCCGGCTCCGATCAGCCGGGCGGGCTGGGGACCACCTGCAACGCCGCCACCGAGTGCGTCTCGGGGCTGTGCGCCACCAAGGACGGCGAGAACCGCTGCACCGAGAACTGCGACCTGGCGGCCAACGCCTGCCCCGACGGCTACGAGTGTCTGTCGAACGGCGCCGGCGGCGGCCTGTGCTGGTCGTCAGGCGGCGGCTGTCTCGGCTGCTCCAGCGGCGGCGGCCCGCAGCCGATCCTGCCCATCGCGGGCGGCGTGTTGATGGCGCTGGTGCTGGTGCGCCGGCGGCGGGCCACCCCGGGCTGAAACGTTGACGTTGACCACGTTGTCCTGAACCTGAACCTGAACCCCACCGTTGACGTTGTCCTCGACGGTGCAGACCGCGTGCATGAGCGACGTCTGTGCAACTGTGCAACCGGGAAGTTCGGCGACGTCTTGGACCGGGGACAGCGTCTGCACCGTCAACGACCACGGTAGAGTTCAGTTCAGGTTCAGGTCGAAGACCACGTCAAGGTCAAGGTCAAGGTTCAGGTCAAGGTCAAGGTTTCATGGGGCGGTGCGTGGCAGCGTGGTCACGGCGAGCTCGAGCACGGGCGAGACGTGGGGCATGGTGTCGCCGGGGCGCTTCAGGCGGCCGCCCTGTCCGTGGTAATCGGGGAACGGCTGGGCCGGATCGACCATGGTCGCGACCATCTCGCCGCGTCGGGTGAGAAAGAGGACGGGCTCGAGGGCGCCTGGCGTCGACGGCCGATCGAGGCGCACACCGATGCCGCTCTTGCCGCGGGCCTCGACCGAGGCGCCGACCCGATCCATCTCGGGGAGGAGCCCGGTCAGCTTCCAGGCCCGGCGATCCTCGTCCTGGAAGTCGGGTGGACGGCCGGCGAGCGCCTTGGCGTCGAGGGGCGCGTGGGGCGCGCCGTCGACGGTGACGTTGATCCGCAGGTCCCCGGGGATGGTCACGTCGGCCGGCGGCGGCACCACCGGCACGCGCTTTCCGCCCGACTCGTTCTCGGCCCGCGAGCATCCGCCTGCGACGACGAGCCCGAGCGCCACGACCAGGATCCGGTTCACGCCCCGATTCTAGCGCGCCGCTGGCTCACTGGCAGACGGTTGCTTCGAGGAAGAGGCTGTCGAAGTAGAACGACGTGGCGAAGCTGTCGTCGTTGGTCGTACGGAAGCGCAGGCGCACGGTCTGACCGGCGTAGGGGCTGCCGAACTGGACGTTGAACGGGGTCCACGCCGCGGTCGGCGCGGCGTTGGACAGCGACATCACAGTCTGGAGCAGGCCGTTGCTGGTGTTGACCAGATCGACCGCGCCGGTGTCGTAGACGGTCCCGCCGGTCTCGCCCGTGCGGACCTCGTACTGGCCGCGCAGGCGCAGGACCGTGGTGCCGGCCGGCACCGTGACCTGCTGGTACATGGTGTCGCTCGCGGTCGAGAAGATCGGCGCCACGATGCCGCCCATCCACGCCTTGTTGGGCGCGGTGTGCTCGGGGATGCCGTCGTCGGCCGTGATCAGCGGGTACTGGATATCGTACGGCGTCTGCACCCAACCGGTGCCGATCGGGGTGGCGTCGAAGGCCGGGTTGGTCAGGATCTGCAGGACGGTCGTGGTGCAACCGGCGTCGATGGTCATCGCGTCGGTGGCCGCATCGATGGTGGTCATCGCGTCGATGGTGCCGGCGTCGGTGGCCGCGGCGTCGGTGACCGCGGCGTCGGTGACCGCGGCGTCGATCGACGGGGCATCGGTGGCCGGCGCGTCGGTGGTCGCTGCGTCGGCCGTGGCCGCGTCCACCTGCAGCGAGCCGTCGACCGGGTCGCCCTGGTTCTCGCTCCCGCTCGCGCAGGCGGCCCAGACCAGGACCCACGCCGAGGCCAACGTACGGAGCGTCATCGAGGCGATCTTCTCGCTCTCCGGGTGCGGGACGCAAACACAAACGCCTTGCCGCGTCTGCCTAAGTGTGTATATTAGACACTATCATGTCTGGTTCCGACGACGAGCTCGATCCCACCCGCCTCGCCGCGCAACTCGCGTGTCACCGCTCGAGCACGCGCGGCGTGATCTTCCTCACCGGCGCCGGCGTGTCGGCCGAGAGCGGCGTCCCGACCTTCCGCGGCAAGGAGGGCTACTGGACGATCGGCAGCCGCGAGTACCACCCGCAGGAGCTCGCGACCCATGCCGCCTTCGCGCGTTTGCCTCGCGAGGTCTGGGCCTGGTACCTGTTCCGCCGCGGCGTGTGCCGCGCGGCCGCGCCCAACCGCGCCCACGTCGCCATCGCGCAGGCGCTGGTGCGCCTCGGTGACCGCGGCCTGCTCGTCACCCAGAACGTCGACGGACTGCACCTCCGCGCCGGAGCGCCGCCGGCGCGCACCTTCGAGATCCACGGCAACATCGACTTCATGCGCTGCGCCGACGAGTGTTCGGTGGCGCGGTATCCACTGCCCGACGATCTGCCGCCGCTCGAGCGCGGCGACCCGGTCGACGAGGCGAGCTGGGCTCGCCTGTTGTGCCCGCGCTGCGGCGGTCGCGCCCGCCCGCACGTGTTGTGGTTCGACGAGAGCTACGACGAGCCGCGCTACCGCTGGACCAGCACGCTCGAGGCCAGCGCCGCCGCCGGCCTGGTCATCATCGTCGGCACGTCGGCGCAGACCAACCTGCCCTGGCGCGTGGTCGAGCGCGCCGCCGCCGCCGGCGCCACCATCGTCGACGTCAACGTCGACGAGAATCCCTTCGCCGAGGTCGCCCGCGACCATGGCCTCGCCGTGCGCGCGCCGGCCGGCGACGCGGTGCCCGCGTTGTGCGCGGCGCTCGAGAGCTGAGTGCCGGGGGTCGGACTCGAACCGACACTCCCGTGAGGGAAGGGGCTTTTGAGACCCCCGAGTCTACCATTTCTCCACCCCGGCAAATCCAACGCGCCCGTGCCCGCGCCCCTGCCCGTCCCCGATCCTCCTCGGAAGATCGGACACGAGCACGAGCACGGGCACGGACGGGATCATCGGCCGACCGAGATCGGCCGATGATGGGCGATCACCCGCAGGGGTTGACTGCGCCGCCGCAGGGGTTCTCCCCCTCCGGCGCGCCGTAGGCGTCGCCGCCGTACGCGTCGCCACCGGTACCACCGGTGTTGCCCATGTCGTCACCGCCAGCGGCGGGGGTCGCGGTGTCCTTCTTCTTGCCACAGGCGGCGACGCCGACGGCCAGCGCGCACGCAACGATCAGGATGCCAAGCTTCTTCATTCGTAACTCCTTCGCTAGATGTGCACGGTTGGCCGTGCGCCAGCGGCAGCATGCCGCCGGGAAACCAGAGTTGCGCTACGCCCCGGCGTCCTGTGCCGCGGCGAGCGCCGACGCCAGCTCGTTCCTGGCGTGTTGATCACCCTTCGCCGTTGCCACCTCGACGCCGCGCTGGTAGCGCGCGATCGCGTCGTCCTTGCGTCCGAGCTCGGCGAGCACGCCGCCGGACATGAGGTAGCTGGGCACGTAGTCGGGGAACATCTCGATGAGCTCGTCGAAGGCGGCCGAGGCAGCCTCCAGATCGCCACGCGTGCGCAGCTCCATCGCCAGGCCGTAGCGAGGGAACGGATCCCCCGGTGTCCGTGCGATGAAGGTGCGAAATGTTGCGATGCGGTCGACCGCCATGGACGGGGACACCCGCCGTCAACGCGGCGGAGGGGAGGTTGCTTACACCCGAGGAACGCCATTTGTCATCCCAGGGGTGGGCACAAGTGCGCGATCCCCGGTCAAGCAACCGTCCTGGAGGCGGTCCATGCTAGAAAAGATCGGTATGAGGGCACGCCCCAGGGCGGTGACGGCACCGTGACCCGACGGTTCACGACCTTCGTCGGCGTGGACCTGGGCGGGGCTCGCGGCAAGACCACGGCGGTGGCCCAGCTCCGGCGCGGAGATGACGGTCGCGCCAGTGTCCACGCGGTCGCCACCCGCCACCGCGGCGAACCCTGGGTCGACGACACCCTGCTCGGCTTCGTCGAAGGGCTGGGCGACGACGTGGTGGTCGCGATCGACGCGCCCCTCACCACTCCGGCCTGCGGGCGCTGCTCCCTGCCGGTGTGCCCGGGCGTCGAGGCCTGCGTGGATCCAGCGGTGGTGTGGCTGCGCACCGAGGGCCGCGCCCTGGGCGAGGACGCCGCCGTCGCCGGCAACGTGGTCGGCGGCGCGCCGGTGACCCGCACCCCAGCCCGCCCGCGGCTGCGGATCCAGCCGTACACCCACCGTGCCACCGAGCTCCTGGTTTGCCACGACCGGGGCCTCTTGCCGCCGTCGTCGGTGGGCGGCGCGGTCGGCCTGGTCGCCCACCGCGCCGTGCACCTGCGCCGCCGCCTCCTGCGCGCCGGTTTCGAGCTCAACCAGAACCTGATCGAGGTGTCGCCGGCCGCCACCATCGCCGCGCTCTTCGACCGCCGGCGTGCGCGTGGCTACAAGCGGGACGCCGATCCTTGGGAGACCCGCGCCGCGATCATCGAGTCGCTCGATGATCTCGAGTTCTCCCCGGGCAGCCGGATGGCCCGCGAGGACGTCCTGCGCAACGATCACTGCTTCGACGCCGTGATCGACGCATACACCGCGTTCCTGTGGGCCCGCGACGGCTGGACGATGCCCGATGGGCCGTTCGCCGACGACGGCTGGATCTGGACCCCGCCCGGTCGGCGCTAAGGCGGGGGCGACGGCTGCGGAGCCCGCCTGCTTCGTTGCCGGTCCCCCCCCCCTACGTCCTCACGACCAGTCGGTCGCTCCGGCTCGGGGCCCCACCGGCGCCTCGCATGCGGGCTTCCTCGCGCGTCGCGGGAAGACCCCGGGCGATCGATCCCACAGACGCATCGCCGCCAAGAGAACTTCGTCTCTCTCGTTGTGAAAACCCTCGGACGAAGCCAGCGGGCTCCGCAGCCGTCGCCCCCGAACAGCAGGGCCTCCCTAGCTGGCGGCGCGGCGCGGATCGTCTTCTTCGGCGGTCGACGCGTCGTCATCGCCGGCGCGGTGGCGGCCCATCGCGTCGGCGCCGCGTTGCTTGAGGAACTCGAGGAAGGCGAGCGCGCTGGGCAGGTCGATGGCCGGAATGCCGTCGATGAGCTCGCGGGCCTGGCGGCGCAGCGCCTCGCCGGGCGCCTCGGCGCCGTGCACGACCGGCTTGCCGGGCACCACGGGCAGCTCGGCGGGCGGCGACACGTCGCCCCACGGCGCAGGTGCCGTCGACGCGATGTCGTTGGCGAGCAGCCAGTTGTGGATGTGCCAGTGCAGGAGATCGGCGCGGTAGCTGAACCAGCGCTCGCGCTCGGCTGGATATCCGAGGAGCACGTCCTTGAAGCGACGGAACGCGCCCTTGCCGTCGATCGACATGATCAGGCGATCGCGCAGCGTCTCGTCGCTGACCGAGCCGACGAACTTCTCCATCCAGCGGTACTGCTCGCGCGACGACGCCGGCTCCACGCGCAGGTAGTCGCGCAGGTTGGTCATGATCTGCTGGCGGCGCGCCGCGGCCTCGACCTCGCCGGCGGCGATGGTGACGACCTTGCCAGTGGTGAGCTCGAGAAAGCTCTCGGTGTCGTTGGCGTTGCGTTCGACCGCGACCTCGAGCGCGTCCCAGTCGAGCTCGAGGCTCACGGGTCCGCGGCCCTGACCGGCCCGGGCGGACGTCAGCGGATTGGCGGGAGACTGGGACATGGAGGCTGCCGGCCTGGGGGAGTCACCGAAGCCGGCGAAATACCAGCGTAGTCGCTGGCGCGGCCTTGGGCAAGGCAGCTTGACACTCGACCGGCGCGGGGTAGTATCCGGGCCCTTGCACGCCGGTGGCTCCCGCTGGCAGAGGTGTCCATGGCTCGCGTTACCGTCGAAGACTGCCTCGAGAAGGTCCCCAACCGCTTCGCCCTGGTCGTCCTGGCCGCCGAGCGAGCCCGTCAGATCGCGCGCGGCGCCACGCCGCTGGTCGACTGCGACAACAAGCCGGCGGTCACCGCCCTGCGCGAGATCGCGGCCGGCATCGTCGAGTTCCGCGAGGACGTGAAGGACACGGTCACCGAGTACATCAATGAACGCCGCAAGGCCGGCTTCATGTGATCCGGGTCGGGCGGTGACCTTGCCGCCCCCCTAGCAAAAGTTGCCCCGCGCGCGGACACGCCCCTACATCATGGGCGTGACCCCGGGGATCGCCGAACACGGTCCAGGCTATCGGCAGTCGCTAGCTGCCGGTGACTTCGTGCGCCTCGCGTACCGCCTGGGACGCAGCGGCGCCACCGGCGTGCTCACCGTGCACGCGGCCTGGCAGCGCCCCGAGATCCTGGTGCTGCGCCGGGGCGCGCTGGTCACCACCGAGCAGGACATCAGCGGCCGCGCCGCGACGGCTCGGCTGGCGCGGCTGGCCTCGCTCACTGGCGCGACCGCGTCCTTCGACGGCGGCGCGCAGACCCATCCGCCCGGCGCCCGTGGCCTGCCCCTGGTGGTCTGGGCTCGCCAGCACCTCGAGGCGCAGCTCGATCAGACGCGCGCCGACGCGCTGACCCACGAGCTCGCGGGCGTGCGGCTGTCGTTGCGCAGCGATCAGGCGCCCGACGGCGCGTACCTCGACGAGGCCGATCGCCGGATCCTCGTCGCGATGGCGCAGCCGCGGCGGCTCGATCAGATCTGGCCGCTGGCCCGCACGCCGCGCTTCCGGCTCCTGTGCTTCCTCCACTTCCTGCGTCAGGTGGGCGCGCTCGCGATCGCCGGCGTCGGCGCTGTTGACTCCGCGCCGCACCGCGCGCCGTTCCTCGACGCACGCACCCACGCCGCGCTGCGCACGCTCGGCCTCAGCGAGCCCTCCGATCGCGACACCGTCAAGCGCGCCTACCGGCGCCTGGCCCGCGCGCTCCATCCCGATCTGCAGCCGGGGGTCCCCGACGCCCGCCGCCGCGAGCTCGAGGCTCGCCTGCGCGAGGTCACCGCCGCTGCCGAAGCGCTCCTGAGCTGAGCCGCGCGGCGACCGCGTCTGGTACGGTGCGGCGATGACGCCGGCCGAGTTGCTCGAGGACGAGCTGGTCACGCTGGTGGCGGCCCTGCCCGAACTGCCGGCGGCGCGGCTGCGCGTGCTGGCGGGCCACGCGCGCGCGCTTGGCGAGGGCACGAGCGCCGCCAGGCCCAGCCACAACAGCACGCCACGCATCCACCGCAAGCTGCCACGCAGACTTGCCGCCTTTGCCCTCACCGGCACCTTTCGCGAAACCCGGACCCTGGTGCCCGCCGACGCCTTTGGCCCC
>SXJR01000164.1 GCA_005779305.1 Myxococcales bacterium
ACGACGCCGAGACCGACGCCAACGCCACGCCGGTGGTGAAGCCGCGCCTGCTCCTGCTCTTCGACAGCTCGGGCTCGATGAACTGGAACACCTGCAACGACACCTTCACCGGCGGCGACGGCTCCTCGGAGTGCCCGGGCGCCAACGTCTCGTGCGCGACCTGCAGCAGCGGCACCTGCGGCAACGCCTTCGCCGACGACTCGCGCCTGTTCAAGGTCAAGGCTGGCATCACCGACGCGGTGTCGGCGTTCGGTGAGGTCGAGTACGGCCTGATGCGCTTCCACCAGCGTGCGACCGACTTCGCGTGCCCCGGCCTGGCCGCCGGCCTGCGCTCGGGTGCGTGGCAAGGCGGCGGCGCGGCGCCCTGCGGCTATGTCAACCCGGCCAACCCGGGCTTCAACGCCGGTGACCTGGTGGTCTCGTTCGCGCGCGACAACGAGCAGACCCTGCTGGGCTGGATCGACGGCGACTCCAACTACCCGGGCACACCGCAGGCGCTCACCGACCAGGAGATCCGTGGCAGCGGCACGACCCCGCTGGGCGGCGCCCTGAGCAGCGCCAACACCTACCTCGATCAGGTGCGCGCCGCCGACACCCAGATCACGTGCCGGCCCTACCGCGTCATCCTCATCACCGACGGCGCCGAGACCTGCGGCGGCAACCCGGTGCAGGCCGCGACTGACCTGCGCAACGACGGCGCCCTGGTCTACGTGGTCGGCTTCGCCACCCCCGACGCGGCGGTGATCGCCAACCTCAACGCCATCGCCGCCGCCGGCGGCGGCCAGCCCACCGCCATCTTCGTCGACGACGAGGCCGAGCTGTCGGCCGCGATCGCCCAGATCATCTCGGCCTCGATCATCGGCGAGCGCTGCAACGGCGTCGACGACGACTGCGACCTGTTCGTCGACGAGGACTTCCCCGAGCTCGGCCTGCCGCCGCATTCACCGCCGCCCCAGACCTGCACCAACGGCCAGTTCGGCGAGTGCGCGCGCACCGGCGTGCGGGTCTGCGCCGCCGATCAGCTCGGTACCACCTGCAGCGCGCCCACGATCACGCCCGGCACCGAGACCTGCAACGGCCTCGACGACGACTGTGATCGTTCGATCGACGAGAACCTGGGCGGCTGCCAGACCTGCACGCCCGAACAACGGGCCCAGCCCGAGGTCTGCAACGGCCTCGACGACAACTGCAACGGCATGATCGACGAGGCCCCCATCCCCGGCGTCGGCAACACCTGCGGCCTCGACATCGGCGAGTGCAACCCCGGCACGCTGGCCTGCACCGGCGGCCAGCTGGTGTGCAGCGGCGGCGTCGGACCGGTGGCCGAGTCGTGCAACTTGCTCGACGACGACTGCGACACGCTCACCGACGAGATCGCGATCGAGTGCTACACGTTCCCCACCGGCTGCGTGGCCGACGGCGCCGGCGGCTTCACCTGCACCGGCACCTGCCGCAGCGGCGTGCAGACCTGCAGCGGCACCATGCTGGGCGCCTGCGCCGGCCAGGTCGGGCCCATCTCCGAGCTCTGCAACGGGCTCGACGACGATTGTGACGCACTCACCGACGAGCTGTTCCCGGGCCTGGGCGGCGCCTGCACCAACGGCCAGCAGGGCGTGTGTCTGCAGAGCGGTACGCTGGTGTGCAACGGCACCGGCACCGGCACGGCCTGCACCGCGCCCACCGTTCAGCCCGGCATCGAGGTCTGCAACGGGCTCGACGACGACTGCGACGGCCGCACCGACGAGAGCCTGGGGCCGCCTATCGGCACCACCTGCGGCGGCGGCGGCTCGTGTTCGGGCGGCACTTTCCAGTGCGTCGCCGGCCAGGTCGAGTGCGTGGGCAACATGGGCGGCATGCCCGAGACCTGCAACGGGCTCGACGACGATTGCGACTCCTTCGTCGACGAGCTGCCGCTGCCCGGCGTGGGCGGCAACTGCGTCGACGCCGGCTTCGGGACCGTCGACCAGAACGGCGTCTGCACCAACGGCGCCTGTGACGTCGGCGAGTGCGACTTCGGCTCGCTGATCTGCGCCGGCGGCTCCATCGTGTGCGACGGCTACGTCGGCCCGCGCCCCGAGATCTGCAACGGGCTCGATGACGACTGCGACGGCACCGGCGACGACACCCCGACTTGTCCGGTGGCCGGACAGATGTGCCTCGGCGGCGAGTGCGCTAACCCGTGCGCGGCCGGCGAGTTCCCGTGCCCGTTCGGCTTCTTCTGCCAGATGAACTTCTGCGTGCGCGATCCATGCGCCACCGTCACCTGCGACCCCGGCGAGCTGTGCAACCAGACCACTGGCGTCTGCGAGGACCTGTGCGACGACATCACCTGTCCGGCCGGCCTGACCTGCTTCGGCGGCATCTGCCAGGATTGCTTCGCGCTGGGCTGCGATCCCGGCGAGGTCTGCATCCGCGTCGGTACCACCGGCGAGTGTCAGGCCGATCCGTGCTTCAACGTGATCTGCGAGACCACCGAGGCCTGCGTGAACGGCACCTGCGAGGCGGTGACCTGCGATCCGGCGTGCCCGGCCGACGAGCACTGCGTCGATGGCGCCTGCGTCGACGACCCCTGCGACGGCGTGAACTGCGGCGCCGAGATGCTGTGCGATCCGCGCAACGGCGACTGCGTGCCCGACCGCTGCGCCGACGCCGTCTGCGCCGCCGGCCAGGCCTGCAACCCGGCCGACGGCACGTGTATCGGCGATCCGTGCGCGACGGTCGTGTGCCCGGCCGGCCTGGTGTGCACCGTCGACTTCGACGGCGAGGGTCAGTGCACGCCGCCGCCCGCGCCCGATCGGGAGACCATCACCGTCGGCGGTGGCGGCGGCTGCGACGCCGGCGGCGGCGCCGGATCCGGCCCGGCCGCGCTCGCCGGTCTGGCTCTCGCGATGCTCAGCTTGATGGGGCGGCGAAGGAGAAGCTCGCCTTCGCGGTCTTGCCCTTCTTGACCTTCACCTTGGCGGTCTTCAGGCCCAGGGTCGGGTGCCACGCCTCGAGCGTGTAGCTGCCGGGCGGGACGTTCGGGAGGGTGAAGGCGCCGTCGTCGCCGGTGACGGCGAAGTAGGAGTGGTCGCTGATCACGATCCACGCCGCCATCCACGGGTGGACGTCGCAGCGCATGGCGACGACGTCGCCGGCCTTGCCCAGGTCGCCGCGACTGAGCGGCGCGCCGCCGGCCATGTGGGGCAGGTTGAAGAGGATCTTGGTGCCCAGGTTGCCGCGCACGTTGTGGAACGTGGGATCGCCGTTGAGGATCTCGACCTTCTGGCCGGCCACCACGCCGAGCACGCGCGGCGAGTACATGCACTCGGTCTGCGCCATCACCGCCGCGGTCCCGGGTGCGGCGTGGGTGCCGGCGCTGCCGAGCTTGAGGCGGACGTGGACGTCGCGCAGCTTGCCGTCGGTAACGACGATGTCCTCGTTCAGGCGGGCGGTCTTCGCGCACACCGGATCGGTCTTTCGATCGAGCGGGGCGCGCGCCGGGGCCGCGCCCTTCCAGCTCACCGTGCCGGCGATGGTGCCGGCGGCCTTGGGCTGGGCGGCGCCGGTGGAGGTCAGAACCAGGAGCGCGAAGATGACCGGAAGGGGCCGCACGTCACCTCGTCCTACCATCAAACCGAGGTCAGGCCACCGTCGACGACCAGGACGGTGCCGGTGGTGAACGAGGCCGCGTCCGACAGCAGATAGACCGCGGCGCCGGCGATCTCGACCGGCTGGGCGTGGCGCGCCAGCGGCGTGCGCTTGACCACGTGCTCGCGCAGCATGGGGTTCTGGACGATGGCCGACGCGAATTTGGTTTCGACGAGGCCGGGGGCGATCGCATTCACCCGGATGGCGGCGCCGCCCAGCTCGAAGGCCAGGGTCTGGGTCATGCTGATGACCGCGGCCTTGGTCATGCCGTAGATGCCCTGCATGGGCGCGGCGCGGGTGCCGGCCACGCTGGCGATGTTGACGATGGCGGCGCCGCCGTCGCGGGTGCGGGCGTGGCGGACCATGGCCCGCGCGCAGTAGAAGTAGCCCTTCACGTTGACCTCGACGGTCTTGTCGATGGCCAGGTCGGGGGTGTCGACCAGCGGGCCGAAGTGCGGGTTGGTCGCGGCGTTGTTGACCAGGCCGTCGACGCGTCCGAATCTCTCGACCGCCCTGGCGAACAAGCTGTCGACGTCCTCGGCCTTGCCGGTGTGACAGGCGAAGGCCGCGACCTCGCCCTTGCCGGCGAGCTGGGCGGCGGCGCTGTCGAGGTCGGCCTGCTTGCGCGACGCCAGGACCACCTTGGCGCCGGCGTCGACACAGGCTCCGGCGATAGCCAGGCCGATGCCGCGACTGGCGCCGGTGACGACGATGACCTTGCCGGAGAGGGAGATCGTGCTGAGCATGGGCCGCGACGTTACGCCGTTACGACGCGGCGAGCCAGGCCGCCAGCGCGTCGCGCGCGCTCGGCAGGCCGCGGTCGCGCAGCTCGTTACCGAGGTCGGTGAAGTGCCAGGCGGCGGGCGAAGCGACCAGGCCAGTGAGCACGGCGTGGAGCTCGGCGCCGACGTCGGCGCGCGACCATTGCACGACGAGGTCGTCGGAGCCGTCCACGGTGGCATCCGCGACGCCCGGCGCCGGTACCCACAGCTTGGCGATCCACACCGCCAGATCGGCCGCGTCGTGCCGATCCTCGACGGTCGCCAGCGCGGCCAGGCCGGGCGCGAGCAACTCGTCGCGCTCGTCGGCGGCGGTGCCGATCCAGGTGGTGCAGAACAGGAACGGCGGGGAGTCGATCCGGAACCACGGGAAGGTCGGCCCCGGGATGACCTTGCTGACGCCGGCGCGGAGCTCGGCGTGTACGTAGGCGCGCATCGGCGCGGTGCGCGCGGGTTGCTCGAACCGCACCAGCGCCAGGGCCAGGGTCCGTCGCTCGAGCGGCCCGAGGTCGCGCGCCCAGCGCGACGCCAGCACGGTGAAGGTGTGCGCCCATCGCTCGGGCACGAACTTGGTCGCGTGCGAGAGGCCGAGCGCGGCGCTGGCCCGCACCCGCTCCGACGGATCGTCGAGCAGGCGCTCGAGCGCCGGCGCGGTGAGCGCGACCGCCTCGTCGTTGGTGAGGAACGCGCACAGGAACGGGATGGCGACGCGCAGGTCTTCATCCGCGCCGTCGAGCGCCGCGACGTACGCGGGCGCGCCAGCGGCGACCGCGTCGTAGATCCAGCGCAGGCCCGACCCCTCGGCGAGATCGAGCCGGTTGTCGGGCAGGCGCGGGAAGCCGCGGCTGGCGAAGTCCTTGGCCGTGATCTGGCTGCAATGCTGGGCGCGCGCCGCGTCGTCGACGTTCATCTGCAGGTCGCGGTGAACGCCGTCGTGCAGGAACCAGCACGTGTCACCCACGGCGAGCTCGGCGAGCAGTCGCGCGATCTCGCCGCGCTCGGGCGTGCTCGGGTCGGAGAGCGCCTCGATCAGGAACGGGATGGCGCGGAAGGTCGACTCGAAGCGCTGCACGCCCTGGTGATCGAGCGCGGCGTGGATGCCGTCGCGGGCGTTGAAGCGGACCTTCGGATCGTCGGCCCGCAGGCCGCGCAGCATGTCGGGCACGTCGGCGGCGCTGCCGTACGCATGCTCAAGTGAACCCCAGTCGATGTCCTCGATCTTCATGGTCAATTGTAGAGTCGGTTGCACCGGATCGTGACAGCCCTTGACGTGCCGCGCTGCGTCAGTCAGAATGAATGACGGTTCATTCACTGACGCACCGACGCTCCGGAGGCACCGCCCGATGTCCCAGCCGATCAATCGCTTCAAGGCCGACCTGCGCGACATTCGTTTCGTCCTGTTCGAGCAGTTCAAGCTCCAGGATCTGCTCGGCAAGGCGCCGTACGCGAACTGGGGACAGGAGGAGGTCTCGACGGTCCTCGACGAGCTGTACACGTGGACCAAGGAGCAGCTCGGCCCGCTCAACCAGACCGGTGACGCCACCGGCTGCACGCTCGTGAACGGCAAGGTCAAGACGCCGGCCGGTTTCAAGGAGGCGTGGAAGTCGCTCTACGAGATCGGCTGGCGGCGGCTGTCGGTGCCCGAGAAGTTCGGCGGCCAGGAGGGCCCGTTCACGCTCCACGCCGTGTCCGAGGAGCTGATGTGCGGCGCCAACGCTGCCTTCAACATGTACCCGGCGCTGACCCAGGGCGTCGCCGACGTGGTCCAGGAGTTCGGCACGCCCGAGCAGATCGCGGCCTACGCGCCCAAGCTGCACGACGGTACCTACGCCGGCACCATGTGCCTGACCGAGCCGCCGGCCGGCTCCGACGTCGGCTCGGCGACGACCAAGGCGTTCCCGATGGGCGGCGGCAAGTACAAGATCAAGGGCACCAAGATCTTCATCTCCGGCGGCGATCAGGATCTGTCGAAGAACATCATCCACCTGGTCCTGGCCCGCACCGAGGAGGCGCCGGTCGGCACCAAGGGCCTGTCCCTGTTCGTGGTGCCGCGCGACCGCCACGACGGCACGTCCAACGACGTCCAGGTCGGCTCGATCGAGCACAAGATGGGGATCCGGGCGTCGTCGACGGCGGTGCTCAACTTCGGCGAGAACGATAACTGCATCGGCGAGCTGGTCGGCACCGAGGAGCAGAAGGGCATGTCCCAGATGTTCCACCTCATGAACTACGCCCGCATCGGCGTGGGCGTGCAGGGCGTGGCCGTGGCCTCGGCGGCGTACCTCAACGCGCTCGAGTACGCCAAGGAGCGCAAGCAGGGCCCGTCGATCAAGCAGTGGAAGGACGCGGCCGCGCCCCGCGTCGCCATCATCGATCACCCCGACGTGCGGCGGATGCTGCTCGACATGAAGTCCAAGGTCGAGGGCATCCGCGCGCTCATCCTCAAGCTCGCGGTCCATGTCGACAAGGTCAACGCCGCCGGCGACGACAAGACCGCCGCCGAGTACCACCAGGGCCAGGTCGATCTGCTGGTGCCGCTGGTCAAGGCCTACGGCTCCGACACCGCCTTCCAGGTCTGCGTCACCGCCATCCAGACCCTGGGCGGCGCCGGCTTCCTCAAGGACCACCCCGTCGAGCAGTACGCCCGCGATTCGAAGATCTTCTCGATCTACGAGGGCACCAACCACATCCAGGCCCTCGACCTGGTCGGCCGCAAGCTCGGCCAGCGCGGCGGCGCCAACATGCAGGCGTTCATCAAGGACGTGCAGGGCTTCGCGGCGACGATCAAGGAGGACGCCCGCTACAAGGACGCGGCGGCCAACCTGAGCGCGGCCGCCGACGCGTGCATGAGCACGGCCATGCGCTTCCTGGGCTGGTTCGGCGGCGGCAAGATGGAGATGGTGCCGCTCGCCGCCAACCGCTTCCTCGAGATGATGTCGGAGACCGCGATCGGCTGGCTGCTGCTCGAGCAGGCGGCGCTCGCCGAGAAGGCGCTGGCCACGCTGCCCGAGGACCACGTCGACCGGCCGTTCTACACCGGCAAGCGCTACGCCTCCCTCTTCTACGCCGTCAACACCCTGGCCACCGTGCCCGGCAAGGCGGTGCTGATCGGCAAGGAAGACAAGACGCCGGTGGAGATCCCCATCGACGCCTTCGCCACCGTCTGATCGCCGCTTGCCCTTGCCCTTGCTCCGCTCGGGGGCTCAGTTCGTCTTGACCTCGCCGCGCCGGTTGGCGGCGTAGTCGTCCTCGCCGTTGCCGTCGGCCGCGGGCCGGGTCTCGCCGTAGGTGATCGTATCGATCTTCGTCGCATCGACGCCGAGGTCGATCAAGTAGTCGGCGACCGCGCGCGCGCGGCGATCGCCCAGCGCGAGGTTGTACTCGTCGGTGCCCTGCTCGTCGGTGTGGCCCTCGATCTTGATCGCGGGCTTCTTGCTCACGGCCCACGCCGCGAACGTCGCCAGCACGTCGCGCGAGTCAGCGGTGAGCGTGGACGAGTCGAGCTCGAAGTAGATCGGGCCGGCCGGAGGCGCCGACGGGTCGTCGACGGTGACGGCGGCCTCGCCCGTCGTGGCCGCCGTGGTCTTGGTGCTCGACGCCGCCGGCTTCTCGGCGACGGGCGCGGCGACCGTGGTCGCCTTGGCGGTCTTCTTCGAACAGCCGGCGCCAGCGATCAGCGACACGGTGGCAGCGAGCGACAGAATGACATTCGAGAATCGGATCATGCCCGGCGCAGCTGCACGCATCGTGCCCGCGCAACTCACCAGACTCGCGTGCCCGGAGGTGTCCTCATCGAGGACCGAAGGCCCCGCGTGTGCCCGCGTGTCACGGCAACTCGAGTGGCCGTGGCGCGATGGTTACTTCGGTAACATCGCGACGACAGCATCGACGCGTGGCTCGACCGTATCGAGCCGTACGGCGATGACGACCCTGATCAAGCCGCGTCGGGTGCGGGCCTGCACGTGCACGAGCCGGTGATTCACGAGCGGCTCGAGACGTGCGCGCTCGGGCGCGGCGACCGCGCCGCGCTTCTTCTCGAGCGCAGCCAGGGTCGCGAACACCGACTTCTTCGACAGCGAGCGCTCGAGCGCGGTCGCATGCGCGGCGAGCCCGGTGGCGATGCACGACGGCGCGCCGGGCAGGCCCTCGGCCTCGTCGACCAGCCGGGCCGAATCGAAGCAATACGCGGTCTCCTCCGGGTGTGGCTCGCCGCCGGCCAGCTCCATCAAGAACGGGATGGCGACCGTGGCCGAGATCACCTCGGGCCGCTTGCCCTTCACCGCCCGCAGGAACGCGCGGGTCGCGGTCACTGCCTGCGCGGGTGTGACCTGCTGCTCGGCCTCGTCGGAGAGTTTCGGCGGCGGGCAGTCGGGGCAGTCCCCGGCGAAGGCGGGCGTCGTCGCCACCAGCGTAGCGATCAGCGCAATGGCGAGGGCGCGCCCCATGGCCCATAGGCTACCATCGAGGCAGTGCTCCCGCGCTCGTACGTGCTCCTGCTCGTCGTCGTGGCCACCCTTGGCGGCACAGCGGCCTGTGCTCGCGAGCGAGCTGCACCGCCGAGCGATGCGGCTCAGGCCTGCCGCGCGGCGATGGAGGCGGTCGGGCACTCGGGGCGCGTGTCGCTGGCGCTGCGCGAGGCGCTGTCGTGCGAGCGGATGTACCGCGATCGGGCCTGCGCGGCGTCCTGGAGCAAGCTGGGCAAGGACGACTACGGCATCGATCCGGCGCTGCGTGACATCGAGCAGACCTGCCGCCGCGCATGCATCCGCGACAGCGGCGGCTCGCCGCTGCGGGGTTGCATCGACCCCGGCGAGCAGGTCGGCGACGATGCGATCCTCGGACGCGTGGTCACGCTCGATCGCGCCCTCTTGCAGCAGGCCGGTCTCGCGCCAGCCGAGGCCGAGGCGCTGTCGTTGCGCGCGCTGATGCTCGGCTCGACCGGGAAGCGCCGCGGGACACTCGGCGGCACCGCGAGCGTCGATCCCGACGACGACGACGACGACATCGACGTCGATGTGTTCGACGATCCGCCGCCGCCGCCGCCGACGCCACCGCCACCGCCGCCCTCCGGCACGCTGGTCGTCGAGGTCGGCGTCGCCGACATCCGCATCCGCGGCGACATCGTCCCACTCGACCAGCTCCAGAGCACGATCTCGGGGCTGCGCGATCGGCTGGGTATCACCCGGGTCGAGGTCCAGGGCGACTCCGACGCACCCTACGCCCGCCTGGTCGAGGTCCTCGACGCGGTCCGGGCCAGCGGCGTCGACGACGTCTCCCTGTCGCAGCCATGAGCCGATCGTGGCCCTGACCGCAACCATGCGCCGCTTCGAGGTCGCGCTCGCCGACAGCGATCGCGGTCTTTACGACAACCTCGACCTGCGCGTGGCCCAGCACCCGTCGGAGAGCGATCGCTATCTGGTGGCGCGGATGGTGGCCCGTACCCTCGAGCACGGCGAGGGCGTCGACTGGAGCAAGGGCCTCGCTGCCGACGACGAACCGGCGCTGTGGCAGCGCGATCTGCGTGGCGATCTACAGGCCTGGATCGAGGTCGGATCGCCGGCGCCGGCGCGGCTGCACAAGGCCAAGAAGGCGGTGAAGCGGGTCGTGATCTACGCCTGGAACCGCGTCGACGCCCTGGCCGCGTCGCTGGTCGAGGAGCGGGTCTACAAGGCCGAGGAGATCGAGCTGTTCGAGCTGGACGCCGCAGTGCTCGATGCGGTGGCGGCGACGCTGGCGCGGACCAACGCGTGGGACGTCGCCATCACCGGCGGCACGATCTACCTGTCGATCGGCGGCGCCAGCTTCGAGCTCTCGCCGCGGCGTGTGCGCGTGGGCGACGCGTAGCAGGGTAAGGGGAAGGGGAAGGGTAAGGGTCAGTGGATGCGGGCGCGGACCGGCAGCTTGGCGACGATCTCGGACTCGGCGCGGGCGAGCACGCTCAGGCGATCGCGCCAGGTCGACGGCGCCACCTGCTCGGCCAGCTCGAGGAACACGTCGCGGTGCCGGACCTCGGCCGCGGCCAGCGAGCCGTAGAGGTGCGCGGTCGCGGCGTCAGGGATGGCGGCGGCGAGCAGCGCCAAGCGTTCGGCCGAGCGGGCCTCGATCAACGCGAAGATCAGCAGACGATCGAGCAGGCGATCGGGCTCGCTGCGGCGGCAGTGATCGCGCAGCGCCGCGGCGTATTCGTCGCCGTGATCGAGCGTGGCGTCGACGCCGCGGCGGCCGAGGAGCTGCGAGACCTGGACCACGTGCGCGGTCTCCTCGTGGGCGAGCCGCGCCACCGCCAGCACCAGCTCGGCGCGATCGGGGTAGCTGCGCACCAGCGACAGCGCCGACTGCGCCGCCTTGCGCTCGCAGTGCAGATGATCCTGGTGAACCGCGTCGAGATCGGCGAGCGCGACCGAGAGCCATGCCGCGGGTGTCGCGGTCAGGGGCAGGGGAAGCTCAGCGGTCGACACGAGCGCATCCTGGGACGTCGCACCGTCGCGGTCAAGCGCCGAGTCGTTGGTGAGCCAACCGACGATGATCGAGCGGTTCGACCGTGGTAAAGAGCACCGGATGAGCACGCGTCGCCTCGTCTTTCTCGCGGCACTGGTCGTTCCCGGCCTCGTCGCGTGCGGTCCCAAGAGCAAACCCACGGAGCAGCCCGTGAAGCCACCTGTCGTCGAGAAGCCGGCCGTCAAGCCCAAGTCGCCCGAGGAGCTCTTCCTGGCCGAGTGCCGGATGGGCCTGGTCGCCGCCAAGGCGATCCTCCCCCAGATCCTCGAGGTCGCCGACGAGCGCACCGTCGCGAACACGCTGAAGCCGCTCAACGAGCTGCACACCGGTGTGGGCAACAGCATGGCCCTGGCCGGGCTCTACTCGGAGGTCCACCCCACCGAGGCGGTGCGCGAGGCCGCCCGCACCTGCGAGCAGGAGACCTCCACCTTCGCCAGCGAGCTCCAGCTCAACCGGCCGCTCTACGACGCCATCGCCGCGGTCAAGGTCGACCCGGCGGACGCGGCGACCGCCCGCTTCCACGCCCGCACGCTGCGCGACTTCCGCCGCGCCGGCGTCGACAAGGACAACGCCACCCGCAACCGGCTGCAGCAGATCGACGACGAGCTGACCAAGCTGGGCCAGCAGTTCTCCAAGAACATCGCCGAGGACGTGCGCTCGATCGAGCTCGGCCCGGAGCAGCTGAAGGGGCTACCCGACGACTTCGTCGCCGGACACGCCGCCGACGCCAGCGGCAAGGTCAAGATCAGCACCGACTACCCCGACTACAACCCGTTCATGGCCTACGCCGAGGACGACGAGGCCCGCAAGCAGCTCTACGTCGCCTTCCGCTCGCGTGGCGACCAGGGCAACGAGGCGCTCCTGGCCCAGGTCCTGGCCCTGCGCGACGAGAAGGCCGACCTGCTCGGCTACGAAAACTTCGCCGACTACATCACCGAGGACAAGATGATCAAGTCGGCCAAACACGCGGCCGACTTCATCGAGCGGGTGAGCAAGCTCGCCCAGGCCCGCGCCAAGAAGGACTACGCCGAGCTGCTCAAAGAGCTCAAGACCCTCGACAAGAAGGCGACCCGCGTCGCGGACTGGCAGAAGCTGTTCCTCGAGAACCGGGTCAAGCGCAAGAAGTACGAGGTCGACAGCAAGGACGTGCGCCCGTACTTCCCGTACGAGCAGACCCTGGCCGGCCTGCTCGACATCACCTCGACCATCTTCGACATCCAGTACGTGCCGGTCACCGACGCGGTGGTCTGGCACACCGACGTCAAGGTCTTCGACGTGAACCGCGGCGGCGAAAAGCTCGGCCGCATCTTCCTCGACATGCACCCGCGCGACGGCAAGTACAAACACGCCGCCCAGTTCACCCTCCACGACGGCGTCGCCGGCGTCCAGCTCCCCGAGGGCGTGCTGGTGTGCAACTTCGCCAAGGGCGGCGAGCTCATGGAGCACGACGACGTCGTCACCATGTTCCACGAGTTCGGGCACCTCATGCACCACGTGCTGGGCGGCCAGCACGCCTGGATCCGCCAGAGCGGTGTGGCCACCGAGCACGACTTCGTCGAGGCGCCGTCGCAGATGTTCGAGGAGTGGGCGTGGAGCCACGAGACCCTGGCCCGCTTCGCCAAGAACGCCGCCGGCGAGGTCATCCCCGAACCGCTGGTCGCGCGCATGCGCAAGGCCGACAAGTTCGGCGTCGGTACCCAGACCGTGCAGCAGATGTTCTACGCGTCGATCTCGCTGTCGTTCCACACCACCGATCCCGACAAGCTCGACCAGCTCGCCGAGGTCAAGCGGCTGCAGGCCAAGTACACACCGTTTCAGTACGTCGACGGCACCCGCTTCCACGCCAGCTTCGGCCACCTGATCGGCTACTCGGCCATGTACTACACGTACATGTGGTCGCTCGTGATCGCCAAGGACCTGCTGGTGCCCTTCCAGAAGAAGGGCCTGATGAACACCGAGACCACGTACAAGTACCGCGACGCGGTGCTGGTCCCGGGCGGCAGCAAGGACGCCGCCGTGCTGGTCAAGGACTTCCTCGGCCGCGACTACAACTTCAAGGCCTTCGAGAAGTACCTCGCCGAGTGATTGCCGCCGGCTCAGCCCGGCCGCGTGAGATCGCGGGTGATGTTCTTCTGATGGGCTTCGATGGTGCCGCCGCCGATCTCGTTGAGCTTGGCGTCGCGCCAGAACTGCTCGACGCGGTACTCGGCGCAATAGCCGTAGCCACCGAGCACCTGGATGGCGGCGTCGGCGACCTCCTTGGCCGCGGTCGCCGCGAACAGCTTGGCGGCGTCGGTGCCGAGGCGATTGCGGTTGCTGGGGCCGACCGTCGATGCCACGCCGTAGACCAGGGCTCGCATGGCCTCGACCTTGGCGAAGCTCTCGCCGATGTAGCGCTGGATCTGGCCGTGCTCGGCGATGGCCTTGCCGAAGGTCGCGCGTTCGACCGCGTAGCGGGTCATGACGTCGAGGCAGCGCTGGGCGATGCCCAGGCTCATCGCGGCCAGGCCGAGGCGCTCGATCTCGAGGTTGCGCATCATGTTGGTGATGCCGCCGCCCTCCGCGCCGAGCAGGTTGGCGGCCGGCACCCGGCAGCCGTCGAAGATGAGCTCGGCCATGGTCGAGGCCCGCATCCCCAGCTTGTCGATCTTGGCGCCGGTCGAGAAGCCGGCGAAGCCGCGCTCGACGATGAACGAGGTGATGCGGCCGTCGAGCTTGGCGTAGACCACGAACACCCCGGCCTCGGGCGCGTTGGTGATGAAGGTCTTGCGCCCATCGAGGACGTAGTGATCTCCGTCCCTGCGTGCCACGGTGCCCATGCCGAGCACGTCGGTGCCAGCCGAGGGCTCGGTCATGCCCATGGCGCCGACGGTCGCGCCCGATAGCGCGCGCGGCAGGTAGCGGCTGCGCTGGGCCGCGCTGCCGGCGTAGTAGAAGTTGTTGACGAAGAGCAACGCGTGGGCGAGGTAGGCCAGGGTGAAGCCGGGGTCGGCGTAGGCCATCTCCTCGTGCACGATCACCGAGGCCACCGCATCGAGGCCGGCGCCGCCGTCGACCTCGGGGATGGTGACGCCGAGCAGTCCAAGGGCGCCGGCCTTCTCGAGCAGACCGACGTTGAGCTTGCCGGCCCGGTCGTGCTCCATGGCCTGGTGTTCGATCTCGGTGCGCGCCCACTGCCGCACGGTGTCGCGCAGCATGGCGTGCTCGTCGGTAGGATGGAGGAGACGTTCGGGAAGGGACGGCATGAACCGGGTTCTAGCAGGAATCGTCGAGGGTGGCCGCGACGCCGGGCGCCGGCAAGTACCACGATTCCGTCATGAACCCTTCGGACCCGGGCACCAGACCCGGGCCATGCGCTCGGGGTTGCGGATGCCCTGCTTGGTCATCCAGCTCGTGGCGGCGACCACCAGGGCGTCACCCTCGTCGCCGAGGAGCTGACCGCGGCGGAGCTGGATCGAGGCGGCGATGAGCCCGCAATGAGCGGCGCGGGCGAGCTGCTCGGCCTCGGCGAAGGCCGCGATCCCGGCCTCGCGCTGGCCCAGCACCAGCGCTCGCCCGCCGCGCAGGATCTGGGCCCAGATCCTCGCATACGACTCCTGGCGACGATCGAGCGCGACGATGGCGCGGTCGGTCATGGCCAGGGCGCTACGGTCGCCAACGGTGGCGCGGAGGAGGCCGATGCGGCCGCGGATCCAGTGGTTCTCGTTGCCGATCGAAACGATCCTTCCCAGCAGCGCCTTCTCCGAGCGAGCGAGGTGGTCGAGGATCGTGTCGGCGTGGCCAGCGAGCTCGCCAGCGTAGAGGCAGGTCTCGGCGTCGGCGCGGACCTCGTACCAGTGCTGGAGGTGGAAGCTGCCCTTGGGCGGTGACCACGAGCGGCGCTCGACGGCGCGCCGAGCCCCGGCGACATCGTCGCGCACCAGCCACACGATGTTGAGGCCGCGGGTGAGCGTCGTTTCGACGTAGCGATCACCGCGGCGCTCGGCATCGCGGAGGAGCTCGTGGACGCGCTCGTTGAGCTCCTTGCACTCGCCGAGCAGGCGAAGCGTGAGCAGGAGGAACACGCGCACGTTGGCCAGCTCCCAGCCCTTGCCGGCGGGCTGGACGCGCATGATGGCCTCGCCCTTGCGAAGCCACTCGGCGGCGGCCGTGAACTCGCCGCTGAAGTAGCTGGTCAGGCCGCGGGCACCGGCGTCGAGCCCAGCCGTGTAGGTGTCGTCGTCAGTACCCTCGCCGATCTCCCGACACATGTCGGCGATCGCCAGGGCGCGGGCCTTGCCGGGCACGCCCTGCAGGCTGTTGAACATGGCCTCGAACACGAGCAGCCCGGCGATACGCTCGGGGATGCCCAGCCGTAGCGCCAGGCGCACGCCGGCGGACGTGAAGTAGTTGGCCGTCACCGGGTGCACCATCGACAGGCTGATGCCCACGGTGCGAAAGGTATCGACGCGCAACAGGTCGCGCGCCGACGCGCGCATCTCGTCGTTGGCCCGGTAGCGAAGGCCGCCGAGGCGAAGCAGGATGCGGTTCCATACCAGCTTGGTCAGCGCCCGCTGCGGCGACGACGGCAGGCTGAGCCCGACGTCGGCGAGCACCGCCTCGAGCGTGGCCAGCCCCTCGTCGAGGTGGCCGTGGCGCAGGAACAGCTCGGCGGCGCGGCGCCGGCGCTCGAGGCGGGTGGCGGCGCCGGCGCGTTCGGCGATCGAGAGGTAGGCGCGGGCGGCGTCGAGCACCTGGCCGGCGTCGCCCAGCGCTTCGGCGCGGCGGACCTCGAGGCTCTCGCGCTCGGCGGCGGACAGGTTGGCGCGGCGCAGGGCCAGCTCGTAGAGCCGGGCGGCCTGATCGAAGGCCAGCCCGCGTTCGGCGCGCTCGGCGGCCGCGACGGCGAGCTCGGCGGCGCGCTCGGTCTCACCGGCGGCCTCCCAGTGGCGCACCAGCACGACCGGATCGGCGCCGCCCGAACGCTCGAGCGTGGTGGCCAGCGCGCGATAGGTCGCGGCGGTGCGCTCGCCCAGGCTGGCCACCACGGCCTCGCGCACGCGATCGTGATAACACTCGAGCGCGTCGCCGCGCGACGCCACCAGGCGCGCGGTCGCCAGCGTATCGATGCGCGCGGCCACCGCGGTGCGATCGATGGCCGCGGCCTCGGCGGCGAGCCGGCGATCGAGCGGCGCGCCGGCGGCGGCGATGATCTCGAGCAGCCGGCGATCGTCGGCGCCCAGGGCCGCGGTTCGCGCGCTGAGCGCGGCGTCCAGATCGATGGGCGCGGCGCCGCCGCCGGCGGCCAGGTGGCGCAGCATCACGTCGAGGAACAGGGGATGGCCTCCGGTCTCGCGGACGACCTCGTCGAGATCGATGGGGCGCGCGCCTCCGACCTCTTCCCAGAGCTGCACGGCGAGCGCGCGGGCCTCGGAGGTGGGCAGGGCGGCGAGGCGGATGATCTGCAGGCCGGGCAGGCGCTCGACCGCCGCGGCCAGCCGCGGCGGAAGCTCGTCGCCGGCGGCCCGCACCGTCGCCACCAGCGCCACCGCCGGCCCGTCGTCGCGCAGCAGCTCGCCGAGCAGGCCGAGGCTGTCGGCGTCGGCCCACTGCAGATCGTCGATCACGATCAGGACGCGGCCGCGATCGGCGAGGCGATCGAGCAGCTTGCGCAGGGCGCCGACCGCGCGCAGGCGCTGGTCCTGCTGGTGGCCGGCCTCGTGGTGGGCGACCTTGGCCACCGCCGGGGCGCGCCACAGGACCGGGAAGATGCGGGCCAGCGCGCCCACGTCGCGGGGCAGCGGCACGTCGGGCGCGTCGGCGTCCATGCGGGCCAGCACGCCCGACAGGTCGTCGATCACGCCATCGAAGGCGCGGTAGGGCACCGACTCGCGCTCGTAGCAGCGGCCGGTCAGCACCACCGCACGGGGATCGGCGTCGAACGCTCGCGCCAGCTCGCGGGCCAGCACCGACTTGCCGACGCCGGATTCGCCGACCAGCAGGGCGGCCGCGCCCTGGCCGTGCCGGGTGGCGTCGACGATCGCCCGCAGCGCCGCCAGCTCGGCGACGCGGCCGACCAGCGGTCCCGATGGGACCGGGGTGGTCAGGCGCGCGGTGAGGGCCCGCCGTGGCTTGCCGCCGCCGACCCGTTCGAGGGCGCGGCCATCGGCGCGGGTGGCGGGATCGCGACTGAGCAGCTGCGCCACCAGCTCGTCGAGGTCGGCGGCGACCGTCGGCGACAGCGTGGAGGCACGCGGCGCGTCGCGCTGCGCCTTCTGCAGGAGCTGATCGATGGGGCCACCCTCGAACGGCAGCGTGCCGGTGATGATCTCGAACAGCACGGTCCCGATCGCGTACCAGTCGACCGACGGCGTCGCCGGGATCAGCTCGGCCTGCTCGGGCGCCATGTAGGCCGCGGTGCCGACCACGTCTGAGCCGCTGGCCGAGCTGCGCGACTCCGAGGTCGCGACCAGGCCGAAGTCGAGGATGACCACGCGGCCGTTGCGATCGACCATCACGTTCGACGGCTTGAGATCGCGATGGATGCGCCCGGCGGTGTGCAGGTAGTCGATGCCGGCGGCGAGCTGAGGCAGGCACGCGCGCAGGCGGTCCTCGTCGTAGCGGTGCTGGCCGGGGAGCACGGCGCCGGGGCTGGTATCGTCATCGTCGCGGCGGGTGATGTAGCTGAAGAGATCGTGACCTTCGATCAGCTCCATGGCGATGAGCCAGCGATCGTCGTCGGCGATGAGCTCGTTCAGCCGCGCCAGGTTCTTGTGCTGTAGATCGGCCAGGGCGCGGAACTCGCGCTTGAAGCGGAGCAGGCGGTGGGCGTCGAGGTCGCCGAGCAGCTTCACGGCCACGTTGGTGCCGGTCCGGCGATCGACCGCCTCGTACACCGTCCCCATGCCGCCTCGCCCCAGACATCGGCGTACCTCGAACCGTCCCGCACCCAGCTGTGCCGGTAGCCCCATCGCTCGCGAGGATACCGGCTCTATACTCGGACCGTGGCAGGAATCGACGCGTGGCGCTGCGATCAACCGGTCGTCCTGTTCGCCAACCCGACCGCGCAGAGCGGGCGCGCGCGCGAGCACATCGACCGCGCCGAGGCCTTGCTCGCCGCCGCGGGAGTGCCCCATCGCTTCGTCGCCACCGAGCCCGCCGGGGGGACCGTCGCGCTGGTTGCGCGGGCGATCGACGAGGACGGGGCGCGGGTGGTGGTGGCGATGGGCGGCGACGGTACCTTCGCCGAGGTCGCCAAGGGTGTGCTCGGATCTGCGAGGTCGTCGGAGGTCGCGATGGGCATCTTGCCCACGGGTACCGCCAACGATCAGGGCAAGTCGTTCGGCATGGACGCAGGCCCCGACGCGCTCCCGGCCAACGTCGCCATCATCGCGGCCGGGCGGGTCGCGGCCATCGACGCCGGCCGCATCGAGTCGTTGACCCGCGACGAACACCTGCTGCAGCGCGATCTGTTCTTCGACTCGGCGTCGATCGGCTTCGGCGCGTCGGCGCTGGCCACCCGCAACCGCGATCGCGAGCTGGTCGGCAAGATCCCGCTGGTCGGCCTGGTCTATCGCGACATGCTGGTCTACGCCGGCGCGGTGGCGCGCAAGTTCGCCGAGAGCTACGTCAGCGACGTCAAGTTCGACCTGGAGGCCGACATCGACGGTCGGCCCTACACGTTTCCGTCGCTGTTCGACGTGGTGATCAAGAACACCCGCGTGTTCGGCGGCGAGTGGGTGCTCGATCCCACCGCCCGCGCCGACGACGGCCTGTTCGAGCTGGTGCCGATCACCGGCCGCATCGACCTCACCTCGAAGCTGGTGGCGTCGTTGCGCCACTTGCCGGTCGACGGCGATCTCCTCCGCGATCTCGGCCTCGAGCACAGCGAACCCATCCGCGGCCGCCGCTTCGTGCTCACCGTCAGTGCCCCCGGCAGCGCCGGCCGTCCTCACGCCCAGCTCGACGGCGAAGAGATGGAGGCGGGCGAGCGTTATCGCATCGAGGTGCTCCCCCGTTGCCTCAACGTCATCGTCCCGGAACCCAGCCCCCATGCGTGAGCCGAGCGTGTTCGTCGCGTCGTTCCTGATCCCCGGTGCCGGTGGCCGGGCCACCGGCTCGCCCCCGTGCGACGAGTGTCTCGTCTGGTTCGATCAGCTCGTCGGGGCCCCGCTGCCGGTCACTGCTTCCAGGCCATGACCGGGACTGGCTCGGGCTCGGCGAAGGGGCCGGGCGCCTCGCTGGTACCGACGTAGGCGTCCCAGCGGGTGACGTCGGCGTCGAGGTACGACGAGGCGAAGACGACGGTGCCCTCGGCGCCGATGGTGCGGGCGTACTCGATGCGGCCCTTCACCTGATCGAAGTCCCAGGCGTTGTCGTCGAGGGCGTGCATGCCGGCCCACACGTGGCGGCCGCTGCGCGCGGCGAGGAAGCCGTCGACCAGGGTCGCCCAGTCGGTGCACGCGCCGGCCTCGATCGGCCAGTAGACCATCGGCACCAGCGCGTCCATGGTGCCGGCGGCCAGCCAGCCCAGCGAGTCCTGGTGGTAGTTGCCGTAGCCCTGGCTGGTGTTGCAGCCGGGCAAGGGGCGATAGATGCCCCACACCGCCGCCGACACGCGGGCGCTCGGGCGCACCTCGTGGGCCGCGGCGTAGATGTCGGCGACGGTCGCGCTGACCTGGGCGCGCATGAAGTCGGCCCACGTGAGCTGCGGGTCGGCGACGCGCGCGGCGTCGTAC
Organism: Myxococcales bacterium; assembly: GCA_005779305.1. GTDB lineage: Bacteria > Myxococcota_A > Polyangia > Haliangiales > Haliangiaceae > UBA2376. The sequence goes on from SXJR01000164.1 coordinate 19,625, forward strand.
GCGGCCTGGGTCACGGCGTCGTGGGAGTAGTCGCTGCCGGCGGTGCGGATGCGATCGAGGTGCAGTCCATCGACGTCGTAGTTGCGCAGGAGCTCGCGCGCGGTGGCGGCGATGTGAGCGCGCACGGCCGGGTTGCCGGGCGTGAACCAGCGGTACTCGCTGTCGGCGTTCTGGCCCGAGGACGTCACCGCGAGCCACTCGGGATGAGCGTAGAGCGCGTGTTGTACGCTGCCCTCGGCGGCAGGCACCGCCGAGCTGGTCGGCCAGGCCGACAGCACGTTGAAGTAGGCGTGAACCTCCAGGCCATGCAGGTGACCGCGATCGATCGCGACCTGCAGCGGGTCCCAGCCCGGATCGCGGCCGAGCACGCCGCTGAGGCGGCGGGCCCACGGCTCGTGGGTTGACCGGTAGTAGGCGTCGCCCTCGCCGCGGATCTGCACGAACACCGTGTTCATGTTGGCGGCGGCGGCGCGATCGATGATCGCCTCGAGGCCGGCGCGCGACGAGTAGGCGAAGCGCGTGATCCACACGCCGCGCATCTCGCCGCGGGCCTCGGCCGCGTCGGTCGCGATCACCGCGGCGTCGACGTCGCCGCTGGCATCGACGCCCGGATCGTCCGCCGGCGGCGAGCTGCACGCCGTGAGCAGGGCGATGGTGAGCGCGATCCGGAGCCTCATACCCGCATGAGTTGCACGCGGTTGGCCATTCGATCAAGTGGCCTAACCCCGCGGACTCGCGCGCCCTTCCCCGGCCATCGCCGCCCTCAGGCTGCAACCGTTCGTGGGCAGCGCGGCCCGGCGCGTGCTCGACATCGGCTGCGGCTGCGGCGACACCACCCAGGAGCTCGCCAGCCCGGTGATGGCGATGCGCAACGTGCGCAAGGCGATGCGTCCGGGCGGGCTGCTCACCATGGTGGTGTGGCGGGCCAAGTCCGAGAACCCGTTCCTCGACGACGTCGAGCAGCGGGTGGCTCGAGATCATCCCCAAGGGCGACAAGGGCGATCAGGTCACCTGCGGCTCGGGCCCGTTCTCGATGGCCAGCCCCGACCTGGTCAGCACTCAGCTCCAGGCCGCGGGTTGGACCCGCGTGACCTTCGAGCGCTTCGACGCCGAGATGCGGGTTGCGGCCAACCTGGACGAGGCCATCGAGTTCTCGATGGCGCTCGGTCCCGCCGGCGAGATCATCCGCCTCGCCGGGGATGAGGGCCTGCGCAAGATGGACCAGGTCGTGGCGGCCCTGCGCGAGCTGCTCACCCCGGCCATCCGCCCCGACGGCCTCTACGCCGGCTCGAGCACGTGGATCGTCACCGCCCGCGCGCCGTGAGGCCGCACAAGACGGAGAGCTCTGGCGCTACGCGCCGAACCACTGCCAGCCGTAGAGGTCGCGCTCGTGAGCCCAGACGAGGTCGGCCATCACATCGGCGAAGAAGTCAGCGAAGCTCGGATAGTGGAGGTTCCGCTCGCCGTTGGCCTCGCAGCGATGCACCTCTGCGCTCGGCGTCACGGCGATGAGGCTAGGCATCTCCCCGGCGAACCACCCGATCGGGATCCAGTCGGGCTCGAGCGGATAGCCGATCTCGACGGAGGACGAGTGGGTGAGGGGGTCCGCGAGGACGGAGTACTCGGGGACGTTCCGCGCCGCGATGCGAGCCGGATCCATCGCCGCTCGCTCCTTCTCGCTCGCAGGGAACAGGCCGAACGCGCCGCGAAAGAACACGGAGCCGGCGACCTGCCCGAGCTCGCTCCAGACCGCGGGCGGCACGAGCTTCGGCCTCGAACGCCCCTTCACGAGCACGTGGCTCCTGGTCGACGCCTCTCGACGTGCAGCGTCGAGCGCCTGCCGAAAGGTTGCATACCCTGGCACGGGAGGCCCGATGGTGGCGCCGAACCGCTCCGTCCGCGGCAGCAGAGCATGACGAGGATCCTCGACGATACGTACGTCCGCCCAGCCGATCGCGGGCTCGCGGCCGACGGTCTCGAGGAAGCTCGCAAGGAACGTGGACGGAACGACGAGCGGCTGGAACGGCAAGGAAGCGGTCGCGAACCAGGGAGCACCGAACGCCGCACGCGCGTCGATCCGTGGAGCGAGGATCTCGAGGGGCTCGGTGGGCCGCCCGTGGTAGCCGTAAGGGAGGCCCTTCGGGTGCACGGGCGGCACGAGGGTCACGCGGTCGGAGACGGCGGTAGCGTGGTGGGTGGGCCGGCACGACCACACCGGCCGCACCCGGAGGGCGCACGGCGTGGCATGCGAAACCTGCACGAGCTCGAGGCCGGTGAAGCCCCCCGCTCGGTACGCGCGGGCGAAGTCGTCGGAGACGAGCAGGTTCGGACCCGATCCGAGGAGATCGGCGTCTCCGATCAGCTTCAGGTCATACACCTGATCCAGGAAGACGAACCCGTCCCGCTCCCCGCGAACGGACTCGACGTCTCGCGGGAACCCGAGCGCGAACGGAATGAGGCGGATCCAGTCGCCCTGAGGCGCACGACCCTCGCCGGGCACCCGGCCCGGGCCGTACATGTAACGAATCACGCCCATGGTCGATCGTGGTGCGCGACCCCCGACGCTGCTGTCTCGATCAGTCGTAGTACTCGGCGCCCAGGTGGGTGATCAGTTCATCGCCCTTGGTGTAGCGCAGCGTGTTCTTCAGCTTCATGAGCTGGATGAACAGGTCGTGCTCCGGGTACAGCTCCGGCGACGGCGTCATCGGCATCTTCCAGTAGAACGACAGCCACTCCTGGACGCCGTGCATACCGGCGCGCTGCGCGAAGTCGGTGAACAGCGCCAGGTCGAGGACGATCGGGGCCGCCAGGATCGAGTCGCGGCAGAGGAAGTTGACCTTGATCTGCATCGGGTAGCCGAGCCAACCGACGATGTCGATGTTGTCCCAGCCTTCCTTGTTGTCCCCGCGGGGCGGGTAGTAGTTGATGCGGACCACGTGGTCGAAGTGGCCGTAGAGGTCGGGGTAGAGCTCGGGCTGGAGGATGTGATCCAGCACGCCCAGCTTGGTCACCTCCTTGCTCTTGAACGAGTCGGGATCGTCGAGGACCTCGCCGTCGCGGTTGCCCAGGATGTTGGTCGAGTACCAGCCCTGGAGACCCAGGAGGCGGGCCTTGAAGCCCGGCGCCAGGATGGTCTTCATCAGGGTCTGGCCGGTCTTGAAGTCCTTGCCGCAGATCGGCACCGAGTTCTTGCGGGCCAGCTCCACCATCGCGGGCGGATCGAGCGCCATGTTGGGGGCGCCGTTCGAGTACGGGATGCCCAGCTTGAGGCAGGCGTAGGCGTAGATCTGCGACGGGGCGATGTCGTCCGACGACGCCCGCAGGCCGGCCTCGAAGCTGGCCAGCGTGGCGTGGGTCTCGGTCGGCTTGCGGTAGACCTCGGTCGAGCCGCACCAGACGGCGACCACGCGATCGCAGCCCTTCTCGGCCTTGAAGCGCTTGATGTCGTCCATGACCTGCTCGGCCAGGTCCATCTTGGTGGCGCCCTTCTTCACGTTGGGGCCGTTGAGCTTCTTCACCCACGCCTGCTCGAACACGGCGGGCATCGGCTTGACCTGCTCGAGCTCGTCCTTGAGCTGATCGAGCAGGCGCTGGTCGAGCACGCCGGCGCGGGTGGCCGCCTCGTAGGCGTTGTCGAGGAAGATGTCCCAGCCGCCGAACTCGATGTCGTCGAGCTGCGCCAGCGAGATGTAGTCGTTGATCTTCGGCGTCTTGCCGTCGGTGCGCTTGCCGAGGCGGATCGTGCCCATCTGGGTCAACGAGCCGATCGGCTTGGAGATCCCACGCCGCACCGCCATGACGCCGGCGATGAAGGTGGTTGCGACCGCGCCCATACCCGGCAAGAGGATGCCGAGCTTGCCGGTGGCGGGTTTGACGTCGACGCCTTTCTTGAGTGCCATTGCTGCTCCGCAGTGCAAGAACCGGGCGCCGGTCGGACCTGCCAGGAAGGCAGGGGCGGGCGCCGAAAAGACGCCCCGAGTTACTCCAAGATCTGACGGAGATGCAAGCGCGGACGGTGGCTCCCTCGGCGCCTTCGGGTGCCGAAAAACCACCAGATCGGCCGATCACTGACGCTCGCTCGCCCGCGTGCGTGAACCCGGCGTTAGCGAGACCAGTTGATGGACGTCGGCAACTCCAGCCGGAACGCGCCCATGAACTCGAAGCCGCCGTCGGCGAGGTAGCGCATGCGGAACCCGTATGGCATCGCGGTCAGGGTTAGCTGCACGCCTCCGTCCCACTCGTCGACGTAGGTGACCGCGCCCAGGCCAGCCGAGAACACCATCCAGTAGCGCTCGACCTCGACGTAGAGCGGACCGGTGTTCACCTCGATGGTGTCGTCGGGCCGGTGGTCGGTCTGGATCGGCGACCACCCCAGCGTCATGGCCCAGCCGGCCTGCTTCGGGAACGGGATGTCCTTCGAGCGATGGCTGGTCTCGAGAGTCTGGTAGGCGACGCGGACCTGGAGGTCGGCCTCGAACTCGGCGTGCTGGGAGTCGCTGGTGCGGCCCGAGCCCGGACCGAGCACGACGGCGGGGCCGATGTAGAGCTCGTGCTCGCCGGGGTCTTCGGGCTCGACGTACACGGCCGGGTCGCCGTTCTCGCGCGGCGGCGGCGCCTCGAGGTGCACGATGCCGGGCGCGTTGACGTCGGACCGGTAGCGCGTCTTCGGGCAGCCGCCGAGGACGACGAGCGCGGCCGCGACCAGGACGAGGCGCGTCAACGTCGCCATGGGTCACTTCCAGGCCTGAAGCGGTGCTCGCGGCGGTGATCGGCGGCGATGCGCCAGGTCGGCGCGACGACCCCGGCGACCTCGAGATCGATCTCGAACGCGCCGTCGCGCCGGCCGGCGTTCCACGCCGCCTGGTTGTCGAACTCGAAGGGCAGCCACACGTAGACCAGCGAGCGGCCGCGCAGCTCGAGCGGCGCGGGCAGGGTGGCCGGCGCGCGCTGGCCGTCGAGCACCAGCTCGGCGCGCACGAAGCGCACGTTGCAGTCGCCACGCGAGCGCAGCTCGACGGTGATGCCCACCCCGGTCTTGCCCGACATGCGGATGAAGCTCTTGCCGAGCATGCAGCCGCGGTCGACCTCGGCCGGCGCGATGAAGCGCCAGCGCGGATAGTCGCGGTAGGCGCCGCCGCACGCCACCAGCGCCACCAGGGCGGCGGCAGCGACGGTGATGGCGTGGTTCGTGCGCACCGGTCTAGAACGGCTCCCCTCGTTCAAGCTTACAGCGGGCTCCGGAGCGAAGATCGCCGGCGATGGCCGACCCGCCCGATCCCACCGTCAAGGCGGTCGGCCGGCTCGACGCCGACGCGCCGACGATGATGGCGGCCGAGGGCAGCGAGCCGACGGCGGCGGCGACCACCACCGCGCTCATCCGCAAGCCCCGCGCGCGCCTCGTCATCCCCGGCTTCCGCCTGCTCGACGTCCTGGGCGAGGGCGGCATGGGTACCGTCTATGCCGGTGAGCAAGACGCACCGCGCCGGCCGGTGGCCATCAAGGTGCTGCACGCCTCGTCGCCAGCGGCGATGGTCCGGTTCTTCGCCGAGGCCGAGATCATGGCGCGGCTCGATCACCCGGGCATCGCTCGCGTGCTCGAGGCCGGCGAGGCCGACGGTCACCCATACTTCGTGATGGAGCGGGTCGAGGGCGTGACCCTCGACGCCCACGTGCGAGCCGAGCAGCCGTCCCTCGCAACGCGGCTCGGGCTGTTCGTCGCGGTCTGCGACGCCATCCACCACGCCCACGTGAAGAGCGTCATCCACCGCGACCTCAAGCCCTCGAACGTGATGGTGCGCAGCGACGGCCGCGTCGCCGTGCTCGACTTCGGCATCGCCCGCGTGGCCGCGGTCGACGGCTCGAGCAGCGGCGAGACCCGCGCTGGCGAGCTGATCGGCACGCCGGTGTACATGAGCCCGGAGCAGGCCCGGCTCCGGCCCGACGAGGTCGACGCGCGCAGCGACGTCTACACCCTCGGCGTGCTCCTCTACGAGCTGGCCTCAGGCGAGCTGCCGTACGACGCACGCGGCAAGGCCCTGCCCGACCTGGCGCGCGCCATCTGCGACGAGCCGCCGCGGCCGCTCGGCAAGCATGGGCCGGCGCTGCGCGGCGATCTGGACGCGATCTGCGACAAGGCGCTGGCCAAGGAGCCTGAGCGCCGCTATCAGTCGGCGGCGGCGCTGGCCGACGACGTGCGCAAGCACCTCGCCGGCGGCACGATCTCGGCGCGCGTGCCGGGCGCCTTCGAGCAGGTGCGGCGCTTCGCGCGACGGCGACCGGGGGTGGCGGCGGCGGTGCTGGCGGCGGTGCTGGGCGGCGCCCTGTTCGCGGCCGTGGTGACCATGCTGTGGCTCGACGCGCGGGCCGCTCACCGCGCCGCCGATCGCGAACGTGCGCAGGTCGCCGCCGCCCGCGATCTGCTCGAGGAGCGCAACAACCTGCTCGTGCTCGATCAGGCCCGGTCGGCGCTCGCGCGCGATCCGTCGGCGGCGCTGGCGGCGCTGTCCACCCTCACCGAGCGCGGCGTCGATCCCGACGCGGCGTGGGCCATCGCCGACGAGGCCATCGGCCGCGGCGCGGCCACGGCGGTGCTGCGCGGCCACGACGACGAAGCCCGCTGGGTCGAGGGTGTGCCCGGCCCCACCGGCGCGGTGGTCACCGCCGGCTACGATGGGCGCGTGTCGTGGTGGGATCGCGACGCCTCCGCGCCGCGCGTGCTGTGGCAGGCGACGCGGCGCGTGCACGTCGTGCGCCCGTCGTCCGACGGCGGCTTGCTCGCGATCGGCGGCGACGCCGGCGTGTTGCGCATCGTCGATCAGCGCGGCGTCGTGGCCGCCGAGCCGGCCGGCCTGGGCGGCGACGTCGAGGTGGTGGTGTGGTCGCCCGATGGCAAGCGGGTCGCCGCCGGCGACGATCGCGGCGGTGTGTGGCTGTGGTCGCGCGACGGCGGCGACGGCGAGCGCCTCGACGGCCCCCGGGCCGAGATCGAGTCGCTGGTCTTCGCGCTCGATGGCGCGCTGGTCGCCGGCGACGACGACGGCGTGGTCTGGCGCTGGGCGGCTGGCACCACCACCGGCGCGGAGGTGGCGCGAACCGGCGGCGAGGTGGTGGCGATCTGGGGCGGCGCGGCCCGGGTGAAGGCGCTCGACGCCGCCGGCACGGTGCACGACTGGCGGCTCGACGGCAGCGGCGTGCGCACCGAGCCGGGGGTCGCGACCGGCGTCGCCGCCAAGACCGGCGCCTTCTCCGCCGACGGCGAGACGGTGGTGGTGGCCGCCGTCGATGGCCGCGTCGTGCACCTGAGCTCGGATGGCGCACGCACCATCGGCCGACACCCGGCGCAGGTTCGCGCGGTCGCTATCGCCGGCAACGGCGCGCAGGTCGCCAGCGGCGCCGATGACGGCAGCCTCCAGCTGTGGAGTCGCGACGATGGCCGACGGGTCGAGCTACGCGGTCACCGCCAGCGGGTGCGCCACATCGCTTTCGACGGCGCCGAGTTGCTCACCTCCGACAGCGCGGGCGAGGTGCGGCGCTGGGATGTCGCCCATGCCCGAGCACCGGCGGTGCTGGTGGGCCACGGCGCCGCGGTCGAGCATCTGGTGGTCACCGGAGGCGGCACCGTCGCCGCCTCCGCCGACACCGATGGCGAGCTCTGGCTGTGGTCCATCGACACCGGTGGTGGCGTTCACGTCGGTGCCCACGGCGGACGGGTGACCGGGCTCGGATTCTCGCGCGACGTGGCGACGGGGACGATCTGGTTGGTCTCGGCGGGGGCCGACGGTCAGCTCCTGTGGTGGGACGTGCACGGCGCCGGCATCGCGCCGCGGCGAACCGTCGATGGCGGGGTGCGCACGCTGGTCCGCGGCGAGGACGGCGCCACGATCGCGGCGGCTACCGAGCAGGGTCCGATCGCGCTCTTCACCGGCGACGGGACGCCGCTCCGCGTCCTGCCCGGTCACGGTGGCGGCACCAACGCCATCGCCTTCTCCGTCGACGGGACCCTGCTCGCGTCGGGCGGCGAGGATCGGGTGGTGCGGGTGTGGTCGATCGGTGCGCCCGAACGTCCGCCGCTGGAGCTCGGGCCGATCGGCGACGACGTCCGCCACGTGATGTTCACGCCCGACGGGGCGCTGATGATCGCCGCCGGTGACGACGGCAAGGTCCGGGCCTGGAGCGTGCGCGGCGGCGCGGTCGAGCCATCGACCGAGCGCGTCCTCGCCGACCACGGCGTCGCGGTGCTGTCAGCGCGCTTCGATGCCAGCGGCCGTTGGTTGATCTCGATCGGTCGCGATCACCGCCGCATCGCGACCGCGCTCGGCGCCGCGCCAGCGCCGGGCCCGCCACCCGCGCTGCCCGAAGGCGCAACCTGGGCGGTGATCCCTGGCGAGGAACCCGCTGGTCCCAGCTACGCGATCGGACGAGCCGACGGCACGATCCTCGTCCGCCCCGCCGCGAGCCGCACCCTGGGCCAGCTGCACGCACGGCTCGCCGGGCTGGTTCGCTGAAGCTCGACTAACGGGGTGGGGACGGTGTCAACTTTGTCAACTTTGGCGGCCGTCACTCACCGCTCGCGCCGTGCTTGCGTCAAGTCGGCGAGGAGCGGGCACCGTCGACGACGGCGAAACGAACCGTCGGCGCGCGTTGTGGCGCGGTCAGGCGATCCGCCTGAAAAGTTGACAAAGTTGACACCGTCCCCATGTCGCAGGTCGCACCCGTCCGTCCCGCCGCGAGCCGCACCCTGGGCCAGCTGCACGCGCGGCTCGCCGAGCTGGTTCGCTGAAGCTCGACTAACGGGGCACGGCGCGCAGGGCCGGCGCCAGGCGGGCCGGATCATCGGTCATGATTCCGTCGGCGCCGAGCGCGATCAGCCGCTTGGCCTCGTCGGGATCGTTGATGGTCCAGAAGTCGACGCGCATGCCGAGGGCGTGACACTTGTCGATGAACCAGCGGCTGCCCATCACGATGGGCCCGACCTTGACCGGGACCTGGGCGGCGTCGCCGACGAAGGGCAGGGCTTCGATCACCCGGCGTGGCAGCGCGCACAGCGCCGCCACCTCGCCCTGGGCCAGCGCGGTCTCGCCGCCGTAGCCGCGCTGGCGCACCGCGATGAGCGTGCGGGTCTGGAAGCTGGCCAGGGTCACCCGGTCCTCGGCCTTGAGCTTGCGGATGAGGCGCAGGAGCGGCGAGACCATCGGCGGTCGCGCCTGCTTGATGTCGACGTTGACGCGCACGCCAGGCAGCTCGACCAGGACCTCCTCGAACGTGGGCGCGCGAAAGCCCTTGCCGACGTGGGGGCGGCCGCCGTCGGGCGCGACGAAGCCCTGGCCCAGATCCACGCGCTGGGCCTCGGCCAGATCGAGCTCGCTCCACCGCGCCTTGACGCCGCCCATACGCCCGGCGTGCTCGTCGTGTGAGACCAGCGGGTGCCCGTCGCGGGTGAGGTGCACGTCCATCTCGAGCGCGTCGACGCCGATCTCGAGCGCACGGCGGAACGCGGGCAGCGTGTTCTCGGGCAGCTCGGCGGAGGCGCCGCGGTGGGCGTAGAGACGGAAGTCGTGGCTCACGCGGTGCTACTCTACTCGTGATGCGTGGCGCCGTCGCAACCCGGCTCGTGTTCGTGTTCGCCGCCGCGGCGGCGATCTTGGTCCCCGCCGGCGCCGCGGCCGCGCCGGCGATCGTCAAGGGCGGACCCAAGGCCGATCGCCCACGCGTCGACGCCGCGCTCACCGCCGCCCAGATGGCGATGGGCGTGTGCTGGCGCGGCTCGCCGCCGGCCAAGGTCAACGTCAAGATCACGGTCGCCGCCGGCGGCGCCGTCACCGCGACCGCGGTCACCAAGGGCGGCGCCGCGCAGTGTGCGGCCGGCGTGCTGGCGGTGTGGACCCTGCCCGGCGGCGCCTGGAGCGGTGAGCTCGAGATCACCGCCGGCTCGTCGCCGGCGGATCTGGCCGCGACCATCCAGACCCAGCTCCTGGCCCAGAGCGGGCCCATCAAGGCCTGTCAGTCGCAGGCGCCGACCGCCTCCGGCCCGGTGGCGATCAAGATGAAGATCCAGCCCGACGGGGCCATCACCGACGTCGTGGTCAGCTCGTCGCTGGGCGCCAAGATCGACGGCTGCGTGCAGAAGGCGGTCGGCGCCATCCGCATCGAGCCCACCGGCAGCACCGCCGGGATCACGTATCAGCTCGCGGTCGCGTTCACCGGCAAGGCCGCCGAGGGTGACGGCGGCCCGGTCGGCCCCAGCGGTGGCGGCGATCCTGACGGCGGCACCATCGCCGGCGGCCTTCCCGTCGACGACGTGCGGCCGGTGCTCACCGGCGCCCGGCCCAAGCTCATCGCCTGCGGCCGCAAGGGCAGCAAGAAGGGCAAGGTGGTGACTCGTTTCACCATCCGGCCCGACGGCACCACCAAGAACGTCGTGATCAAGGAGTCGATCGGCGACAAGGGCATCGAGGACTGCCTGATCGGCGTCTTCAAGGCCCTCACCTTTCCGACCGGTACGGGCGAGACCAAGGTCTCGTACCCCACGGAATACAACTGAATCCGATGCCGCTCAGCTAGCGCCGAAGAGAACAGGCAACCTGCAACCGGCCACCGGCCACCGGCAATCATCAAGACGGCCCGGGTAGGAGTGGGGGTATGGGGGACGCGATCGTCCCCCATCCAAGGACGCGAAGCGTCCGGAAGAAGACAGCTGATGAGCGGCGTCGCCGACCTTCGATACGCTCCGCATGCGCCGCGCGCTCGCGGCGCACGACGTTCGACACACCCCTTCCGTACGCGCCGCGAATCAGTTGTCGGCGTCCTCGAGCTTCATCGCCTTCGCCGGCAGCGGCGGCGGCTTGGGATCGGTGACCGAGAGGATCTCGATCTCGTAGCGGATGTCCTTCTCGGCGAGCGGGTGGACCAGGCGGGTCTCGACCTCGTCGGCGCTGACCTTCACGACGTGCATCACGACGTTCATGCCGTCGGCGCCCTTGGCGACGAGCTTCTCGCCGACGTCGAGCTTGGCGTCCTTGGGGAACTCGCTGCGCTTGATCTTCTTGATCGGGTGCATCGCCGGGTTGCCGAAGGCCTCCTTGGCCTTGAGCGTGCCCTCGCGCTTGGCGCCCTTCTCGAGACCGTCGAGCACCTTCTCCAGGCCGGCCAGCATCGAGCCACCCCCGTGGATGTACTCGACGACGTTCTTCTCCAGGGTGTCGCCGCCGGCCACCGCGAGGTGAACCTTCATGCGGACCCGGACTCCTTTGGTGATCTTCACAGTGGCTCCTACGGTAACGCGATGGGCGAAAAGCGGCGTCCGGAGCGGTGCCGGATCCTACGCGGCGTGAAGAGGGGTTCACGCAAGGTGTGGACGAACGGGTCCAAATCGGCGTGTCGATTAGCAGTTCCGATTTCTTGCGGGTCGGCACGGGATCCGCAATAGATGGGGTTGTTCGATGTCGCTTATTCGCCTACATGTCGTAACGGTTCTGATCGCAGCCACCGCCTTGCTCACCGGTTGCCCGGCCTCTCGCCAGGCCCAGCTCAACGTCCTCTCGGTGGAACAGGCCTCCACGCCCGACCGAGACATGGTCGTCTACGTCGAGGTGGTGAACAACGCCAAGCGGCCGATGCGGCTGCAGCGACTTCAGTACACGTTCGCCGCCTCGGGGCAGGAGACCACCCAGCTCGAGCTCGAGCTCGGGCGCCGGCTGGTCGACGCCGGATCGGCGGTCGTGGTCGAGGTGCCGCTGCCGCTGGCCGACGCCGCGCTCGGAAGCACGCTCATGCTCGCCGGCAAGCTGTGGGCCGAGCAGGACCAGATCGTGCGCAGCTTCACCGTCGCCGCCGAAGTCGCGACACCCGTCGAGCGCCAGTAGAGCTCCAGTCGTTTTCGTGTAGGCTGCGCGCGATGATCTCCATCGCATCTTCGGCCTGGCACGCCCTCGCGGCGCGCGCGATCGCCGGCGAGCCCACCACCCGCGACGAGGCGCGGTCGGTGCTCGACGCCCCGGCCATCGAGCTGCTCGCGCTCCTCGACGCCGCCTACCAGGTGCGGCGCCACCACTGGGGCCACCGCGTGCTCCTGCACGTGCTCGACAACGCCAAGGCCGGCGCCTGTCCCGAGGACTGCGGCTTCTGCTCGCAGTCGTCGAAGTACGGATCGCCCGCGGGCGAGGCGGCGATGAAGTCGCCCGACGAGCTGGTCGAGGGCGCGCGTCGCGCCGTCGCCGCCCAGGCTCGTCGCTACTGCATGGTGACCGCCACCCGTGGCCCGTCGCAGCGCGACCTCGACACCATCTGCGAGGCCGCCACCCGCATCAAGGCCGAGAGCAACATCGAGCTGTGCGCGTCGCTCGGCCTGCTCACCGAGGCCAAGGCCCAGCGCCTGCGCGCCGCCGGCGTCGATCGCTTCAACCACAACCTCGAGACCAGCGAGCGCTATTACGACCAGATCGTGAGCACCCACCGCTGGGCCGATCGGGTCGAGACCGTGCGCCTGGCCCGCGACGCCGGCATGCAGACCTGCGTCGGCGGCATCGTCGGCCTCGGCGAGGATCAGGAGGATCTGCTCGACCTCGCCGTCGCGCTCCGCGATCTCGACGTCGACTCGGTGCCGGTCAACTTCCTCGATCCGCGCCCGGGCACGCCGCTCGCTGGTCGGCCCAAGGTCGCGCCCACGGACGCGCTGCGCGCTCTGTGCATGTTCCGCTTCATGCACCCGCGCACCGACCTGCGCGTCGCCGGCGGCCGCGAGGTCGTGCTGCGCTCGCTGGGCGTGATGGCGCTGTGGCCGGCCAACTCGCTGTTCACCCAGGGCTACTTGACGACCATCGGCGCGACCCCGGCCGCCGATCATCAGATGATCCTCGACGCCGGCTTCACCCTCGAGCTCCCCGGCGGCGCCGTGGTCACGCCCGACCCGGCGGCGGTCGCCGCCGTGCCGGCGCCGCGCAAGCCGACGCTGCCGGTCGTTCAGTAACTCCGTTCGCTACCCGAACAGCGCTGGCACCAGCTCCTCGGCCTTGCCGAGGAACGACTCGCGGAAGTCGGTCGCGTCGTCGAGAGGATCGAGGTTGACGTAGACGCAGCGGGCGCCGGCGTAGGCCGCGCCGCGGACGAAGCCGGCTGCCGGCCACACCAGCCCCGAGGTGCCGATGGCGACGAAGAGATCGCACGTGCGCAGCGCGCGCTTGGCGTCGTGATCGGCGCGCGCCGGCGGCATCTCGCCGAACAGCGTGACGTCGGGTCGGAGCAGCGCCTGGCAGCGTTCGCAGCGGGGCAGCAGCTCGACGTCGGCGCGGTCGTCGTCGAAGGCAGGCAGGTCGCAGGCGGTGCAGCGCGAGCGGAACAGCGAGCCGTGGATCTCGATCACGTCCTGGTTTCCGGCGCGCTGGTGGAGGCGGTCGATGTTCTGGGTGATCACCGTGAACGAGGTTCCCGGGCCGCGGCGGGCCTCGGCCGCCGCCAGTGCGGTGTGGGCCGGGTTGGGCGCGACGGCCTGGATCTGCCGGCGCCAGGGCAGGAAGAAGCGCAGCACCGCCTCGGGATCCGCGGCCATGGTGGCGCCGTCCGAGTTGCGGACCGTGTCGCCCTGGGTCCACAGCCCGCCTTCGCCGCGGTAGGTGGGCAGCCCCGAGGCCCTGGAGACGCCGGCGCCAGTGAGGACGACGACATGGCGATAGCGATCGACTCCCAGAGGCGTGGTCACGCTGCGATCGTACACCGCCGCCTGCTAAGGTCCACGGCGATGCGCATCGACAAGGTCTATACCAAGGGTGGTGATCGCGGACAGACGTCGCTCATCGGCGGCGATCGGGTGAGCAAGGCAGCGCCCCGGATCGAGGCCTACGGCACCGTCGACGAGATCAACGCGACGCTGGGGTTGGTGCGGACCGCGCTCGAGAGCTCGGCCGCGGGCGAGCACCTGATCCCGATCATCCACCGCGTGCAGAACGAGCTGTTCAACCTCGGCGCCCAGCTGGCCACGCCCGACCCCGAGCGACGCGCCAAGCTGCCGGGGGTCGCGCTCCGCCACGTCGAGCAGCTCGAGCGCGACATCGACGCGCTCAACGACGCCCTGCCGCCGCTGACCAGCTTCGTCCTCCCCGGCGGCGGCGCCGCCTCGGCCAGCTTCCACCTGGCTCGCACCGTGTGCCGCCGCGGCGAGCGCCTGATCGTGGCGCTGGGCGAGCGTGAGGATCTCGGCGAGCTCCCGGTCACGTACCTCAACCGGCTCTCCGACGCGCTGTTCGTCTTCGGCCGCTGGGCGGCCCTCAAGGACGGCCGCCCCGAGCCGCTGTGGCAGCCGGCGACGACCTGATCCGATCACCGTCGAGGTCCGCGCGTCGGTCGTCTGGCGTGCCAGGCCGAGATTGCCGCGCCGGCCGGTTGTGCGTCGGCGGCGCTCGTATACTCTCGCCGGGTCGTGTCGGATACGCCCGAACCTGAGAAGCACGAGCCGCGGAAGTCGAAGTCCGAGGGCGCGCGTCAGCTCGCCGCCGCCGAGGAGGCGGCCAAGGTTCGCTTCGAGAAGGCGATGAACGAGCTGCGCGAGGGCGCGTACCGGTTCTCGTCCAAGGTGCGCGGCCAGACCGAGATCGTGCTCGACGAGCTGATCGATCCCGAGGGCGACGTGGTCGACGCCATCGCCGACGTCGAGGGCGACGCCGGCGCGATCGCGCTGGGCGTGCCGATCGAGCTGATCACCTTCGACACCTGGCTGTTCGGTCAGATCGGCGACAAGGACGAGCTCGATCTCAAGGACGAGGGTCACTGGGAGATCTGGTTCAACTTCGGCTCGTGGATCGGCGAGACCCTGCGCCGTCGCCACGGCGGCCACTGGATCCTGTTCGGCGACGACCCCCACACCTGGCGCATCGGGTTCTCCAAGGTCTTCCTCGAGGTGGCGCCGTTCCAGTTCGCCGAGCAGCTCCTGCGCATGGGCTCGGGCGCGATCAAGCGCATGGTCACCGAGGTCGAGAAGATCCGCGAGAACCACGCCGAGCAGCAGGAGCGCGACAAGGGCCAGTCGCTCGATCGTTTCCTGGCCCAGCACTACCTGCGCCTGCACACCGTGCCGCTCGGGCAGTGGCTGTCGATGGACTTCGCCAACCTCGGCCGGCTGTGGACCAAGGAGCCGACCAAGGCGCTGATCGCCGCGATCAAGGAATCCGGATCGCGGCTCGGTCCGCAGAACCAGCAGATCGTCGAGCGCGTGACCGAGGCGCTGTCGCGGGCCAACCAGGACAAGCCGGTGGCCGAGCAGACCACCGACCGCGGCCTGTTCGAGGCGGTGGCGCAGATCGTCGCCCTGCGCCGCGCCACCGCGCCGCTTGCCATCGACATCCTCGAGCGGGTGGTCGTGCCGGCCATGCACGTCGGCGTGCCCGAGGGTTTCCCGCCTCTCGACGAGGACGACCTGTCGAGCCTGCGCAAGGGCATCGAGCTGTTCGTGTTCTTCGTCGAGGTGATCCCGCACCAGCACCAGGCCGATGACGAGGGTTTCCTCGGCTCGATCCCGCACGATCAGCTGTCGACGCCGTACGCCGATCGCAACGCGCTCGAGGTCGGCAAGGGCGACTGGGTCGTGGTCAACCCGGGCTACTTCGTGCCGATGTTGAAGGACCTCGATCCGCAGAAGCTGATCGACAAGTACGACGACTTCGTGAAGTACATCGGGGCCCAGCCCGACGCGCCGCGCCGCCGCGATGACGGCCGCATGCTGGCCGAGACCGCGGTGCGCGCGCTCGCCGATCTCAAGGCCTGCGTCGGCACCGCGCTGACCAACAAGGACGCGCTGATCTTCAGGATCCTGCCGCCCCCGGGCTGACCGGAGGCGGCGCCCCCGGGTACAGGACCAGGCGAGGCGGGTCGACACAGGTGAACCCTGGGTCTAGTCACGGATCGAGATGGAGCGAGACCTGCGTGCCGGTTGTTGCCGCGCGGTCCCGCGGTTGGTGGCGCTGTACCAGGGCCACCAGGTCGTCGCCGAAGCGCGCGATCTTGGCCGGACCCAGGCCGGGGATGCGGGCCAGCGCGTCCTTGGTGAGTGGGCGCATCGCGTCGATCGCGCTGATCACGCGCTGCTGGAACACCATGTACGCCTTCCACTTCAGCGCGCGCGCCATCTTCTTGCGGTAGCGATCGAGCTCACGCGCGACCTCGCTGCCGCCGCCGCCCACACGCTGCCGGCGCGGCCGCCCGGTCGTCACCGCCGTCGCGTCGGAGCCGGCGCTGGCCTGGGGCTCGCGCAGTGGCCGGCCGGCCAGCCACACCGTCGGATACTTCTGGCCGCGCCGCACCAGGCGCCGCTCGCGGATGAGGGCGTCGATGGTGGCGATCACCGTCGCCTCGCTGGCGTGCTGGAGCAGGCCGTACTCGGGGAGTTGCATGAGCTCGCCCTCGGCGACCGCCTTGGCCCGGCTGCCGCGCAGCGCCAGCGCCAGGTTGCCGCGCCCCACCGGCCGGCGCAGGCGCGCGACCGCGTCGAGGATGAGCTGTCGACCGTCGAGACCGAGCGGCTCGACCGCGGGTCGAGCCCGCACGTCCTCGACGCCATCGAGGGCAGCCGTCGCGCCCGTACACGCGTCGCAGCGCTCGCACGCCGCGTGCTCGCTCGAGCCGGTGAAGTGCTCGCACAGCATCACCTGCCGGCAGCGCGACGACGCCCTCGCGTACTTCTCGATCGCGGCCAGCGCCTGCTCGGTGCGGCCGCTCGCGTTGCCCGAGCCCTGCTGCAGCTTGCGCTGGGTCATCAGATCGCCGGCGCCGAACAGCATCAGGCACGTGGCCGGCTCGCCGTCGCGGCCGGCGCGCCCGGCCTCCTGGTAGTAGGCCTCGAGGCTGCCGGGGGTCTGGAAGTGGACGATGACGCGGACGTCGCCCTGATCGATGCCCATGCCGAAGGCGTTGGTCGCGACCAGCACGCGGGCGCGGCCGGCCGCGAAGGCGTCGTGCGCGCGCTCGCGGGCCAGGGCGGTGCGGCCGGCGTGGTAGTGCTGGGCCGGGAAGCCGGCTGACTTGAGCGCGTCGGCCACCCGCTCGGTCTTCTTGCGGGTGCTGCAGTAGATGATGGCGCGGCCGGCGCCGGCGCGCGATCGCAGGCCGGCGGCCTCGCAGGCGGCGAGCACCGCGTCGATGCGCGCGCCGTCGCTTCCGAGGTGACGGACCTCGAAGCGCAGGTTGGGGCGCTTGAAGTCGCCGCGCACGATGACCGGCGTCCGCAGCCGCAACGACGCCACGATCTCGTCCATCACCCGCGGCGTCGCGGTCGCGGTCAGCGCGATCACCGGCGCGTCGACCACCCCGCGCAGCTCGTGCAGGCGCAGGTACTCGGGGCGGAAGTCGTGACCCCACTGGCTCAGGCAGTGAGCCTCGTCGATCGCCAGGAGGGCGATCGGCACGCGGGCGAGCATGCGGTGGAAGCTGGCCATCGCCGCCCGCTCGGGCGACACGTAGAGCAGCGCCAGTTCACCGGCCAAGAACTGCGCGACCACCTGGCGTTGATCGTCCTCGTCCTGGTGGCTGTGGATCGCCGCGGCTGCCACGCCGCGCCCGGTCAGGGCGTCGACCTGATCGTTCATGAGCGCGATCAGCGGCGACACCACGATGGTGGTGCCGCGCCCGGCCTGGAACGCGGCGACCGCCGGCACCTGGTAGCACAGCGACTTGCCGGCGCCGGTGGGCAGGAGCACTGCCGCATCGCGACCCGCCATCACCGCCGCGACCGCGTCGCCCTGGCCAGGCCGGAAGCCGTCATGCCCGAACACCGTGCGCAGGACACCCTCGATCACACAGCCTCGCTACCACGTCACCCCGACAGTCAGGACCGGCCGCGGATCGCCAGGGCCACGCCGCCGGTGATGGCGGCAGCGGCGACGAGCAGGCGCACCGAGGCCGGCTCGTCGAGGAGGAGCAGCCCGGCAGCGGCGGCGAGCAGTGGCACCAGGGCGCGCAGCGCCAGTCGGCGCAGGACACTGTTGGCCGCGAATCCCAGGAGCGCCGCGCCCGTCAGCATGACCACCCGCGTGGACCTGGACGTGCGCTCGCCCTCAGCCGCCTTCGCCGTCGTGCTCGCCCAGCGCCGCCACCGCATTCGCGACCCGGTGCTCGGCGTCGGCCAGTGCGCGCGACGCCTCGCCGACCCGCGCGCGGGCGCGCTCGAGCGCGGTCTCGGCGACCTGCACCTCGGCCACGGCGTTGGCGAGCTCGGCGGTGCGTTGCACCACCGCGCGGCGCATGCCATCGACGGCGCGCTCGAGCAGCGCGCGCTCGGCGGCGCGGACCCGCGCTCGCGTCGCCCGCTCTCGCTCCTCCTTCTCGCGCTCGGCCTTCTCGGCCTGCTCGAGGGCGGAGCGATCGGTCCTGGGTCGGCGCGCCGCGAGCTCGTCGACCGGCGGCGGGCTCTTCGGCGTCGCCGGCGCCGGCTCGAGCGGCACGCCCAGCATCACCTCGAAGCCGGGCGGATCGCGATCCTCGACCAGGCGTCCGGGCGGGTCCGGATCCCAACCCAGCGCCGACAGTGCGTGGAGCGTGGTGGCGACCCGCTGGATCGTGCCGGGGCTGGCCGCGTGATCGTCGCTGGCCAGCACCGCCGCCGCCCGGGTCCGGAGTTGGGCCAGCACCGCCCGCTGCTCGGCCAGGCCGTCGCGGTCACCGTCGCGGACCCGGGCCCCGGCCGCGAGCAGGGCGTCCATCTCGCCGCGGGCGACGCGCCAGAGCTGGTTGACCACCCAGGCGCTCATGCTCGGCCGCGGCAGCTTGGCGAATCCGGTCGCAGATGCCTTGGATCCCGCGGCTTTGAGCGCGTCGGCCAGGCGCTTGCGCTCGGCCGTGAACGCCGACAGCGGCGCCCCGTAGAGCGCCTCGGCGGCCTCGTCGACTGGATCGCTCACGCCCGTGTATTGTCCGCGTTCCGGACATGTTCGGGGAGGCCTTGAGTACGCCTCAACCGGAACGGTCAATGACTTCACTGCGTGTTGAACGCTGGTGACGTGTATTTTTGATTGACACAGTGCGTCTCGACTCCGTACGCTTCAGGTCGTGATGGTGGACTCCTCCTTCAACGCCCTCGTCGAGGTCCTTGATGGAGAGGTTCGCCCCGTCGTCGGCATCGCTGGCGTCGTCGGCATCGACCTGATCATTGAGGTCCTGCTGATTGCGACCCGGTGCGGGCCGCCGACCTGATTCGGAACTGACCGAAACAGAGATTGGCCCCCGCACCGAACCGGTCGCGGGGGCTTCTTCGTTTCAGCCCCACGAAAGTCCACCACCACTCATGCCCGACCCGACTCGACGCCCTCGCCGTTCCGATGCCCTGGTGCGCGACGCCTCGCGCGCACCGGCCCGCGCGATGTTGAAGGCGACGGGCCTCGACGATGCCGCGCTCGAGCGGCCGCTGGTCGCGGTGGTCAACACCTGGACCGAGGTCATGCCGTGCAACCTGCACCTGCGCGCGCTGGCCGATGACGTGAAGCGCGGCGTGCGCGCCGCCGGCGGTACGCCGATCGAGTGGAACACGATCTCGGTCTCCGACGGCGTCACCATGGGCACCGAGGGCATGCGCGCGAGCCTCATCTCGCGCGAGCTCATCTGCGACTCGATCGAGCTGGTCTGTCTCGGCCACCTCGTCGACGCGGTGGTGTGTCTGGTCGGCTGCGACAAGACCTTGCCGGCGGCGGCGATGGCGCTGGCCCGCCTCGACATCCCCGGGCTCGTGCTCTACGGCGGACCGATCGCGCCCGGCCGCTTCCAGGGTCGCGACGTGACCATCCAGGACGTGTTCGAGGGCGTCGGCGCCCACGCCGCCGGCAAGATGACGCTGGCCGACCTGCGCACGCTCGAGGACCAGGCCTGTCCCGGGGCCGGCGCCTGCGGCGGTCAGTTCACCGCCACCACCATGGCGACCGCGCTCACCGTGATGGGGCTCGGGCCGATGGGCATGGGCGAGATCCCCGCGCTCGCGCCCGAGCGCAAGGAGGCCGCGGCCACGGCCGGCAAGCTGGTGATGCAGCTCCTCGCCACCGGCACCAGCGCGCGGGCGTTCATCACCCGCGCATCGATCGAGAACGCGATCACGGCGGTGGCCGCCACCGGCGGCTCCACCCCCGCGGTGCTGCACTTGCTCGCCATCGCGCGCGAGGCTGGCGTGCCGCTCGACATCGACGACTTCGATCGCCTGGCCGCGCGCACACCGACCATCGCCGACCTCAAGCCGGGCGGCCGCTTCACCGCCGTCGACCTGCATCACGCCGGTGGGCTCGCCGTCCTGTGTCAGCGCCTGTTCACGGCCGGCCTGCTCGTCGACACGCCCACGGTGAGCGGGCTCAGCCTGCGCGCCGAGGCCGACGCCGCGCGCGAGACGCCGGGCCAGGAAGTCATCACCTCGCTCGAGAAGCCCAAGGCGGCGACCGGCGGGCTCGCCATCCTGCGCGGCAACCTCGCGCCCGAGGGCTGCGTGATCAAGCTCTCGGGGCACAGCCGCACCCGCCACGAAGGCCCGGCCCGGGTCTTCGACAGCGAGGAGCAGGCGTTCGCGGCCGTGCAGGCCGGCGACATCAAGGCCGGCGACGTCGTGGTCATCCGCTTCGAGGGACCCGCGGGTGGGCCGGGGATGCGCGAGATGCTGGCGGTGACCGCGGCGCTGGTCGGGCAGGGCCTGGCCAGCGAGGTGGCGCTGTTGACCGATGGGCGGTTCTCGGGCGCCACGGTCGGCTTCATGATCGGCCACGTCGCACCGGAGGCGGCGCTGGGTGGACCCATCGCGCGCGTGCGCGAGGGCGACCGTGTCGTCATCGACGTGGCGACGCGACGGCTCGATGTCGAGGGTGGGCTCGACGGGCGAGCGGATGCGCCGTCGCCGCGACCGCGGCCGCGGGGAGTGCTCGGCAAGTACGCCGCCACGGTGGCTTCGGCCGCCGAGGGCGCGATCACCAATCGTGCAGATGGGGGTGAAGCGTGAGCGTCATGGCAGAGGCAGAGGCAGAAGGGACGTCCACGTCCACGTCCACGTCCACGTCGCCGTCAACGACCACGACCACGACCACGACCACGAGTCCGGAGAGGGTGGCGGGGAAGCGGACGGGGGCGGAGATCATGTGGGAGGTGCTCGAGCAGATGGGCGTCGAGGTGGTGTTCGGTTATCCCGGCGGCGCGATCATGCCGGCCTACGACGCGTTGCCGAAGTACCGCGTGAAGCACGTGCTGGTGCGGCACGAGCAGGGCGCGGCCCACATGGCCGATGGATACGCGCGGGCGTCGGGTCGGGTCGGGGTCGCGGTCGCGACCAGCGGCCCGGGCGCGACCAACCTGGTCACGGGCATCGCCACCGCGATGCTCGACAGCGTGCCGTGCGTGTTCATCACCGGCCAGGTGTCGTCGCACCTCATCGGCAGTGACGCGTTCCAGGAGACCGACGTCACCGGCGTGACCTTGCCCATCACCAAGCACAACTGGCTGGTCACGCGCGCCCAGGACATCGGTCCCGTGCTGCGCGAGGCCTTCCACGTCGCCCTGAGTGGCCGGCCCGGGCCGGTGCTGGTCGACATCACCAAGGATGCGCAGCAGGGCTCGTGCGACTTCGATCCCGCCGATCGCCGGCTGGCTCGGCCGGCTCGCCAGCGTCCGGTCCGCGCCACGGCCCAGGATCGCGAGGACGCGTTCGAACGCGCCGCGCGGCTCATCGATCACGCCGAGCGTCCGTTGATCCTGGCCGGCCACGGCATCGTCCAGGCCGGCGCCGCCGCCGAGCTCCTCGCCTTCGTCGAGCGCACCGGTGCCCCGGTGGCGTCGACGCTGCTCGGGCTCGGCGGGTTCCCAGCCACCCACCCGCGCGCCCTCGGCATGATGGGCATGCACGGCGAGGCCTGGGTCAACCGCGCGGTGCAGGAGGCCGACCTGCTGATCGCGCTGGGCATGCGCTTCGACGATCGCGTCACCGGCAACCTCAAGACCTACGCGCCGCGTGCGCGCAAGATCCACGTGGACCTCGACTCGTCCGAGATCGGCAAGAACGTCGCGGTCGACGTCGCCATCGTCGACGACGTCAAGCGCGTGCTGGGCGAGCTCACGCCGCGCTGCAAGCGCCTCGACCGCACGGCGTGGATCGCCCGCATCGAGGCCGAGAAGGGCGACGCCGCGGTGCGCGACATCCAGGCCTTGCCCGACACCGGCAAGCTCCACGCCGCGCACGTCATTCACGATCTGTGGCGGCTCACCGAGGGCAAGGCGGTGGTCGTCACCGACGTCGGCCAGCACCAGAGGTGGGTGGCGCAGTACTACACGCACGACCACGCCCGGGGCCTGGTGACCCGCGGGGGCCTCGGCACCATGGGCTTCGCGCTGCCGGCGGCGATCGGCGCTCGCTTCGCGCGGCCCGGCGACGAGGTCTGGGTGGTCGCCGGCGACGGTGGTTTCCAGATGACGGCCTGCGAGCTGTCCACCTGCGCCCAGGAGGGCATCAAGGTGAACGTCGCCATCATCAACAACGGCTACCTCGGCATGGTCCGTCAGTGGCAGGAGATGTTCTACGGCGGTCGCTACGTGGCGACGCCGATGCGCTCGCCCGACTTCGTCAAGCTGGCCGAGGCCCACGGACTCACCGGTATGCGGGTCACGAAGCGAGCCGAGCTCGCCGCCGTGGTCGAGGCCGCGCGCCGCGAGCCCGGCACCGTGGTGATCGACTTCCGCGTCGAGCAGGAGGACTCGGTCTATCCGATGGTGCCGTCGGGCGCCGACCTCGGCGACATGATCCGCCGCCCCCACGCGCCACCCTCAGCGCTGGTCGAGACCGCCGCTGACACCGAGGAAGACGAGGTGCCCCGATGAGCGAGCGAGTCTGCGAGCGAGCGACCTCCGTACCGGCCGAGACGGCGTTCCTCGCCGAACGAGGCCGATCGACACGGCCCGTCCGGCGTCAGACGGAGGGGCCATGAGCCCGCCCGCTGCTGCTCCGCCCCGTCCGCGCCTGCGCACGTTCGTCGCCACCGTCGAGGACGTGCCCGGCGTGCTCAACCGGGTCGCGTCGCTGTTCCGGCGCCGCGGCTACAACATCGCGTCGCTGACGGTCGGTCAGTCCGAGCTGCCCGGCTTGTCGCGGCTGACCATCGTGGTCGCCTGCGACGACGCCACCGCGCTTCGCCTCGAGGCCAACCTGTGGAAGCTGGTCGATCTGGTCGAGGTCCACGAGCTCGACGCCCACCAGGCCATCGAGCGCGACCTCGCCCTCATCAAGGTGCGTGCCGATCTCGGGTCGCGCGCCCAGGTCGTGCAGGCCGCCGAGCTGTTCAACGCCCGCGTCATCGACGTGGCTCCCGACGAGCTGGTGCTCGAGATCACCGCGACCCGCGACCGCGTCGACGATCTGCGTCGCGTGCTCGAACCGTTCGGCGTGATCTCGCTGGTGCGCACCGGCGCCGTCGCCATGCCGCGCGCCGGCGTCGCCGACCCCACCCTTTCTGCCAAACCCGCTGCGAGCTGATCAGGAGATATCAATGGCCACGCTCTACTACGACCAGGACGCGAACCCCGCTCTCATCAAGGCCCGCAAGGTGGGCATCATCGGCTATGGCTCGCAGGGCCACGCCCACGCCGGCAACCTCGCCGACTCGGGGGTGACCGTGAAGGTCGGCCTGCCCCCGAGCTCGAAGAGCATCGCCGTCGCCAAGGCTGCCGGCCACGAGGTGGCCGCGCCTTCCGAGGTCGCGGCCTGGGCCGACGTGGTCATGGTGCTGGTGCCCGACACCCGGCAGCCGAAGCTGTGGAAGGAAGACCTCGCGCCGCACTTCGACGGACGCAGCGACAAGATGCTGATGTTCGCCCACGGCTTCAACATCCACTACGGCACGATCGCGCCGTCGGCCGGCCTCGACGTCGCGCTGATCGCGCCCAAGGCGCCTGGTCACCGCGTGCGCGAGACCTACAAGGACGGCGGCGGGGTACCGGCGCTGCTCGCGGTCCACGCGTCGTCGTCGCCCGCGGCCAAGCCGCTGGCCATGAGCTATGCCCACGCGCTCGGCTCGACCCGCGCCGGCCTGATCGAGACCACGTTTGGCGAGGAGACCGAGACCGATCTG